>JBMFUT010000001.1:0-96778 GCA_049966395.1 Candidatus Micrarchaeia archaeon
GGTTCTTGGCTTCAAAGCAAGCTACAGCCTTGACGACGGAATAAGTGAGCTTCAAAAATACTATGGTGTATAATCATTCAAAGATGCGCTCATTTTTTAGCTCTACTATGTTCTCAGCAAGCTTCCTAATACCTGTCTTTATGGGAGCGACTACAGATGCCCGCTGTTTAAAATTAGTGATGCAATGAATATGCTGGCGGTTCTTGCTGTTGCTGCTGCGGTGCTGATATTTGCCGTAGCGCTCTATGCTGAATATGGCAACTCGCTTTCTGGATTTCCAATAGGAAGCATCGCGATAGCAAACAAAGGCTGGAATGTGTATGTTGCCTCTACGCTGGCGCAGCAGGAAGAGGGCTATATGCACCAGTACAGCATCGGCAACTGCAATGGCAAAGGAAACTGCCTGGGAATGCTGTTCCTGATGAATGGCACGCAATACGTGTGCATGTGGATGCACAATACCCCTATGCAGCTTTACCAATACTGGATCGAAAACGGCAGCATCGCCTATTCTTATAACGGCATTCCATTTAGCAACAGGATAGTTTGCCATTACGGCAATGCTGTGCTTGAAACCCAGAAATTATTTCCAATAGGAACAAGCGCTGAAATCGAAAATGCTACCTAGAAAAAACCAGGCAGTAATGCTGCGGCTCGACATCGGTTGACTTGACAAGCTTGAAGCCGCTGAATTGCCTCAGATAGTCCTCCTCTGACATCTTTATGTTCTGGGGCGGTCCGAAATTCGAGTCCTTCTTCCAGTCTATAATAATGACGCTGCCTCCAGGCTTCAGTATCCTTGATACTTCCGCCACTACTGCAGTCTTGTCTTCCATGTCGTGGAAGGAGTTTGCGAAGAAAGCAATGTCTACTGATCCAGAAGGTATGCTTGTCTTCTCGGCGGACTCGTTGAGGAAAACCACGTTCTTTCCTTCAAGCTCCTTTCTCGCAATGCCGATCGCTTCGCTGCTGATCTCGACGCAGTACACCTTGTCGGCATAGTTGGAAAGGTACTTCGAGTAGAACCCTGAGCCGCAGCCGATGTCAGCTATTGACGATACGTGATGCGTTATCAGCGATGAGAGCAGAGGCGTCGGGTTCTCCCTGTGCATGTTGAAGTGCCTTGCAGTCATGGCTCCGTGAAATTCTGGCACCAAAGAATCACAGCAGCGCGAAAGTCATGAACACAGGAGCCAGCAGTATTGAGAGCGTGCTTATCACTTTTATCATTGAGTTGAGCGCCGGCCCTGCAGTGTCCTTCAGAGGGTCTCCAAGCGTGTCCCCTACTACAGCTGCCTTGTGGGTATCGCTTCCCTTGCCGCCGAAGTTTCCTGCTTCAACGTACTTCTTGGCGTTGTCCATCGCGGCTCCGCTATTTGCCATGAAGAGCGCAACAACGAAGCTTGCAGGTATCATGCCTACAAGAAGCCCTCCGAGCGCAGCCTTGCCAAGAATCAAACCTACTGCTATAGGAGTAACTATCGCTATGAGCTCAGGAAGCACTAGTGCCTTGAGAGCGTTGACTGTTGCTATGTCTACCGCCTTGGCGTAGTCCGGCTTGGCCTTGCCCTGCAGAAGGCCTTTTATTGTCTTGACCTGGCGCCGAACTTCCTCCACCATGAGGTTTGCGGCCCTTCCTACTGCTTCCATCAGGAATGAAGAGAAGAGGAAAGGAAGAAGCGCACCTATGAATATGCCGACCGTGACGAAAGGATTCAAGGCGTCTATGACCTTAAGGCCTGTGGCGTTGGCAAAGGCGACGAAAAGTGCCGTCGCAGAGAGCGCCGCGCCGCCTATTGCAAAGCCTTTTGTCGTGGCTTTGGTGGTGTTGCCTATGGCATCAAGCTCGTCGGTTATCTTCCTGACGCGCTCTGGCAAGCCGCTCATCTCAGCTATGCCTCCTGCGTTGTCGGTTATGGGGCCGTATGAGTCTATAGTAAGAATCGTTGCTGTCAGCGAAAGCATGCCGGCCGCGGCAATTCCTATGCCGTAAAGCCCTGCTGCCATGTAGCTTATGAGTATTGCGACAGCGACTGAAACGACCGAAGGCCATGTGCTGCGCAGTCCAACTGCCAAGCCCATTATCACGTCAGTGCCTGCGCCGCCTGTGGCTGCGGTTGCAACCTTAATTACAGGGCGGCTCTTGTTGCCTGTAAAGTAGTCTGTTATCCAGAACAGCAGTATCGCCAATGCAAGTCCAGTTGCTACAGCAACGAAGTAGCCAACAGGAAGGCCCATGTGCAATGTTACCGCAAAGTCAAGCACCGCAGCTATTATTACAGATGAAAGAATGCCCTTGTACAAAGCCCTTGTAGGGCTGCCGTCCTTGCCTATCCTCAGGAAAAGCATTGAGATAAGGCTGCTTATTATGCCCACGCCTGCAACGTAAAGAGGATATTTGAACTGCAGGATTGTGGCGCTGAGCCCAGCCGCTATGAGGAGCGCTGCAACAAGCGTAACAGCATAACTCTCGAATACGTCGGCTGCCATGCCTGCGCAATCGCCGACATTATCGCCTACGTTGTCAGCTATGACTGCAGGGTTTCTAGGGTCGTCCTCTGGCAAGTTGAGCTCGGTCTTTCCCACCAGGTCTGCCCCTACATCAGCGGCCTTGGTGTAGATTCCTCCGCCAACCCTCGCAAAAAGAGATATCAGAGAAGCACCGAAGCCGAAGCCTATGAGTATTGCGACCTTTGATATTGTGAGGTACATTAGAAGCATGCTTATGCTTATGAGGCCGAAGCCCACAGCAGCGAATCCTGTGACAGCGCCGCCGATTATTGCCGTTGAGAAAGCCTCGTTTATGCCTTTCTCAGCGCTCTTTGCAGACCTTACGTTGGCCCTCACGGCGACATTCATGCCAAGGTACGCAGTAAGATAAGAGGCAATTGCCCCTACAGCGAAGGCCAGGTCTATTTCGAGGCCGTTCTTGATAAATGCGAATATTACCAGAAGCACGACTGCAAATATTGCTATTGTCTTGAGCTGCCTATTCAGGTACGCTTCAGCTCCTTCCCTTATGGCTTTTGATATTGCTACCATCTTCTCGCTGCCCTCAGGCTTCCTGAGCGTTGTGTATGCGGCTGCAAACGAAGCCAAAAGAGCCAGTATCCCGGCGATTATAGTGTATATGTAAAATTCCATTGTACCACACAGGATAGTTTTTATTTAAAAATTACCATTTATAAACTTTTTGTATACAGGGGCTTTGGGCGTTTTTGCTGCTGCTCCGCCAACATTGGATTGCAGCAAGCGCGCAATTCTGCAAAGAGCGGAGCGCATTGTGCAATTAACTTATGAAAGCATCTTGTTTATCTTCGGATACGCTTCGAGCGCCTTATCGTTCTCCAGCTGCTGATAGACCATGTACATTATGCCCACTGTAAGGAGAATGCCCATGCCTGTGCCCACTGCTCCGGTGAGGGTTGCGAGGGCGGCAAGGAGGCCTACGAAGACGCTGCCAAGCACGGTTATGGTAGAAATATATTTTGTGAGAAGGTTTTCGGTGATCCTTGGGTCGCGCCTGAAGCCTGGTATTTGCCATCCTATGTCCTGCAGCTGGTCTGCAATGTTCTTCGGGCTCTGCCCGGTCATCTCTACCCAGAACTTTCCAAAAACTATGCAAAGAAGCACCAGTACAAGCGTGTATATCAGGACGTGCACCCACTCAGGCACCATTACTATTCCTCCCCAAGGGAGGTATAGCTGCGAGGCGTGAGTCGCGAGGTATACGAAATATGTGCTGTAGCCTCCTATGCCTCCGTATTGCGAAGCGTATGGCATCGGGAAACTAGGAGATATCAGATAAACCAGCCCTCCCACGAGGTTGAGAGAGGATCCTGTTGCGGTCGGGGTAGCAGCATAAAGCGCTATGAACTTGGCCAGGTTTGCCATAGACCCGCCGACGTTGGCTATGAACCTGAACCACACTGTCAGGCTCATCTCGAATGAGGTCGCAAGTATGACTGGAAGCACGCTGACATACAGGAAAGGAATTGGCAGCCTTCCGCCGACTCCCCTGAACTGACTGAATGCGAGAGGAAGCTCCACTTTCATGTCGTAGGCGTAGATGCTTATTAGGAATACGAGTATGGCAAACACCAATGGGCCGAAAGCCAGTATGGCATTAGGTATTGCAGACGCGCCTCCCGCGGCTATCGCGGAAGCAGCCTCTGGGAACAGTATGTTCACTGTGCCTCCTATGATGGCGTATGACACTCCCCCGGCTATGAAGAGGTTTATTCCGGAGGTTATGCCGAACTTTGTCATCATCTCGTCCATGTATATTATGATAATTGCTGCAAGCGCCAGCTGAAGCACCACTATGCCGAAGAAAGCCGGGCTTGAAAGAGGAACGTATCCAGTGGAAGTGAATATGTATGCTTCTACTACTGCAATAATCATAGCAGAAAGCTTCTGAAGGCCTTGGAACCTGCCCTTCTGCTCGGGGTCGTTGAGATCAACATTTATTGCCTTAGAGCCTATGAGCAGCTGCAGTATTATGCTTGCAAGAACTATAGGACCTATGCCTACAGTTATGAGGCTCCCTATCCTCGCTGCGAAGATTATGCTTATGAGCTGCATTATAGGCTGCTGCAGCGAGGCGGTGCTCACTCCGTATGCGGGTATGCTGAAGAGCAGGAAGTAGACGCTCATTATCACTGCAGTCCACTTCATCTTCTCCTTGAAGCTAAGCGGCATATCAGGCTTCTTCACGCCAGGTATGAGCTTAAGCAGGGGATCTATCTTTTCCAAACCCACAAGAAACACCGGATGCTAGTTAGTATTTGCCTGCAACCTATTTATTGCTTTTCCCTTTGCCTATGAGCATGCTCACGACATACCTGTTGTCGCGCGAGAGGCGCATTGAGAGCTTGGCGCTTGCATTGAACGCACCCTTCACGAAGCCCGCAAAGAGCGACGAGTATATTTTTACTATTGGTGCCATGGAGCTGATGGGGCTGTACACTATTTTTATTTCTGATGGCCTCTTGCCGCTCCTCAGCAGCTGCGCTTGCACTCCTATCGAAGAGGCAATTTTCCATATAGCGGCTTCGGCAGAAGAATTAGAAAGCGCGCCTATTCTTGCTATTTCCTTCCCCGCCATGTAGAATATTTTGGATATCTCGCCGGCGGCGCTGCCTGCCAGCGGCAGCATTGAGAGCACGCAATATGATTCGCTTGCGCTTTCCTGCCCGTTATATATTGCTGAGGCTAGCGACGGCACCACCGATTCTGAGTCGTACTGGATAGGCTCCTCCTGGCCAACAGATGGCAAAGGCCTCGCGACAAACTGGCAGAAGGAATTGCCGTTGTAAACGCAGTGGGTTTCCTCAACATCTATAGGCATCCTGAGCGCAGACGATAAATACCCCGCTATCATTCCTGCTTCGTAAGCGTGTATCTTCTTTCCCATGTTCTGGGTCTTGCGCTGCGGCGTAGTTATTATCGCCCTGTCCTCAAATGGATAATACAACACTTTTCCCATTCCTGCCTTCTCGAGAAGCTCCAGCAAAGTGTCGGCGTCTTTTCCGCGCCTGTTGTAGATTATGCTGCCTGTCGAGAATCCTGACCTGTATGCCACGTTGCGCAGCTTTGGGGACGCGTTGTAAAGTATTTCCGGTATTATAGTCGCGCCACCGTTGACAATATTCTTGTCGTCTATTATTCTGGATGCGAGAATCTCCTCTATGTCGTTCATTCCGCCGTAGGCAGGTTCCTCCGCAAAAGGCTTGTCACCTATATGGACGCTGCGCTTGCGCATGCCTTTCGGCATTGGCTTTGCTTTTCTTGCTTTAGGCTTCGCCGCGCTTGAATGTTTAAAACGAGCCTGCGATTTCCTGACATGCACATGATTCGCTCTGCCTTTCTGCCTGCCTGCCATCTGATCGCCAATAATATAGGCATCAGATAAATACAAAAAGTTTTCACCGCTTTGCCTTGCCGCCCTCGGCCGCGGTGCCAGTGTCAAAGGTCATTTTTATCTTTGCGCGCTTCGGATGGCGCATGCCTCCCGCGCTTCCAAGCGAATAGTACAATATGGCTAGGTTGAGCACGAAGAGCGCGGCAAGGAGGTATGCTTGGTATGCAGCTATGTAGGAGAGCATTGAGCTTACCTCAAGAGCGTTCAGTCCAAGCAGATATAGCATTGGCGCTATTATTGGCGATTCGCAGCCGCATGATATGAGGGCTGTGCCGGCAGCGCTTGCGAAAACGCTCCACCCTCCTGTAGCTACCGACCTGCTTACGTGCACAAGCTGCCTTATAGAATATATAGCCACTGCCAGAAGAACTGAGGAAGATATTATAAGGAGATAGACCATGAGCATCGGAGCCTGCACAAAAAGAATATGTTCAGTGCTTATGACAAACATGTAAAAGAAATAGTAGGCAATGGCAGCAATTGCTGTTGCTGCCCAGTAGAAGTATGAGCTGTATATTGTTTTTAGCACAGCCCACCTACCCAAATGAATGCTGCTATCTTCCATTGATTCATGCGCCCTTCGCTTCTATCTGCTTTATTGCTGGCAGGGAGCAGACTGGGGCCGAGTTGTTTATGCTCTGGCACACCATGGCTACATAAAGGTCAGCCGCGGCGTATTCAGACCAGCCGAACTGCGAGCTTGGATTTGAGAGCTGCTGTAAAATCTGATCATGGGTCATGTATGTCATCGGAAGGGATGACGCGCTTGTAGGCGTAGTGTTGCCAAGCACCACTGCGTCGGCTCCGCCCACGTTGTATTTGCCCCATATTGTGTAAGGGGTCCCCTGGAAATTGTTCAGCTGTATTATGTAGTTCATCGCGTCAGAGTATACTTTGTTGCCGGCAGAGCTTATTTCTTGCTGCATTGTAGGGATTGGCTGAAGCGCAAAGCCTCCGGTTATTGGACCCGTATCTTCCAGCGCTATGAAATTTATGTACTTGCTATTGTAGAATGAACCCAAGTCGATCGTGCTTTGGTTGTAGTGCGCAGGCGCCCAGTATAGCGTTGGCAGGTCGGCATCGCCAAAGCTGCTGTATCCCTTGAAAAGCGCCGAGAAGTTGCCGAATCTCGAGAGCGCCATTGCCATCGCCCACCTGTTCTCGCTGCAGAACAGGCATGTTATTGATCCAAGATAAATAACTGACGGCTTCCCATTGACCACGAACATTGGAACTGTAGTAGGGCTTGCGCCGACTTCGTCTGTAAGGGAACCGTTGAGGTACATCTCTCCCGCCTTCTCAAAATAGGAATTTGGCGCATTGTTTATTATTGCAAGTTCAGTGGCATTGAGCGGCTCGTTTATGTTTGTGAGCCTTGAGCCAAAAGGCTGCTGCGCGGTTATCACAGGATCTGAAGAAATGCTCATTGGCGGGGTTATCAGAGTGCCGTTTATGTTGTATCCAGAGAAGGTGGCGTTTGGAATTGTTGTTTGTACAGTTGTTGTTGCTGGCGCGACAGTTCTTGCGCCAAGAAGAGCATACATTGCCGCCACTACCGCTATTATGCCTATGAGCAAGGATGCGTATGTCACAATCTTCAGGGTCTTTACAGTAGACTCTAGGGTGTCTATTTCGTTGCCTTCTTTTTTAATCATTGCTTTTTCGTTCTCCATCATTACCACATAATGCAGCGGCGAAAGCAGTATTAATGCTGCTGGTCGCAATGCAAACAATATATAGTTTAAACACAATATATAAATAAATATAGTGGGGCGATGCAGCAACAGTTGTATGAATCGCAAGAAGAGGTTTTGCTGGCGAAGATGGCGGCAGATGCGCATCTGCACCTAGACTTGTTTGAAGATCCTGAAGCAACAGTCAGGGCAGCAAGGAATTCTGGAATAGGCATCCTTGTCTCTGCGGGAAGCGACTGGAAGAGCAACATAAGGAACGCGGAGCTTGCGCATGATGGCGTGTACGCAGTGGTTGGCATAGATCCCGAGTTTGCGCTTGAAGATGAAATAGAAGTGCTGGAAAGGCTCGAGGGGCTTGTGAAGGGCAACAGTAACATTGTGGGGATAGGCGAGATAGGGCTTGATTACAAGAAGGCAGCGGATGCCGATCAGAAGGAAAGGCAGAAAAGGTTCTTCGAGAGGCAGTTGGAGATTGCGCAGGCTCTTGACTTGCCTGTCGTCATTCATGCGAGGAAGGCTCTTGGAGACGTCTTCGAAATACTCCCAAGCTACAAGACAAGGGCAATGTTTCACTACTTCGAAGGAGGTAGGGAAGAGGCGCTTGCTGCGGAAAAGCTCGGCGCAATAATATCCGTGCCTCCAATAGAATCCAAAAAGAGAATCGCGGCGGTAAGGGCCGTAGGCATAGGAAGCGTTGTTGCCGAAACAGATGCTCCGGTAGCAGGCAAGACGCCGACTGACGTGCTCAAGTCAATAGCGATGATTGCTGCCGCGACAGGAGTCACTTACGAAGAGGCGGTCGCAATTACTACGGAGAACCTGATGCGCTTCTTCCGCATATGAGAGGCTTGCAATGAAAAGCTCGTTTTGTTAGATATGTCAAAGATCCATTGACGATCTCGAAATACATTGCAAATTCCGCTGCAAACTGCGATGATAGATGGGCATGTCACTTCTGTAGCGACATGTGCGTAGGAGGCGAAAGCGTATGCGAAGGGGTTAAATACTTTTCAATATAATATCCTTATACCGTTGGGCAGACGGAAAATTGTGCTCGTCTAGGTTCATGCGGCGATGCGCGGCGGGAACACGGGCGAGGAGCCAGGTGCCATGAAAACATGCCGCCTGCGCGGCATGAATGAAGAACAAGGGCCCGTAGCTCAGCTTGGACAGAGCAGCAGCCTTCTAAGCTGACGGTCGCGGGTTCAAAAATATTTTGAAAATCCCGCCGGGCCCGCTATTAGGTGATCATATGGCTGAGAACAAAAATTTCGAGGAAACTATTGCTCAGGTGAAGCAGCAGATAGAGACTCTGCTAAATGACAGCAGCGTGCCAAGGAATGTGAAGAATGCGCTTGGAGAGGCAAAGACGGCGCTTGACGGCAGCGAAAGCTATGCTTCTAGGGCGTCTAATGCGACATACAAGATAGACGAAGTGAGCAATGACATAAACCTTCCCCCTTATGCAAGAACAGTCATATGGAACATACTTAGCATGTTGGAATCAATAAAGGACTGAAAGAAACTTCTTTTGCGGTTACGCTTTTATTTTTGCTAGAGTATAGCATTACTGCGGTAGGGGGCATGGCTGCGTCTAACTCTTTGACTACTGAACTTGCTGGCAGACTGAATGGCATTGCCATAGTTAGCTCAGACATAACCGACGGCGACTTGGAAGGAAGGGACCTCGAGGCGCTGAGCGCGCGCATAATAAGCTTCTTCGACGGCAAGGTTGGGATAAGAATACTTGACAGGAAGACGCTGCTTGACATAATAGAGAAACAGCAAGAAGAGAAGGCGCCAATGCCTGTTGAAGTTATAAGGCCTAGCGAATTCAAGCCGGAAGCAGAAGAACTCCCGCCTGACTTCAAGATAATCAAGAAGGAAGTAAGGACGAGCGGGAACAGCTCTGACGCTTTTGTTGGTTATTTCAAGGACAGATTCTCTGCGCTGAGGGATCTGCTAGAACGCGGAAGGAACGCGTCTTTGGGAGGCACGCTGCGAAGTCTTGAAAAGCTGAAGGACTACGCTAATGGAAAAGAGGTAAGCATAGTCGGCATGGTCTACGACAAGATAACTACAAAGAATGGGCACA
The DNA here is from genome assembly GCA_049966395.1 of Candidatus Micrarchaeia archaeon. Classification (GTDB taxonomy): domain Archaea; phylum Micrarchaeota; class Micrarchaeia; order Micrarchaeales; family CABMGC01; genus JBMFUT01. The sequence continues at coordinate 9,713 of JBMFUT010000001.1, forward strand.
TACTGCTCACATTGGAAGACGAGAGCGGCAGCGCCAAGATTCTTTTCATAAGGTCGGAAACTCCAGAGCTTAAGGCGCTCTTCGAGAGCGCCGGTAGGATAGTGAACGACGACGTGATAGCCATAAGGGGAAAGATATCCGGGCCTTTTGTCATAGCAAACATGATACTGTGGCCAGACATCCCAATACACGAGAGAAAAAAGAGCAGAGAGGATGCAGGCATAGCCTTCATATCAGACATACACGTAGGTAGCAGATTTTTCATAGAGAAGCAGTTCAACGCCTTCCTCGCATGGCTGAATGGCAGAGTAAACTACAAGAGGGAGATTGCCGGAAAGGTGAAGTACATAATCGCTAACGGCGATCTTGTCGACGGAATAGGGGTGTATCCGAACCAGGAGAGGGAGCTAACTGTTGACGACATATACAAGCAGTATTCCATCCTATTCAACTTCCTTGAGGCGATACCTGAGTACATACAGGTGTTTGTGCTGCCTGGCAACCACGACGCCGTGAGGAGGGCGGAGCCGCAGCCGGAGCTGCCTAAGGAATTCTACAGCAGCTTGGGCAGCAACATACACCTCCTTGAGAACCCCGCATACCTTGACATTGCAGGGCAGACAATCCTTGCTTACCATGGCGCATCCCTTGATTCTGTGATAAGGCAGGTGCCAAACTGCAGCTATTCTAAACCAGAAATTGCGATGACCGAACTTCTTCGGCGCAGGCACCTTTCGCCAATATACGGCGGCAATATCATAGTGCCTTCTGACAAGGACGCGCTCGTCATAGACAAGGTCCCAGACATTTTTCACGTGGGCCACATCCACAAGAACGGAAGCGCAGATTACCACGGCACCCTTCTTGTGAACAGCGGCACTTGGCAGGCCAGGACGTCGTTCCAAGTTAAGCAGGGGCATGTCCCTTCGCCGTGCCTGCTGCCCATATACCAGGCCAAGGAAGACAGGCTTGTCAACATAGACTTCAACACCCTCACAGAAACAGTGGAGATTGAGGGCAACAGGTAGGGTTTATGGACATAGAAGAATATTTCAACGCGCTTTCGAAGGGCTTCGACAGCGCATATGCAGTCGCAAGCAGTGCAAGGAAGCGCGGCTATGACCCAAAGGACTACGTGGAGATAAAACCAGCACCTGATCTGGCTAGCAGGGTTGAAGGAATAATAAACATGCCTGGCCTTGCGGAGCTGATAAAGGGGGAGATGCACGGGCAATCGAGGAGCGAACTTGCTTTCAATGTAGTCAAGGTGCTGTGCAGCAACGAGAGGTTTTCTATCTATGAGGGCGTAAAAAGGGTTGAGCTTGCAGTCAGGGTCGGCCTCGCCATACTCACCGAAGGCATACTGGTAGCGCCTACAGAAGGCATACAGAGCGTTAAGCTCATGAAGAACAGGGACAACTCAGATTATGTAGCAATAGAGTACGCTGGTCCAATAAGGGGAGCTGGAGGCACAGCAGCCGCGCTCTCTGTGGCCGTTGCTGATTACGCCAGGAGGTTTTTCGGCATTGGCGCCTACAAACCAACCGACGACGAGATAGAAAGATACGTGGAGGAAGTAGACTTGTACGACACAAGGGTTGCGCACCTGCAATACAGGCCCCCTGACGACGATGTCAGGACAATAGTAAGGAACTGCCCTGTATGCATAGACGGGGTTGGTACTAGCGATACAGAGCTCAACGTGCACCGCGACATGAAGAGAAGGGAGGCGGATGGCAGGGAAGTAAGGCTTACCAACAAGGTAAGGAGCGGAATGCCGCTCGTCTTGTGCGAGGGCATAGCTCAGAAGGCCAAGAAGCTGCTCAAGGAGGTGAAGGGCGCCGGGCTTGACTGGGGCTGGCTCAACGACGTCATAAAGATAGACAAGGTAAGCAAGAGCGAGGGCCAGGAGCGCGAGAGCGTCTTCCTTGAAGAGCTTGTCGCGGGGAGGCCTGTACTTTCTTATCCTAAGGCGCCGGGAGGCTTCAGGCTTAGATATGGAAGGAGCAGGTTCACGGGAATAGCAGCAAAGGGCTTCAGCCCCGCAACGATGGTGCTGGCAGACAAGTTCATTGCTGTAGGGACACAACTAAAGGTTGAGCTGCCTGGCAAGGGATGCATAGCCATGCCGGTGGATTCGATAGAAGGGCCCTTCGTGAAGCTTAGATCTGGAGAGGCAATGAGGATAAACGACGCAGAGACTGCTGAACAACTTAAGGACGAGATTGAAGAGATAATATCGATGGGCGACGTGCTTATCACATACGGCGATTTCAAGAAGTCGAATACCCTGCTCCAGCCTTCCAGTTATGTTGAAGAAATTTGGAATGCGCAGCTAGAAAAAGCTGGAGGGCAGGCTGTCGGCAATCCTAGTTTCGAGGATGCTTACAGCATCTCTGCCAAATACGGCATACCGTTGCACCCCAAATTCCTTTACGAATTCCAGGAGGTAACAAAAGATGACGTCGAGGAGCTGGCAAAGGCTATAATAAGAAATTCTAAAATCAGTTTTGCCGAGGGCAGCCAAGGCAAGCGCGTATTCGACATAGAGAGCATAAGCATTGCCGTAGACAGCAGGCTGAAAAGGGTCCTGGAGCTTATGTGCGTGCCTCACAAGTTCATAAACAGCATGGCAGTGATTCAAGGAGGCTACGCTCAAAGCCTTGTAGCTACGCTCGGCTTCGCTTCTGGGCCTGAGGGCGCACTTGACGTAAGCGAGCTTGCCATAGACAAGTATCCTACAAATCAGGAAGACGTGCTCTCGCTGCTCAACGGAGTGGCGCCGTTCAAGCTAATGAAAAGAAGCACTACTATAGGCGCCAGGATAGGAAGGCCTGAAAAGGCAAAGGAGAGGCTCATGAAGCCTGCGCCGAACCTTCTTTTCCCCGTGGGCAACTACGGCGGAAAGGAGAGGAACCTCACTAAGGCATACGCTGTGAATTCCAAAAAGCTGGGCAACCCCACAATAAAGGTTGAGATGGCAAGGTACAAGTGCGAGAAGTGCAAGAGAATGCTTGACACCCCGTACTGCTACGATTGCGGAGTGCCTGCCAAGATAGAATACAAATGCTTGAACTGCGGGGCAGAGTCAGGAGGCGAAAAGTGCGAAAGGTGCGGGAGCGATACTGTAGCCTACGAGGAAAGGGAGGTAGACATAGTGAAGGCGCTGGCAAACGCAATGAAAAGGGTGGGCGTCGCAAGGCTTCCTAACACGCTCAAGGGCGTGAAAGGGCTTACAAACAGGAACAAGGTGGTGGAGCCTATAGAAAAGGGCATAATAAGGAGCATGCACGAGGTTTACATATTTAAGGACGGCACTTCCCGCTTCGACGCCACAGATGCGCCAATAACACACTTCTACCCTGGCGAGATAGGCGTAAGCCTTGAGACTCTAAGGTCTCTCGGCTACGACAAGGATTACCTAGGCAATGAGCTGAAGAGCGAAGAGCAGCTTGTTGAGCTGAGGCACCAGGACGTAATACTGAACAGGAGAGGGGCTGAATACCTGCTCAGGGTTGCAAAGGCTGTCGACGACATGCTTGAAAACTTCTACAATGTTGGGAGGTTTTACAACGCTTCCACTGTCAACGACTTGATAGGCCAGCTTGTGATAACCCTATCGCCGCACACCTCTTGCGGAGTGCTGGGCCGCATCATAGGATTCACTGATGCCAATGTGGGGCTTGCCCACCCGTACATGATCACTGCCAGGAGGAGGAACTGCGACGGCGACGAGGATACCACTATGCTGCTGCTTGACGCGCTGGTGAACTTTTCAAGAGAATATCTCCCAGTAAGCACAGGCGGCACAATGGACGCGCCGCTGATACTGACGCTGCATGTGATGCCAGAGGAGGTAGACGACGAAGTGCACTCCATGGAGGTCGTATACAGCTATCCTTTGGAGTTCTACGAAAAGAGCAACGAAAATTCTTCGCCTTCAGAAGCAAAAGTAGAGCTTGTGGGCGACAGGCTCGGCACAAACGCCTCGTTCCAGGGCTTGGGATTCACCCATGGAAGCAGCATGCTCGCAATAAAGAGCTCGCCTAAGAGAAGCGTCTATTCGACGCTAAACACAATGCAAGAAAAGGTTGAGCTCGAGTTTGACCTCGTTGACAAGATACACGCAGTAAACAAGAAGGATGTGGCTAAGAAACTCATAACAAGCCATTTCATACCCGATCTGATAGGCAACCTGCATACTTTCTCAAGGCAGTCTTTCAGGTGCACAATATGCAATGCCAAGTACAGGAGGGTGCCGCTCATGGGCAGGTGCCCGAAGGATGGCGGCAGGCTGCTCCTAACAGTTTCTAAGGGCAGCATAGAGAAATACCTGGAGATGGCAATAGAAATAGCAAAGAGGTACGAGCTCGAAGCATACATGCAGCAGAGGCTGCAGCTCATAAAAGAAGAGATAAACTCGCTTTTTGGAAGCGAGGATGAAGAGGCGAAGACAGGGCAGTTTAACCTAGGAAGGTTTGTCTGACTTGCCGAGAAGCTTCTTCCCAAGCTCCTCCCTTGCCTTAAGATCCGCCTGCACCTTTTCAAGGTCCTCCTTTGTCAGAGACCTGCTGATTATATACTGCATGTAACCTATTGATATCTGGGCTATGTCAAGTATTATCGATTGCAGCTCTGAAGATTTTAGCACCAGCTCTTTTTCAGGCTTTATTATTTCGACTCCGGCCGGTATGAAGTTGAATGCAACGCCTATCAGCGCCCCGAGATCCTTGAAAAGGGTCGTTACCACTGCGTTGGTAGAGTATATGTTGTCTATCTTTATTGGTTCGTCTATGCTCCCGTAGCAGTATATTACCCCGGGGCTTTTGAGAAGCTTGTTGTTTATCATGTCGGCCATCAGCGGCTGCAAGTCATCCTCCTTTTCGCTGTGCATGTCAAAATAAAGCTTGGCAAGTATGCCTCCTCTTTTAATTGCGTTTTCTGTTATCTCTTCCATTTCTTTTTTTGCCATCAAATCAACTCTTTTGCGTCTTCTCCTGTGGCTTTTATGACTTCCGCGGCATCGTTGACTGTCAATGCCTCCTCCTTTCCTGTTAGCATGTCCTTGAGCTTCACCTTTCCTGACCCCTTTTCTATGTTGCCTACTATTATGACGAATCTTATCTTAAGCGCGTTGGCATATTCCAGCTGCTTTGATATCGACCTGCCCATCACTTCGAAATCGACATTGAAGTTCATTGATCTCAGCGTGTTCGCAATGCCGAGGGCATAGTCGGCATTTTCATCGCCGATGTATGCCACGAAAACCTTTGAGTATGTGGCTATGCCGCCGCTGCCGCCTAGTATGTCGAGTATGCGTGAGATTCCCACCGTTATGCCTACTGCTGGGAGCGATCTCTTGGAATATATTCCAATCAGGTTGTCGTACCTGCCGCCTCCGCATATGGATGGCAGTTGCTCTCCGTTTCTCTTTACTATGAACTCGAAGACTGAACCAGTATAGTAATCCAATCCCCTTGCCAGGGATGGCTCCACTTTTATTTCGGCTGCTATGTTGTACAGCTTCAAAAGGGATATCAGCCTGCGCATATTTGCAATTTCTTCTTTTGATTTGGCTATTGACGCTTCTATCTTGTCAAGCTTTTCCTCATTGCTTCCTGGCATCCCGAGAAAGCCGAGAAGCTCGGCTGCCTTGCTCTGCGCTATGCCAAGGGATGCAAGCTCCGATGAAACAAAATCCGCGCCGCGTTTCTGCAGCTTGTCTATGGCTCTTATGGCGGCAACGTGCTTTTCGCTTGGAAGGCCGAAGAATTCAAGTATCGCGTTCATTATCTTTCTGCTGTTTATCTGTATTTGGTAATCGCTTAAGCCTAAAGATTCCAGGGCCGTGGCGGCAGCGGCGATTACTTCTGCGTCGCTTTCTATTGAAGTGCTCCCTACTATGTCAACATCAGCCTGTATGAATTCCCTGTGCCTCATTTTCTGCGGCTCGTCGCGCCTCCATATGCTGCCTATCTGGTAGCGCTTGAAAGGCAGAGGAAGATCCTTGTTCATTGCCATATACCTGGCGAGAGGCACAGTAAAGTCAAAGCGTAGGCCCTCGTCGCCGTCCTTGAGTAGAAATATTTCGCCTGTAGGCTCATCGCCGTATGCCTTTGCGTTGAGCGTTGCTGTGTTTTCTATCGAAGGCGTACTTATCGGGTAGAAACCGAACCTTCTGAATATCCCAGAAACAGTGCTGACCAGCTTCTCCATTAGCATTGCATCTGCTGGATCGAGGTCGTTTACGCCTCTCGGAAGAGATATTTCCATGACTATTATTATAATTAGAAAGGTTATTTAATTTTGACAGGTAGCGCAATGCTAGATGTTCTGGGAGAGCCACTTCTTCAACGTCTCCTTAGGAACTGCCCCGACCATTCCTGCCTTTGGTTTCCCGTCCTGGAAGATCATAGTAGTAGGGATGCTCATTATGCCGTATGTCGTGGCTATGTCTGGGTTTTCGTCGGTATTGACGCTCATGAATTTTGCCTTGCTAAATTCCTTTGATATCTCCTCTATTATTGGTGAGTAGAACCTGCATGGGCCGCACCATTCTGCCCAGAAGTCCACCACCACAGGCGTTTTTGAATTCAGGACTTTTTCCTCAAAATCGCTGCTTGATACTTCTTCTAGTGCCATTAAAAAAACCTCACGAAATATAATTTTGCACTGCTAAGTTTTTATATCTGTCGCAGTGCTGCGGTTAGCGTTCTAAATTTATTGCAATTGAAGCGCCGGGTGCAGCAAATACTTGCTTGTGATGTCGTCTGCCATTGGAAAACGGTCACGTCTTCGCATCGGCAAGCAGAGACTAACATGAAGAAATCCTTATGATGCAATTTGCAAAGGCGTATATATTTTTTCTTCAATACTGATTATATTTTGTTGACACTGGGAATTCCGCATCTTAATTGCGGAAGCTTTGAAATGCAATTCTAATATAATGATAGCATGCATAATGGCGCAGCAGAATTTAATACAGGCAAGGCACAGTCGACCGGGGAGTATATTGCAGCATACGTATTGATAATAGTCGTGGCTGCCGTTGTCCTTGCAGTTTTGTTCAGCTCTGGAATTTTGAGCAACAGGAGCAACGCGCACTCTGGCTGCACGCCAAATCCTGGCTTCTTGTGCAGCAACGCTGTGATTTCTGAATCTGGGATCCTCACTGTGACTGTGGGGCAGGAAATTGCTCCTGAGTTGAGCGATGTCGACGTGTATTTCGTGCCTGGCGGCGGCAACCTGAAGAACGCGGCTGTCACAAGCTTAGGAACATTGAATGAAGGGCAGAATGTTACAGTTAGATTGCAGCTTCCTTTTGGTTCCCCATATCCAAGCGCGTACACTTATGGCAATTCCATAGAGGGATATGTTTATATTGGCTTTACTGAGGAGCAAATTTCGCACACTGACGAGCTCGGATCCATCAGCACAATTGTTCAATCTAATGCTACGACAGCGCTTTCAGGCATGCCTACTAACGTGAGCGGCATATTGGCGTATGTTCCAATTACTATAAAGAATTCGCAAAACGCCACAGTTAATGGGCCTTTCCAGCAGGTTTTGCAGCTTCCAGAGTCCAGTTACTCGAAATACATTGCTTACAACGGAACCTTTGCAAACTTCGAATTCTTCTATGCGAATGGAACAATAATACCTGCTTGGATTGAGAGCAACAGCAGCGGATTGCTGACCATATGGCTCAAATTGGCCAAAGGCATGCCAGCTTCCAGCTCAGTCACAGCGTATCTTGGCTTTGCTTCAAAGACCACAAACTTGCTCTCAGGTGGCGGACCAATTGGCGAGGCGCCGCAGCTCAGTCCTTCCTATGCCGGATACGATGATGGAGCAGACGTTTTTCTGCACTATTTCAACATGCAAAAGGATCCCGTATCTTCGTCATATCAAGGCAGGTTTGCGAAAACCGCTGCAATGGGGCCGCTTGGAAATTACCAGCCTGTGCTTGTGTGGAATGGCTCAAAGGGCAACGAAATCGCATTCATAAATTTGGCATCTCCCTTGCCTTCCAGTTTCATCGTTACCGGATGGATAAAGACAAATAAGAATCCGTGGGACATTGGGCTTGGTGCAGGATCCAATTCTGCAGGCAAATGGGATGGCTATTCTGCAGACCCAGGGGAAGGCAACAACACCAACTTCGCCATATGGGAAACTTCCGGCTCCACTTGGAGTCGCGAAATCGCATCTGTGCCCTACAGGATGAATACGTCAAGATGGTATACCGTGGAGTTCCAGTATGTTTCTGGGGGAGCGATGACAGGATGGGTAGAGCCTTTTGAAAACACTCTGGACGCAAGTTCATCTTCTGAAAAAGTTGCGGCCACTGATAGAACATATACGTCTTTTGATGCTGTAGAGCTGACTCCTTATTCGACGGTTCCTTCTTACGTTACATACTGGGCGCTGATTACGGTTAGAGCCTACCCGCCAAACGGCGTGATGCCAAGCGTAAGCTTCGGCGCATTGCAGAAGGTGTCTGCAAGCAGCATGTAGGCAGCGTAATTGCAAGCAATGGCAATTGCAGCGGTTTTTTGATGCCACAGCAAAAGCAATTTATAGATGAACTGCGCAATCAGATCAGTGATGAATCTAAGATCTGAGGAAACAATGATGAAGATCTTGAGTTCTGAGGCGTTCCTATGGCGAAGATATCCAAGCAGGCAGTTAAAGAGATAGTGAAAAGGTACGCAAAAATAAACATAACCGACGACGCGATAGAAGAAATGACAAAAATGCTTGAGACCGAGGCTAAGAGGATATCCAATTTTGCAGTGAGCAACGCCAAAAAGGAAAAAAGGAACAAGATAACAAGGAAGGACATAATGGACTACGTGCTCAAGAATGCGGGAAGCTGGCATAGGAGGTAGGAAGAGTCCATGATAGATGTAGGCTCTAGCGGAGATGGAAGGTTCAAGACTGGCTATTACGTGAAAGACGGCATAAGCAGGTTCTCGCTTTTCGAACATACAGGAAAAGGCACTCTTGTCACGGATTTCAACGAGGACGGAGAGGTCCTTGAGCAGGACTTCGTAGCAGAGGGAGACGCGCTCAAGGTGATAGAAGAGAGGTTATCTGGCTACGGCTACAGCATAAGTAAGAGAGACAAGTACGAAGGAGTAAAAATCAATGCGGAGTGCCCTTTTTGCAAGGAGAAGAGCATTGTGAGGGAACTCGACAGCGAGGATATGAGCAAACTAGGCAGCGTGCCTGTGGTGCCGATCTTCGTGTGCACAAAGTGCAAGCGCAAGTTCTACTCTCTCACTGACTCCTATTTGGAGAAGCTTGTCGAAGGAAAAAAGCAGCTTTTTTCTGATTCAGAATTGGGCGAGCTTGAGCTTAACAAAGGAAAATTTATCGATGAGCTTCAGGAATACATAATAAGAATTTTTGCTTCCAAAAGGATTACAAGAATTGTTGTCAAGCGGTGAAAAAATGGATGATATTAGGCTGTCTTCGCTCTATGGCAAAAAGATAATAACTACTGGCGGCAAGAACGTCGGCGAGGTAAAGGACATACTGCTGGACTTGGAAAGCGGCGGCGTGTCGCACCTGCTCCTCATGAAACTGGAACACATAGCCAAGAGCGAAAACATAAGGCAAGCTCTCGCTAAAAGCAGCGTGCTCTACAGCAAGGTCAAGAGCGTTTCAGCATCAATTATAGTAGGAGAGAACTAGTCAGTAGAGAGCTCTTTCGCCAGAGCCGGGCGCTCCTTTGCAAGGACCCTGTAGCCGCAGTACGGGCATCTTATGACGCCCTCAAGCTGCTTTATTTTCTTCCCGCAATGCAGACACACGTATGCCATATTATCACTTCACGTTTTTCTTTACCCATTTTACAAGCTCCCTGTGCAGCATGGAGCCGCTTGTGTCTATTACCCTAAGCGTTATTGTGCCTTTGAAGGCATCGTCGTTTACTGAGATGAGCGGAATATAGTCTTCCATCTTGCAGAAGTGCAATTCTAGCCAGTGTATTCTTCCGTTGAGGTATTCCTTCACGACGTCGTCTGTCATTGGCAGGGATGAAAAGCTGAAGAGCAGCCCGTCGCACCAGTACAAGGGCATGTTGCCCGCAGGGGTGACGCGCTCCCTTATTAGGTCGTCCTTTTCCACCTTGACAACCTCGTGAAGCACTATTTCTTCTATTGGAGAGTAGGTTATTTTAACCATTTGCTCACTTCGCGCTCCTCCCGAGAAGCTTGTTCACTGTTTCCCCTGCTGAAGTCTTTGGTGTATATGCCCCTCCTGCGAAAGTCGCGCCGCAGTGGTTGCATTTCCATATGCCGGTGCTTATGCGTCTCACCGCAACCTTGCCGCAGACGTCGCACATGTATTTCGCGCGCTTTTGCGACTGCACTGCAAAGTATCTCTTCCTGAGGCTTGCACCGTACCTTATGCTAGAGTTTGCCATTTGATTACCCGCGCTAATCTAATGTTCTGTCTATAATACTTTTTAACTCTTTCGATTTTTCGAAAGAAATGTCAACGAGCTCCTCTATTGTCTTATAGGATATGGATCCGCTCAGGCCTTTCTGAATAGCCCTTATGTATTTGCCGTCTGTAGCTATTGTGAGCCTCGAATCCATCACGTCTTCCTCGCCCTTGTTAGGGTCTAGCACCGTCTTTCCGTTTATCTTAGCGAAGGTGCAAGAAGTGACGGTGGAATTTGTTTTCAGCCTTTGAAGGGAACCCTCCCTGATTACCTTTTCATCCTCGTATTTCGGCATGCGCGCCGTGCGCAAGGCCGTGACTGCAGCAAGCGTTGCTGCATCGAAGAGATTGCCGTCGTAGTTCAACACATATATGTCTGTGAAAACAGACCATACCTTGTCTTCTCCTATGAAGAGGGACTTCATGTCGATTACTTCTCCTGCCCTTATGCCCCTGTCTACAACCCTTGCCAGCTCTATCGCTTCCGGGCTCGGAGGGCCTACATCGTAATCTGCAGACGCCAGTGGCAGCAGCTCGGCCGAAGTGACAAGATTCCCTTCCCCAGGCTTGTCGGGGAGAGGAGAATCCACGTCTATCTTCACTCCTGCTAGGACTTTTGTTCCTCCCAAGTCAACCTGGGCAGAGCCCTCTGCATTAGGTATTATACCTTTTTGTATAGTTATGGGCCGGTATTCGTACATTCCCCTTTCGCCGTCCCTGAATCCTTTGTTCAGCAGTTCCTTTATGTATTCCCCTTTTACCATATCTATTGCACGCATTTATTCACCCTTTCTGTACTTTTCTGTTATTTTTTCGTAGTCGCGCTTTAGCGCGTCCTTCTGCAGCTTCGATATTGTTGCTCCGGCGTCCTTAACCATTGCAAGAGCTTTTGAAAGCTCCTCCTTTGTAAGATTGCCATCCATCTGGAGCAGCAGCACTTCGCCCGTCCTTGGGCTTATTGCGACAGGCACATCCGCGTCTGAATAGTTGTCCTCCAGCTTGTTCAGGTCTATTACAATGTTGTCGCCTATCTTCCCAGCAGAGACTGCGTATGGCAGATCACTCATCGGTATGCCTGCTGCGGCGAGGGCCACGGCTGCAGCCGTAATTCCTGCTGCTCTTGTTCCTCCGTCACTCTGCAGTACTTCTATGAATATGTCTATGCTGCACCCTGGAAACTTGTCCAGAAGTATGACGTTTTCGAACGCCTCCCTGGTGACTTTTGATATTTCTGTGGCTCTCCTGTTTGGCCCTGATCTTCCATGCTCTTCAAGCGATGAAAACGGAGCCATTGCGTACCTGCACTTCACTATCGCGCGCTCCGGATCTGCAACGTGTTTTGGGAGCGCTTCTTTTGGGCCGTAGACTGCTGCGAGTATTTTGTTGTTGCCCCATTCTATATATGCTGACCCCTCGGCATTCTTAAGGACGTTCGCCTCTATTTTTATCTTCCTGAGCTCGTCAAACGCCCTACCGTCGGTGCGCTTGCCGTTTATTATCAGCTGTGGTTTTTCTTCTACTTCCATTAAACAACCTTTTTTCCTTGTTTAAGCATCTCGGCTATCCTCTCGGTGAGGCCTTCCGTGTGCGCCTCTTCCACTATCCTCAATATGGCTTCGGTGGCCATTGCGACGTCGCCGCCCTTTATCCATATGCGGCCGTTCATCCCCACTATTATTGAGGAATTCGTTCCTTCTGTTATCTGCTTTATCATTGTGTTGCCCTTTCCTATAACTCGTGGAACTTTCGTAGGGGGAATGTCTATTATCTTGCCGCCATAAAGCTTCTTTGCGTACATTAGCATTACTGTCTTTGTCTCGTCAAGCTCCTTTACCTTTGCTTCCACGACGCTGCCTATTTGCAGCCTGCTAGAGACGAACCTCGCTATCAGCATTCCCTTGAAAGGCGAGTTCAGGTCTACCGAATATGAGTTGAGCCTGACCTCGTCAACAATGCCTATCACAGTGTCGCCGCGCCTGGCATTCCATGTGCCTTCCAGCGGTATCAGCGTCTTTTTCTCGTCGTCGTACAGGCCTAGTATGGCCGCATATGTCTTGTTGTCGTATATCAGTGCATTTTCCATGCTTATTGGTGCGTCTGCCAGTAAATCTCCCGGCACTACTATCTTGTTCATGAAATCATCTAGAAGAAGTTTCCAATATCTTTGTTATCGCATTGCCGTGCGTGAGCCCGTTCAGCTTGTCAAAAAATTCAGTCTGGAGCCCAGCGGGAAATTCCAGAGTGGCGTCAAGCGAGCCGTCGCCGAGCCATTTCTCGCTCTTGAGGCCGTACTGCTTGAGCAGGTTGTAGCACCTGTTTGCCGAATCTGGAGGTATTGTCACTTCAATAGTAACGTTTGCAAACTTTATTGGCAGAATGAGCGAGAGCTTTTTCAGTATCGGCTCTATCTGCTCGTTCGCGTTCTTGAATGGATCTATTGTTATGCGCGCCTCGTTCATGGCGTTCTCTATTCTCTGCGCGGGATGCGGCGCATTTGTTCGCGGATCTATTGCATTCCTCGCTATGGTGTTTATTATCTGCCTCTTCTTTTCCTCCATGAGCTTGTTGCGCTGTTCCGTTGTTATAGGGACGTTGCCCTTCTTCAGTATAATGTCTACTATCTTTGCCAGGTCTGTAGTGTTGAAGGCTTTCTTCAGCTTTTCCTGGTTCTGGCGCTCGCCCTTGTTGGCGTCCTTGAAAACCTCGTCGGCTTCCAGCACCGAAAGGGGATCCGACCTCTTTCCAGTAATGTACTCATAAGCAAGGTCAGAGTCTACCAGTATTTCGAAGTTTTCCCCGCTAACCGAATATTTTGCTATCACTGCTTTAGACATGCCACTCATCAACAATTAGATGTACTTTGATATCTCCTCAGCCGACAGGGAATAGTATCCGTTGTCCTCGTTTATGTAAGAGATATCTATATTTTCGTTAGAAAGCTTCCCCTCGTTTATCTTCTTTATTATCTTTGTGCCTAGCGCCATTGCGTCTTCTAGGCCTATGTTTTCCTTGTATTCCTTTACAAGTATCTCTGAGGCAACTTTCTTGCCCATTCCTATGGCGTCGGCTTTGTAGCCCAAGTATGATGCTCCAGGTTCTATTTCAAACAGACGCGGCTCCGAGTCAAACCCGCCGAGGAGTATAGAAACCGCGTAAGGCCTCATGCCCCCGTACTGGGTTGCTTGCATCATGTAACCTGAAATTTCCCTTGCCACGGCGCCTATAGACTTGACGTCGTTGTATATCAGCCTATGATTCTGCGCTATAGATCTTGCAATGTCTATAACGTGCAGGCCGTCGGACATCATTCCGCTGTATGTTGCACCTATATGCTGGTCCACCCTGAATATCTTTTGTATAGTGCTTGGAACTGCCAGCTCTTCTGTTATGTTCTTGTGGGCCACGAAAAGCACAAAATCCTTGCCTACAATGCCTATTGAAGTGGCGCCCTTTCTTACCGCTTCCTTTGCGTATTCCACCTGGAAAAGCCTTCCGTCAGGGTTGAACATTACTCCTCTGTCATAAGCTTGTACGTTTGGGTACATCATTTCACCGTTTATGGGTTATATTAGAATATAAGACACTATAAATATGCAGTGTATAATTATATATTTTTGCCTGCAGGTCTTGTAGAGATCGTATTCTTCTGCGGATGGCCTCCTCCGTGCCCGGCCTGAAGGCCGCGGTTCTCTTGCGATAGGTTATAATATTTCTTGCTTTTGTATGTTTATATATGGAAAACAGCGATTTGGAGCAGCTGCAGAAGTACAGCAAGCTCTACCTTGAAATAATCATGCGATACAAGGACTACATAGAAGAAAATGAGCAGCTGTATGTTGCAGAGTTGCCAAAGCTTGTAACTCCTGACAACGATTCTGTTGTCGCGACGGTCAACAAGATAAAGAGCGGCTTCCCTATGTACAGTTTCGAGGAAAATTTCAAGGACGCCATAAGAGCATCTTACGAATATGTAAATAGTGAAATTTCTACCATAGAAGTTCCTATACAGTTCTGGCTAACCCCAGAGGAAACTATAAGAATAGGAGCCGGGGATCTTTTTGACAAGGCCGTGCTGCTTTGCAGCATGCTCATTGCGCTCGGCAATCCTTCAACAAAAATAATTGTAATGATAGACGACAGCGAAAGGCGTTTTGTAGTATATTCAGAGCTTCAGAACGGCCTGGTAGCCATAGATCTCTCGTCCGGCATCAGCGAATACGCCAGCAAGGAAGAGCTCATTGAAAAGCTTGGGATAGGCAAAGAGGAGGAGATGACGGCGTACGAGTTCAACGACAAGATGTACAGCAACCTTGCCTAGCGACTTCTGAGCTCCCTCTTTAGCCTTGCCGCCTTCCTCTTCCTGTAGCTCTTGCCTACTTTTCTCTTTTTCTTGCTCACGTTTTTCTGCATGCAATCACTGCAATTTTAGCATTGCGTATTTGCCTGGCAAAATATATATGCTCATGCCCTTGATAGAAGAGCCTTTATTGTGCCTGACACTTTCGTAGTGCAAAGGCATGCCCTTGAGCCACCGAGGCTTCTTATGAAGGATGTTGCCAGGATTACCTGCCTTTCTGTATTCCTTCCGGTTTTTATTGCAAAAGAGTTTTCGGATACATTTATTATGCGCGGCCCAGCCTCTGCATACGCCTGAACGCCCATGAAGTCCAGGAGTTTTGAGCGCAGCTCCACGTAATCCTGTTCGGAAATTTTTTGCGGGGATTCTACCAGCACGTATCTATTTTTCTTTTTAAGTATCATACAGCATCTCGCCCATTTCGTTAAGCATTCTTTTTGCGCCTTCTTCGCTGGCGCCTATGAGCTTGGCTATTTCGGCAAGCTGCGCGGAGGAATAAACATCGTATATTGATTGCGCAAGGGAGGCAATTGCGGTCTTGACGCCTATGTGTTCGGCGTTCCTGAATAGTTCCCTCGCCCTGCGGATTCTATGCGTTGCCTCTGCGCGGTCCTGCAGCACCACCTGCATTGGAGAGAATACGAGAAACTTGTCGTAGTCGCGGAGTTCGCTCATCAGCATCTTCCTGATTGCAAGATCCTCGAAAACTACGCCTATTATGCCTTCCAGCCTCGCCGCTTTCGAAATCAGGCGCGAGTCGCTTGTGACAAGTATTCCCGGCGTTTCGCTGCCTGTGCCTTCTAATTTTCTTGCCACCGCTATTTCGCCTGGGCCGAAAATCCTCCTGAAGCCTAGCCTGGAAGTGAATTGGGCGTATGCGCCCAGGTCGGAGTTGACAAAATCAAAAAAATACATCGAATCATTGCTTGCCCTCTGCCTCGCTTTCCTTCATTATGCTCTTTTCTACTGTTTCCTTTATTCTTTCTGGCGAGTATGAAAGCTTTATGAGCTTGGTGTGCCCCCTTATGCCCTTGCCGGATTCGTATGTTGTTATGAGCCCCTGCATGTCCAGATCTGCTATGTACTTCCTGTACCACCTTGAACTTTTCGCTTCTTTGTTCAGCGAGTTTGCTATTGCGGCGTACTTGCTATATATCTCGCCGCTGAACAGGTAGTTTTCATCATCGTCAGTGAGCTTCTTGTAGCGTCCTCCCTTGAGGGTCAGCAGCGCTATGGCGTATATGACTAGCTTCTGGTGCTCCGGCAGCGTGCTCACAAGCTCATATGCAACTTCTTCCTCCGCAGACTTAGAAGCTTCCTCCACCTCGGCCGCGGTTATTTTGGTAAGCGAGCGCTCCTCTGCAATCTCGCCGGCCTTCGAGAGTATTGTGAGTGCAAGCCTCGCGTCGCCGCTCTCCTTGGCAGCTATTGCTGCAGCAAGATTTATGGCGTCAGGTTCTACCACGCCAGGCTTAAATCCAAGGCTTACGCGCTGCTTAAGTATGGCAGTAAGCTCTGGCGAGTTGTAAGGAGGAAACACTATTTCTGTTTCGTAAAGAGTCGATATGCTTCTGGGGTCTAAGTTTTCCTTGAATGATATCTTGTTAGATATCCCTACTATTGTTATGCCTCCTGCCTTTATGTCGCTGTTGCCCCTTGTCAGTGTGTATATAAGGTCGTCAAGATCCTTCACTGTGTCTATTTCGTCAAGCACCGCTATGAATATCTTTCCGTCCTCTTCTATCCAGTTTATTATCTTCTCATATATGTCTACAATGCTGTAGCCTCTCTTTGCATAAGAGGGCAGGTGGTCGTTGATTATCTTGCTCAGCACCCTGTAGCGAGAGTTGTATATCCTGCAGTTTATGTACGATATTTTTGACTTTACTTCTTGTATTTCCTTTGCTTTGTCTATTACATAGCGTATACAGGAAGTCTTCCCAGTGCCTGTCTTACCGTATATGAACAGGTTGCGCCCGCGGCTGCCCTTGAATGCAGGCGTCAGGGCTTTTATTATGCTTTCTATCTGCTTCTCCCTGAAGAGCAGGTTGTCTGGTATGTAGTGAGGCGAAAGCACCTCCCTGTTGGCAAATATCTGCGACTCCTTGAGCAATCCTGAGAAATCACTGTTTGCCAAGCCAACCCCCACTATACGTTACTAAATTTGCTAATGATATTTATAAACTCTTCTTTGATTTCGTTGTCCTCCAATACTGGTACCTTTCCCTCGTCGCTAAATTTGCTGAACTTTTGATCGTTTTTTATGATGCCAAGGACATCGCATCCCACCGCTTCCGCTACAGCTTTGGCAGCGCTGCCTGATCCGTCAGACATGTTTTCTATGACTCCGAGAACCGCCACGCTCAGCTTTTTCGCCATCTTCCCAGAGCGTATTGTGTTTATTGACGCTATGCGCTGCGGCGTAGTGACAAGCAGTATGCCGTCAAGGTCTAGCAATTGCATTATTGTTAAGGGAGCGTCGCTAGTGCCAGGGGGAAGGTCTATGACAAGGTAGTCTAGGTCTCCCCATGCGGTGTTCTCGAAAAATTCTCCGAGCATTTTGTTTATTATAGGGCCGCGCCAGATTATCGGCTGCGTGGCGCTGTCGGCAAACATTGCTGTTGAAACGACTTTTACTCCGTGTTTTTCCATAGGTAGTATGGTGCCGCTCTGATTGGAGTGCTCTTCTATGCCAAGGAACAGAGCCATGTTTGGGCAATCTATGTCTGCATCAAGAAGGCCCACCTTGAACCCTTTAGATCTCAATGCATATGCTATGTTGACTGCGATTGTAGTCTTGCCGACTCCGCCCTTTGCGCTATATATTCCTATCTTGTGCTTTATGCTGGAAAGCTTCTGCTTAATGCGCTCTTTTTGCCTTATTACACCTGCAAAAGAGGGGTCTATTCTCTGCCCTTGCTGGGGCTGTTGTTCTGGCATGTAATCATGTGCTAGTATATAGTTAGTAAATTATATTTTTGTTTTGCTTTACATATGTGGAGGTCTTCGTTGGTACTTCTGGATGGCTTTACGACTGGAACGAGAGGCAGAGCCTTGACTGGTACGTTGGCAATTCCGGACTCAATGCCATAGAGCTCAACGCAAGCTTCTACAGGTTTCCTTTTCCAAACCAGGTAAAGGCGTGGAGCGAAAAAGGATCTTCTCTGCGATGGGTGATAAAGGTGAACAGGCTTGTCACTCACATACACATGCTAAACTATAAGGCTGGAGAGACTTACGAGAAGTTCATTGCGCTATTCAAGCCTCTTGACAAAATTGTGGATTTTTATCTGCTGCAGATGCCCCCGAACTTCTCGGCCAAAATGAGTGGAAGAGTTGAAGATTTCTCAAAAAGTTTCAACGGCAAGAAAATGGCATTTGAATTCAGGAACAGAAGCTGGTATGAGTACAACTTCGACAGGCTGAATATTGACGGCGCTGTTGTGTCTCCCGACTCGCCGGATGTGCAAGGCGCAGTGTGGATGAAGAACGGGACAATATACATGAGGTTCCACGGAAGGGGCTCTTGGTACTCATACAAATACAGCGATAGGGAACTTGACGAAACTGCAAAAAAATGCGCTGCGCTATCGCCAAGGCGCCTGTACGCATTCTTCAACAACGATCACAACATGTTAAGAAATGCGAGGCGCTTTCAAAGCGCTGCCATGGGTCGCTAGCCAGGCGTTATGGCCTTAAGACCACGGATAAGTTCTTATAGTTAATTATGCTTATGCTTAATTTGAAATGGTGATTTTATGAACATCAGCGAACTCAAGGCAGGCGCAAGAAACGTAACTTTAGAGGCGCGAGTAGTAGAGAAGGACGATCCAAGGGAAGTCGTAACTAAATATGGAAAGAGGCTAAATGTTGCAAACATAACGCTAAAGGATGACACCGGCAGCATTGTAATGTCGCTGTGGGGCAACGATATAGACCTTGTCAGCGTTGGAGACAAGATAAGGGTAACAAACGGCTATGTAACTGAATTCAGAGGGACTCCGCAGCTTTCGGCTGGCAAGTTCGGCAAGCTTGAAGTAATAGAACGTTCCGGCAAATCCGACGAGCTTGGAGACACTGAAGGAATAGAGTCAAGTTCTTCTGACGAGGACCCTGATGCAGAATGATCAGAAGTCCACTTTTATTTTTTCCCCTACTTTAGGCGCGTATGCTTTGTAGCCTTCCAGCTCCAGCGATGACGCCAGGCTTGCAGTGCTTTCGGGGGCACCGTGCACGCAAATGACTGTTTCCGGACTGCTTTTCTTTATGTAAGTATACAAATCCTCCTTGCCGGCATGGGCGGAGAAATCGTAGAACGCCACGGGATTTTTGACCTTGAATTTCTTGTTGTCTATTATTATCGGCTTCCCGTCTAGCAAGAGCCTGCCGTTTGTTCCGGGAATCTGGTAGCCTGTGAGGAATATCTTTGAATTTTGGTTGAGCATTGTTATGTAAGACACTGCCGGGCCTCCGTTGAGCATTCCCGCAGTGGTGACTATTATCGACGGGTTCTTAAGTATGCTTTTCCTCTGCGACTTGCTTTCCACCCACCTGGCATTCCTGAGCGCGCTGAGAAGAAGGTCCTTGTGCCTAGTGAAGTGCGGATAGTTTAGCACTATTTCTGTCGCCTTCTGTGCCATGCCATCCAGATATGTGTATTCTATTAGCCCGTGCTTGTAAAGCATTGCAAGAATTTCCTGCGCCCTGCCAACCGCGAAGGCAGGAAGCAGAGCCGAGCCTCCGTTGTCAAGCACTGTCTTTATGTCCTCTATGAACTGTTTTATCAGTTGCTCCCTGTCAGGGTGCTCCCTTGTAGCATATGTAGATTCCGTTATGAGTATATCTGATTTTATTATTTCGGCACTGCTTTGAAGCAGCTGGGGTGAGAGTTTGAAGTCGCCGGTGTAGAGTATGCGCCTGTCGTTGCGCTTGTTTTCTACAAGGGTCATGGCGCTGCCTGTTATGTGGCCTGCATCGTGTAGCGTTATAGCATAGTTGCCAACGGCTATTTTGGAGCCGTACGGCTGGGCGTTGTAGTTTCGCTTGAATGACTCCAGTTGCTTTTTGAAGAAGTATTGCTTCTGCTTGTTTCGCACTGCAAGCTTAATAGAGTCCTCTATGAGGAGGCTGGAAAGCTCGAGTGTAGGTGCAGTACCTATTGTTACTGGGGGTGTGCCAAAGTAGAGGGAAGGCACGAAGCCGCTGTGGTCGAGATGCGCATGGCTAAGCACGAAAGCATTGACTCCTTTTGCCTGCATTGGTACTTCTACGGTGCCGTCTATCTTGATGCCGTAATCCATCAGTATGTTCTCTTCTCCTTTCAGAAAAATAGCGGAGCGGCCGACTTCGCTGGCTCCTCCCAAAAAGTCTATTTCCAATATATCATCTGTGCTTTGCAATTACGATTAAGCATTGGCAAAGAAACTTTATAATTATTTCTTTCTCATATCTATTGATTCGATGGCAGCCGAAGAAGTTAATTTCCTTGACCTCGAGTGTCTTTTGAAAATAGGTCCAGACATGGTGCTGGAGAAACTCGGCAGCGCCATAAACGCCAGCTTTTTCGATGCATCCAACATAGCGGGATCGCTAAAGCAGAAGGGGCTCATAGATTTCACTGCCAATTATCCGGGGCCTAACGGTATTGTAGTGACGGATGAAGGCAAGAAGTTCATAGACGAGGCGAACCTGAAAAGCACGGAGCCCTTCGACAATCTGGACAACGAAATAATAGTCCAGCTTTCCGGAGGCAAGCGCTTGCCTAATGAGCTGTCTGCCGGGCTCAACATCAGACCTAAGGATCTTGCGCTAAGGCTCTACAAGCTAACCAAGCAAGAGTACGTAAGCGCCCAGCTCAGGAACGGCACTGTGGAGTTGATGCTTACGGAAAAGGGATTTCTCCAGGCAAAAAGCGCGCCACAAGCAAAACAAGCTCAGCCTCAGCAGGCTGCGGCTCCGGCAGCGACTCCTCAGGAACAGAACGAATCAAAGCAAGTGCAGGAAATGGCCAAGGAGCTTGAAAAATTGCCAAGGAAGAAAAGCAATACTACTGCGATGGTAATAACAGTGGTCGTGCTTGTAGTCATACTGGTAGCTGTTCTTTATTACAAGCATTTCATATAGTGTTGCAATGCCACTTTTGGATTACATAGAAGCTGCGGCGCTGCTGAACAAATACGGCATAAGGAGCATAGACAGCAGCTATGTCGAAAGCGCAGAAGACGCGGTCCGCTTTGCCGGAGGAAGGAGGATAGTTCTCAAGCTTATATCAAACAAGGCGCTGCACAAAAGCAAGGCGGGGCTTGTAAAGCTTGACCTCGGCTCTGAAGATGAAATAAGGAAAGCATTCGATGCACTATCAAAAAAAGGGGAAACGCTCAAGCCATACAAAATCATTGCGCAGGAAATGGCAAAGCAGGGAGTCGAGATAATAATAGGCAGCAATGTTGACAAGCAGTTCGGCAAGATGCTGCTCCTCGGCTTGGGAGGCATATATGTTGAAACTTTCAAGGATTTCTCGCTCAGGGTATGCCCAATAAGCAGCTACGATGCAGAGAGCATGATAGACCAGCTCAAATCGAAGGATATTGTAACCTATTCTGGCAAGGCAAAGGGCATGCTGAAAAGGCTGCTGCTGAGCATGTCCAGGTTCGTCGAAGACAACGATTTTGACGAGATAGACCTCAATCCTGTAATAATAAGGGAAGACGGCTATGACCTTGTTGACATAAGAATTTTGAAAGGAGAGAAGGTGTGAAAGTGCTGCCCAAAACAAAAAATAATCTCAAATACGCGTTTGCGCCAAAGAGCGTTGCGGTCATAGGCGCGTCTAGGGACCCTGGGAAGGTTGGCCACGTAATACTGCAAAACTACATCGACGAAGGTTACTCTGGGAAGATATATCCTGTCAACAAGAACGCGGACAGTGTAATGGGGCTAAAGTCATACAAAAGCATCCTTGACATAAAAAAGAGGATAGATCTGGCAGTTATAGCTGTGCCTGCGCCGGTTGTTCCTTCAGTGCTGGAGGAGTGCGGCAAGGCAGGAGCTAGGAGCGCTGTTGTTGTGAGCGGCGGCTTCGCAGAAGTGGGCAACACCGAATTGCAGGAGGAAATAGTAAGGATAGCGCAGAAGTACAACATCGCAATGATAGGCCCGAACTGCCTTGGCATAGTAGACCCGCGCTCTAGGGTAGACACGCTCTTTCTTCCGACTTACAAGCTGAGCAAGCCCAAGATAGGCGGGGTTAGTTTTGTTGCGCAGAGCGGAGCGGTTGGTAGCGTAGTGCTTGACATGATAGCAAAGGAGGGCTTCGGCATATCCAAGTTCATATCCTACGGCAACGCAGCATACGTTGACGAGGTAGACATTTTGGAATACCTGATGCGCGACAAGGACACCAAAGTAATAGTGATGTACATAGAGGGCGTTAATCGCGGCAGGGATTTTATAGAGATAGCAAAGAGGATAACTAAGGTCAAGCCGGTTGTGATAATAAAAGGAGGGATGACAGCGGCCGGAGGAGTTGCGGCGCACTCGCACACCGCCGCAATTGCAGGAAGCTCTGAGGCATATGACGCGGTGTTCAGGCAGTTCGGCTTTTCAAAGGCGGCAGACCTTAGCGAGCTCTTGCACTTTGCAAAAATATTCGACTCGGAGCCGATGCCAAATGGAAACAAGATTGCAGTAATAACAAATGGAGGGGGCATGGGCGTCCTCACTACCGACGAAATTTACATCAGCGGCCTTGCGCTCGGGGAATTTGCAGATAACACCAAAAAAAGCCTTAGGAAAGTGATGCCTCAGATAGTGAATATAAGAAACCCCCTAGACTTGGCCGGGGATGCCGATGCAGAAAGATATGGAAAGGCTTTGGAAATTGTGACCAAGGACCCAAACATCGATATGATAATTGTCATCATCCTGTTTCAGACTCCTGGAGCCGATTCCTCTGTTGCAGAAAAGGTCATAGCCTACAAGGAAATAAGTGACAAGCCTATGATTGTTATAAGCGTTGGAACCGACTACACGCAGATGCACAAGACAATGATGGAAAGCGCCGGGCTCCCTGTTTATGATTCCCCTGCCGCAGCTGCGAGATCGCTTTCTGAGCTGCTCAAGTATGCAAATTACCTCAAAAGAATCGAGGACTAGCCCTGCTGTATTCCAAGCAGTTCTGAAATGGCTTTCTTTACAGTTTCGTTCTTTTCCCCAGAAGAGAGTATCTCGAAAAGAGCCGCAGGGCTTATGCGCAGGTCGTAACCGCTGTTCTTGATGCTTTCTACAAGTATGCCTAGGCCAAGGTCCTTTACAGGTATGTTATCCATGCTGCCGGTGCGCAGGCCTTCTATATTCCTTATGAGTTCGGTATCTTCAACTCCGGTCCTGTTTATCTCTATGTATGCTTCCTGCGAGTGGTTCTTTATTATCTCGTTGAAGTGCATGTCTGACTGGGTAAAGCCTTCCTTTATGGTGCCGCTCAGTGTGATCCTTATTACGGGATTTGTTCCCTGTTTCGCGCTTTTTTTGATGCCGTCTTCTATTGCGGAATTTATTTCCTCAGGGCTCTTTCCCGTCACGTCTATATCTACATTGAAGAATGGGCGCGCGTTTATCTTGACAAAATTGTAGGTGCTGTTCGAGGTGTCGAAAATGAAAAAGCCCTTTTCCGTCTCTTCCTTTCTCAGCTGTGTGAGAACTGTGCTGCCTGGTATAAGAAGCGGCTTCCCGTGGGCTTTTGTCTCGACCCTGCTGTGTATATGGCCGTCGACATACAAATCGAAACCTTCTGGAAGCTCGTCGAGCTTGAGGAAATCTTTGTTAAACTGCATAAGCTCGTATATAGACTGATGGAACATGAAGACATTGAAAACCCCTGGCACGGGTTTGGGGTCTAGCCTGCGCAGCTCTTCCAGCAGCTTGTCCTCTGCTATGCCACCGATACCGGATATTGCCACGCGCTCGCCGCTTTTTTCTATTACCGCGGTGGACTCGCTTACGTTTACGAGAAGCCCAGCAAGATTCAGAAGCTCGACTGCGTCTTCTTCTTCTACAGAACGGCGCTCGTGAGTTCCAGGTATGGCAATTATAGGCAAGTCAGTGTATGTTTTGCGCTTTGGGTTTTTTGTGTCGAAAGAAACAAGCTTTGCTTTCCAATTTGCACTCTTAAGCCCCCTGAAAATGTTTACTGCCTGTGCAATAACTTCTGGCTTTGGAGTTCTGTTGTCGAATATGTCGCCCGGTATGACAAGTGCGTCTGCCATCGAAGCCGCGCTTTGCAGAGCTTCTGATGCCTGCTTGTAAGCGTCGTCAAAGAATCTTTCGTAACCTAAATGGAAATCTGACAATATTGCAAGCTTCATACTACGACCACGCGGTTGCAAGCCGCAGTTTTAATTTGCGGCCGGCGGGAATCGGACCCGCGTATCAAGCTTGGGAAGCTTACACTTGTTTTGTATCCTCCCACTAGATTACGACCGCATCTTTTTCAGCGTAAGCACTACCTTATGTAAGTGAAGTTTTCTTTGCTTGGCTGCTGCCCCTGCGATTCCGCTGCTTCCTCGAAGGCTTTTACCATTTTCTCGGTCTCTTTTTTAATCTTGTCAAGATTTTCTGAATTCACTTTTATGTCCAGCAGCTTTGAAACCACTCCCAGCACTGCCTTTGCAGAGTTTGCATCTACGTCAAGCATTCCAGTCTCGCCCATTATGCATGCGGCGTCTATCTTGTATTTTTTGGCGAACGTCACTATGAGCCCGGCGGAGCCCCATATCATCCCGGTTATCTGGCCGAAAAGCACGCCGTTTTTGCTTAGTTCGTCGCGAAGCTTGTCGCTCCATGTGACGCCGAATACCTTAGGATTGCTGACATATTGGTTGGAGGTGTTGGACCCTCCTATGGTAAATATTTTCTTGCCTTTCAGGAGCTTGAAAAATCTCACTATCTTTTCGTTTATTTCATACTGCCCTTCTGGAGCCAGAGCCTGCGCATCGCCCGTAAGTATTATCATGTCGCTAGCATCTTTTGATTTCGAAGGATTTTTCCAATAGTAGAACCTGTTGCTGGGCATGCGCACGCCGCCGCTCTTTAGCATGAACACCTGGTGGGGGAAATGCGGCGAGTAGAGCGTCGCGAACTTTTTGGCGCCTAGCGACTTCTTGATGCTTTCCGCTACAAGACTCCCTACATTGCCTATTCCTGGCAGGCCGACTATTAGTATGGGGTTGCGCGGTTTTATTTTCTTGTTATAGTATATTTTCGTCTTTTCCATCTAATCCTTCTCCTTTTTAAGTGTAAAACCGTCTTGTTTGAAATACTTCCCCAGAATCTTTTCCGCTTCTTTTATTTTTTCCTCTGCAATGAAATAGTCCTTTGCCTCTGACGAAATCCTATAATGGGGCGCGCTCATGTAGTTTACTTTAAGGCCCATTCCTTCTATCTCCAAGAACGCTTTCTTTATTGTTTCTATGTTCGCGGCGCGCGGAGTGTTTAGCTCGACCACATATGTGACTTCGTATATCTTTGGCTTGATGTTCTTTTTAATAGCATCAACGAATTCTGTCTTGAAGTTGCTGTCGATTGACAAAGAGTTGATTATAGAAGGGTCTTCCATTACCGAGTCTATCGCTTCTGTAAACGTGTTGAAGTGCTTTGACAGCTCCTGCCTTATCTGCTGCTCTTGAGATTCTGTCTTTGTTGATGCCAGCACTTGCTTGAACAACGCCTCGTACCTTTTTTCCATGTTGTAGGCATTCAGCTTGTCTTTATACTCCTTCTCGTTTACTTTCTTTATTGATACATCAATTGCCCTCTTTTCCTTGTCTACGTATATTACTTTGGCGACTTCCGTCTTGCCCTCCTTTAGGAATTCGTGTATGTTTTTTATCCATCCCGAAGCGACTTCCTTTATAGGCAAATATGCTTCTTCGTTTCCGTACTCTATAATGTTGCAGTAGGCGCCGAACGGCATTATCTTTTTTACCTTTATTATTACTTTTTCGCCAACTTCCGGAAGCGCTTTTGGGACTATCATGCAGCCTTTACCTCTTTATTTCTATTTTCTTTTTCGTTCTTTTGCCCACGACCCGCTCTATTGTCTTGTGGCATACGCTGCATTCCAACAGTATCTTCTGCTTCTTTCCCAATTTCTTAGGATGTATTTTCGGCTCGACGCTTCCTACGTATCCTTTTATTGCCCTGTTGTGCCTTCTTTTACCTACATTGAGCCATCTCTCCGGCTTTTTGGAGTATACTTTCACAGTATGCAGCGTGTGCTTGTTGCAATACGGGCAATATGCCATTATCTCTTTTTCTATCTTCATGCCATCATGCTCATATTATTTCACAAAGCTTGTTGTTTAGCAGAAAGTCAAGTTCGTTCTTGTCAGAAACTTCTACTATTTGATTTTTGCTGAAAGGCCCTATCTTTCCGCCTGTTTGAATGACCACTTCCGGTATGTCTGCGACTATTCGCACTTTCAAATTCTTTGAGCCTTGGGGGTTGCTTATGTTGCTTATCTGCTTTTTTATTTCTGAGTAAAGCAGATCTTCCTCTTCGGGTACGCTTGACGGCAGTTTTTTGCTGTATGCCAAATATATCAGGATCTTTTGTATCCTCTTTTCGCGGATTTCCGAAAGCAGTTTTTTGAAATTTTCAATCTGCTTGGCTTTAGTTTCGCTGTTTTCACCAGAAGACTCCTTTTCAATATATTCCTCAGTCTTCTTATAAAAGTCTTTCGCAAGAGGAAGAAGTTCCCCAGTCTTGCGCTCTTCCGCAAGTTTGGAAAATAGTATGTCAACAGAAAGATCTTCTTGCATCAAATCATCTGATGGGAGGGTATGTTTCCACTATTCATGTTGTTTTTATTATATTATATACTTCTATGAGAATTATGGATATGTATATAATGGCACAAAATTTAATAACGTGACGAAAAAGGATAAATAGTGGAACTGAACCCTCATTAGCGAGGGATGGATTTGAACCACCGTTCTCCGGGTTATGAGCCCGGCGGGCACTCCAGACTACCCTACCTCGCTATGCATTATAATTAGCAATACAAGATTATAAACTTTCTTTTTCGCCTAAAATCAGTCTTTCCGCTTCTTCCTTGTCTATTCTTTTCATCATGCGACCGCATTCGCACTTGAAATTCATTTCTTCGGCGGTCCAAAAAGGAAATATTGTCTTGTTTTCTTCAAAACACTTCTCACATACAAAAAAGTCGTTGCAGTTTTCAGGCAACGAATAATCATTGTTTTCCTCATTTACCTTGTATACAAACCCTCTAAGTTTTTCTGGATCTATATACCATCTAAAGGTAAGCCATCCATTATTAGCTTTGTCGGATTCGTATCTTGCCACCCCGATAGTGTTCAGAGAATTAAGCATCCTTCTGACTTCGTTTATTTTTATGTTCGTCTTGGCCGCAATAGATTCGTCAGTCTGATAATCGGCGAGAAGTTTTATTATGTCCTCTCCTTTTTTGCCGACGTTTTTTGCAATATAGTCTGAAAACTTGGAATCAGAAATCGCCTCGTTTATCGCGGCGAGCCTTGCAATGCTGAAAGCTGCCTTGGTTGACGCAATCTTCTTGTTTCTGTTTGCATTCCTCGTTGCATGGGCTTTGGCAGCAGCTTTGGCATGCTTGATTGCATGAACAGTATGCGCCTTTGGCTTGCCATAACTCTTCTTGGCAGTTGTATTTTTGTGAGGAAGTGCGTGTTTGTTTGACTTTTTAATCTTCATTTAATCATCTTGCGGCCGGGCAACACAAGAGTATTATGCCTCTTTTAATATTTAAGGTTTATGATTTGTTGCAAAAACGCAAACCCGTGTTAGGATTTTGCATCGTCCTGTTCTCTATGCAACCTCGCAACACAACCGCCGTGCAAAGTAAGTGCATAGGCGGGCCCGGTGGGATTTGGACCCACGACTTACTGGTTAAGAGCCAGTCACTCTGACCAAACTGAGTTACGGACCCACGCAATCTATTATTGCATCTCTGCTTTATAAATCTTTTACCTCCTCGCAGTTCGCTGCAACGCTCGCACGCTGTCTTATGCTATTTTGTGCTACCTCTTACGAACTTCTCGATCATGACGTCAAACTCTTTGCCTATTGGCTGAAGTTCATAGCTTACCTGCGCAACTGGCTTGTCAACCTCCATTATGCGGCTTAAATTAGTCGGAGTTGCCGAAACAACGCTGTCGCAGTCGGCACTGTTTATCACCGCCTTTAGCTCCGAAATCTGCTTCTCGTTGTAGCCCAGTGCCGGCAGCACGTTGCCAAGTTGCTTAAAGTTTTCATAGGCTTTCTTTATACTCCCAATGGCGTATTTCCTAGGGTCTATTATCTCCTTTGCGCCGTAGTTTTTGGCGGCTACTGTTGCGGCGCCGAACTTCATACCTCCGTGCGTTACAGTGGGTCCGTCCTCTACTACAAGCACACGCTTGCCAGTTATCAGGCTCGGATTGTCAACGCTTATGACAGAGTTTGCAAGCACCACAAAAGCATCGCTATTTATTTTTGACAGATTTTCCTTCAGCTGCGAAACCTCCATTTCAGAAGCCGAATTTACTTTGTTTATGAGCAGCACGTTCGCCATCCTTGCCACAGTCTCTCCCGGATAGTACGTCAGTTCGTTGCCGACCCTCAAAGGATCAGCTACAGTTATAAGCAGGTCGGGCCTTATGAAAGGGGCGTCGTTGTTTCCGCCGTCCCATATTATTATATCGGCTTCTTCCTCCGCCTTTTCCAATATTCTGGCGTAGTCTACTCCAGAGTAAACAACGGTTTTATTTCTGATATGAGGTTCGTAGTCCTCGCGTTCCTCTATAGTGCACTCGTACTTGTCAAGATCCTTCAGAGATGCGAAACGCTGCACCGCCTGCTTTTTCAAATCCCCGTAAGGCATAGGATGCCTTATTACAACCGGCGTTTTGCCACTTTTCTTTATTAGAGCCGCGACATACCTTGAGGTCTGGCTCTTGCCGCTTCCTGTCCTGACAGCGCACACCGCAATTACCGGCTTCTTCGACTTGAGCATCGTGTTGCTCGGGGAAACGAGCCAAAAATCCGCGCCATTAGCATTTGCAATGCTTGCCTTGTGCATCACTTCAACGTCTGGAAGGTCGCTGTATGCCTGTACGCAGGCATCTACATTAAATTTCTTTATGAGTGCAGGCATCTCAGATTCGTCGTGTATTTCTATCCCTTTGGGGTAAAGCTTGCCCGCAAGTTCCTTTGGATAGGTCCTTTTTGAAATGTAAGGTATTTGGTTGGCTGTGAAACCTACAACGTCATAGCCTTCGTTGTCCCTGAAGAGCATGTTGAAATCGTGGAAATCTCTGCCCGCGGCGCCGAGTATAAGAATACGCTTTTTTCCACCCATTTAATCACAATTAATTTAACATGCAAAACTATAATAAATTGATTAATGTGTCGTCGTAAAACGACGCAGATAAGGTTTATAGTATTTAACTTGCCATAAGATAGCAGACCAGCACTGATATAAATGGAAAATCAGAACGACGAGTATAACGCATCAAAAATAGTTGTGCTAGAAGGCACGCAGGGCATAAGGAAAAGGCCCGCAATGTACATCGGCTCTACCGGCGTGCAAGGGGTAGTGCATCTGCTGATCGAAATAATAGACAATGCAATAGACGAATCCCTGGCTGGCTATTGCAAGAACATATCAGTTTCGCTTCTCCAAGAAGATAGCGGAGACATTGCAGAAGTGAGCGACGACGGGCGGGGAATACCTGTAGACATAATGCCAAAGTACAACAAGCCTGCACTAGAAGTCATAATGACTTCGTTGCATTCAGGCGCCAAATTCGACAATAACACATACAAAATCTCTGGTGGCCTGCACGGCGTTGGCCTTACGGTTGTCAATGCCCTTTCAGAGTACATGGAGGTGACGGTCAAGAAAGGGGGCAACATTTACAGGCAAAAATTCAGCCGCGGCCAGCCAGTTTCGCAGATGGAAATCATAGGTAATACGGATCAGCATGGCACAACGATAAGATTCAAGCCGGATCCGGAAATATTTCCTGACCCAAGGTTTGATTCTGAGCAGATAAAGGCAAAGCTCGAGTACGCCAGCTTCCTTAATCCAGGCATAAGGATAAAATTCAGCGACGAGCGTTTCCCGCAAAAAGAAACTAAGGAATACTATTCTGAGCAAGGCATACCTGAACTAATAATGCAATTAAACAAGGACAAGCAGCCGCTTACCAATGTCATATACGCAAAAAAACAGCAGGACTCGATGCAAATAGAGTTTGCCCTTCAGTATAACAACGGCTATGATGAAAAGGTGCTCTCTTTCGTCAACGATGTCAGGACAACAGAAGGAGGCACTCACGAAGTTGGCTTCCGCTCCGCGCTCAGCAGGGCCATAATAAACTATGCATCTGAGTCAAAGAACGGCAAGGACAGCGACGAAATAAAGCTTACTGGGGACGATGTGAGAGAAGGCTTGACTGCTGTGATAAGCCTCCTGATGCAGAGCCCAGAATTCGAAGGCCAAACAAAGGAAAAGCTTGGCAATACAAAGGTGAAGAGCGCAGTAGAGAGTGCTGTTTATGCCATAATCTCAAGATACTTGGAAGAGCACCCGTCTGACGCAAAAGCCATAGTCGGAAAGGTGCAGAGCGCCGCAATAGCGAGGGAAAGTGCCAGAAAGGCAAAGGAGCTTGCGAGAAAGAAGAGCATATTCGAAACCGCAGTGCTGCCCGGGAAGCTAGCAGACTGCGTTGAAAGCGATCCAGAAAAATCTGAAATATTCATAGTGGAAGGCGAAAGCGCAGGTGGCTCTAGCAAGCAAGGAAGGGACAAAAATTTCCAGGCCATACTTCCGCTTAGGGGCAAGATACTAAACGTTGAAAAGGCGACCGATGAGAAGATATTCAGTAACGCCGAAATACACACAATGGTTGCTGCATTCGGCACCGGGATAAAGGAAACTTTCAATCCGGAGGCTGTGCGCTACAAAAAAATAATAATAATGACCGATGCCGACGTAGACGGCAGCCACATAAAGACCCTGCTGCTTACGTTCTTCTACCGCTACATGAAGAAGCTGGTTGAGCTTGGCTATGTTTACATAGCGCAGCCGCCGCTGTACAAGATATCAAAAGGCAAGGAGCAGCGATACTGCTATACTGATGATGAGCTTGCGGCGGCGATGAAGGAGCTTGGCTCCGACGCGGCGGTGCAGCGCTACAAAGGTCTCGGAGAAATGAATCCAGAGCAGTTGTGGCAGACCACGATGGACCCGGAAAGGCGCATACTAAAGCAGGTTACAATAAAGGATGCCGAAAAGGCTGACAGGTTACTAACAATCCTCATGGGCATAGACGTTTCTGAAAGGAGAAAGTTCATAGAAGAGCACTCTAAAGAGGTAAGATTTTTAGATCTGTGATAAAATGCGCATACTCCCAACGCTGCTAGAAGACGAAATGCAGTTGAGCTACCTAGACTACGCCATGAGCGTAATAATAGGGAGGGCAATACCTGATGCTCAGGACGGCCTTAAGCCTGCGCAGAGGAGAATCCTCTACGCCATGTACAACATAAATAACACGCACGACCAGCCAACAAAAAAGAGCGCGAGGATAGTGGGAGAAGTTATAGGCAAATTCCATCCGCACGGAGACACCGCCGTATACGAGGCGCTCGTAAGAATGGCGCAGGACTTTTCGATGAACCACACTTTTGTGGAAGGCCAGGGAAACTTCGGTTCCATAGACGGAGATCCGCCCGCAGCCATGCGTTACACAGAAGTTAGGCTTACCCGGCTGGCAGAAGAGATGCTTGCCGACATAGAAAAGGAAGTGGTTGATTTCGTACCCAACTTCGACAACACCGAAAAGGAGCCGGTGCTTCTCCCAGCAAAACTGCCTAACCTGCTTGTAAACGGAGCTTCTGGCATTGCAGTAGGAGTTGCAACAAGCATACCCCCTCACAATCTTGGCGAGGTGTGCGATGCGGTTGTATATGCAATAGACCATCCGGACTACACTCCTGACGATCTGCTCGGAATAATAAAAGGGCCTGACTTCCCTACCGGAGGCATTGCGCTCATGAGCGAATCCTCTTTTGCCGGATACAGGCACGGCCGCGGAAGAGTTACTATAAAAGCGCTTGCGGAAATAAACGACAGCGACATAATAATAACAGAAATCCCTTATGGAGTTAACAAGTCCACGCTCATAGAGGAAATGGCGAACCTCGCGAGGGAGAAAAAAATAAACGGGATAAGCGACATACGCGACGAGAGCGGCAAGGAGGGAATAAGGATAAGGATAAAGCTGAAGAATTCAAACGGCGAGCAGGTGCTGAACTTCCTGTTCAAGCACACGCAGCTCATGGTGACTTTTCCAATAATAAACCTGGCAGTAGTGGGCAACACGCTTAAAAACTTCAACATTTCGCAGTTTATTGCCACTTTCATAAACCACAGGAGGAACGTGATAAGGAGGCGCACAGAGCACGACTTGGCAGCCGCCAAGGAGCGCACCCACATACTAGAAGGGCTGCTGGTTGCGATAGAGAACATAGACGGCGTGATAAAAATAATAAAGGGCAGCAGCGAGATCGCTAGCGCAAGGCAAGCGCTTGTTTCCTCTTACAATATAACCGAGAAGCAGGCAAACGCGATACTGGACATGAAGCTAGGCAGGCTGACAAGTCTCGAGCGCGGAGCCATAACTTCTGAAAAAGCAGAGCTGGACAAGAAAATTGCATACTATGGGGAAATACTTTCAGATCAGAACAAAATAGACGGCATAATAAAGGAAGAAACGCAGGAAATAAGAAAGAAGTACGGGAGGGCGAGAAGGACACGCATAGAGGTCACATCAGAAGAGCCTGGAGACATAGAAGATGAGGAAACAATACCTAACGAAAAGACAATAATAGTATTCACAAACACCGGCTACATAAAGAGAATGAGCCCCGCCAACTACAAGGAACAGATGCGTGGCGGCAGAGGAGTAGTAGCAATAAACCTCAAGGAGGGTGACTATACAAAGCAGATACTGCGCTGCTACACCAAAGAGACGCTCTTGTGCATAACAGACAAGGGCAACGCTTACTGGATGAAAGCATACATGGTACCCGAAGGGTCGAGGTACTCCGAGGGCAAGGCGATAGTAAACATGCTCAACCTAAAGGACGAGCGCGTGATATACATATCTAACGTAAGCGACTTTTCCACATCTAAAATATTGTTCTTGACCAGGAAGGGTACAATAAAGAAAGTCGACGCAGTGCGCTTCTCAAGGCCGAGATCAACAGGCATACGCGCCATATCGATAGGGGAAAACGATTCGGTTGCCGACATACGCATATACAACCAAGCGAAATACATATTTGTGGCCACAAGAGGCGGGAAGATAATAAAGTTCGAGGAGAATACCCTAAGGTCTGTGGGAAGATCTGCGATGGGCGTCAGGGGAATAAGACTGAGGGAAGGAGACGAAGCCATAAACGTGATAACCTCAAACGACGAAGGCAGCATACTTTCAATAACGCAAAACGGATACGGAAAGCTCACACCGGTGAGCAAATACAGGACCCAGCGTCGTGGAGGCAAGGGCGTGATAAACCTCAAGGTGAGCCAAAAAACAGGCAGCGTCGCAAAGGTACTTGTGGCAGCCGGTAACGAAAGTGCAACACTAATAAACTCGAAGGGCATTGCAATAACTTTCGAGGTTGAATCTATACGCACAACAGGCAGGGCGGCAAGCGGAGTAAGGCTCATGCGCCTTCCGGAAGGAGCCAAAGTGGTAGACGCGATGCTGGAGGAAAAGGGAGTAGCAGACGCAAGCTGATTATTCTGCGTCAGCCCAGAATTTCCTGGTGCGTATGAATGATTTCTGCGCGTTTATCAAATCCAGCAGAAAAAGCCTGTAGTCTTTCCTAACGAACTTGAGAATGCGCGCCGCAGTGGAAAGCCCTATGCCATAAGTCGACAAAGCAAAAAGCGCGCGCTTGCCGTATGCTGCCACAAGATCTGCGCCCATAAGCATCTCGCCGCGCATCTTCTGCTCCTCCTTTCCAAGCGTTTTATGGTTCTTCATCTTTGCCATCAAGTCAGAATATTTTTCCTCGTAGACTGTCACCATCGGGCTGCCGCACACAGGGCACGTTATATTTTCATGCTCCCCTATCTCGCCAATCTTCTTGCCGAATACGAAGCCGCAGTAGGTGCAAAGCATTTCGACGTTCTTGTTCTCAGTCTCTTCTGCAAACTGCTTTATTTCTGCGTCAGTGGGCAGCAGAGGCAGCATAAGCTCTTTGTAGTAGTATGAAGATTTGAGTATCTCCTCTGTGAGCGGAGATCCGGCGTCCCTGAAAATTTTAATATTGATGCTGCCTTCCCTCAGCATCTTCTGAAAAGCTGAAACTGTGCCAATGTCTAGGTAGTTTTTGTAAAGATCCCTAAGCGTCTCTTTTTCTATGGGCGTGCCTTTGTAGAATGCCGCCAGTCTGGCAACAGTGCTCTTTTTCAGCATCGCCTTCTTGCTTGCCACTCCAAAAAGCTTCAGCACGTGGATAAACTTGTACTTGAAAAGCTCCGAATTGGAAAGGAAGGCGCTGACCATGCTGCCCTCCAGATCTATGCTCTTGAAAGCTTCAAACGCCCTGAAAATATCGGGTCTTCTATTAGCTTGGCTGTAATCTATTATGACGGAATACGGAGTTGACTTGACATTTATGCCAGATGCGCTCGATGCGAGTATGCCCCCAAGGACCCTTCCGAGCAGCTCGTTTGCCATTTTTCCTAGCGCGGCGTAAACTACAGCGTAATTATCTGTCTCCTCGATGCAAACGGAATCGTTTGACGGCACGAAGAACTTCTCCTGGCCGTAGAGTAGGGCGCGCACATCCTCGGCCGCGCCCTTGTCCATCACGCTTTCAAGAGTCTTGATGCGCTTGCTGTCAAGAAGCTCAAAGACCTTGTTTGCCACAGTGTAAGAAACAGGGATGTCCTCCCCCTCCCACTCTGGTATGGCCGCTTCGAAGTCGAAGCTAGGCTCTACGTAAATGCTGTCTTTGTCAATGCTTACCACCTTCCATGGCAGTCCTTTTATTATGAACACGCCGCCCTCTTCGATGTTGCTGGAGACGAATCTCTCGTCAAGGGTGGATATTATCCTTCCGCCAACGGCCCCTTTTACGAAGAATCTTGAGGAATCAGGAATAACACTTATATTCTCTATGAAGTAGTTGCGTGTCTTTCCTGTGGCGCCTATGTATCCTTTTTCTATTCTTATCATCCTCAGTGCTGCGGCAAACTCCACAATACCTTTGAAATCCTCAATTCTGAGCCTCGAATAAGGCGCAGCCCCCTTAAATATGCCATATGCTTCTTCTACGCTTATCCTCTTACGCTCTAGCGCCATGCCGCACAGTTGGTTCACTAGGACGTCGGCCGCCAGCTCCTCTATTCCCCTTTCCTCGAGCTTTTTCTCTGACGCCAGGATGCACAACGCCGCAGATTCTATTGCGTCTATTGAGCTCGCCACAACTATCTTCCCCTTTGACACCTTTCCTATGGAGTGCCCGCTTCTTCCAACCCGCTGCACAAGCCTGGTAACCTGCCTTGGAGATGCGTACTGTATTACAAGGTCAACGTTGCCGACGTCAATCCCAAGCTCTAGCGAGCTTGTTGCCGCAATTGCCTTTATTTTGCCCTCCTTGAACTGGTCCTCTATTTTTATCCTTTCTTCCCTGTCAAGAGAGCCGTGGTGTATGCCAATGCCTCCGAAAGGGGTGACTTTGTCTATGTAGACAAGCTTGCTTCCTATCGATTCCACCACGCTTCTGGTGTTCGCAAAAAATATTGTAGATTTGTTATCCTTTATCATCTGGGCTATTCTTTCAAGCCTTGCAATAGCCGCGCCGTCAAGTTTAAACAAATCCTTGAGCCCTTTCACGCTGTTGGCAGGCGTCTTCGGCATTTCGACCTCTATCTGCATTTGCTTCGCGGAATTTGCGTCTACTATCTCGCATTTCCTATCGCCGCACAGGAACCTCGCGACAGTTTTTGCGTTGCCTATTGTCGCGCTTATGCCAACCCTCTGGAATTCCCCCGAAATCTTTGCGATTCTTTCTAGTGCCACTGCAAGCTGCGCCCCGCGCTTGTTGAAGTAAAGTTCGTGTATCTCGTCTACAATGACAAACTTCAGATTAGACAAGGCTCCGCGGAGCCTGCCAGAAAGCAGTATGCTCTGCAGGCTTTCAGGAGTTGTTATCATTACTTGTGGCGGGGAGACGCTCTGCCTTGCCCTCTCTTTTCTTGTAGTATCCCCGTGCCTGACCTCTATAGTTATGCCGAGATTTTTGCCCATTTCAGAAAGTCTCTTGAGCAGATCCCTGTTGAGTGCCCTGAGCGGCGTTACATATATGCAAGATATGCTGCTCATGCCTTCTTGCTTTATCCTGTTCAATATGGGCAGCAACCCAGCTTCAGTCTTGCCTGTGCCTGTAGGCGCAACTATTATGCAGTTTGCGCCGCTCTCCACTACTGGAAAAGCCTTTTCCTGGACTTCTGTAAAAGAAGGGAATTTTTCCAAGAAAAGCTTGTAGGCATCAGTCAACCTATCACGATGGGCTTAGGCCATTGATTACAGCCGTGCCGAATGCATGCTCGACGCTTCCGTTGTAGGTGTAATTCAGTGAAAGGGTAAGGTACAAGTCAAGAGGGAAGCCGCTAAGCTTGGAGCTGCCTTCGTAGCATGGTATTGTGAAATTGGCCGTTTCCCCAGGCTGCAAGGTGGCATTAAGCTGCGCATATCTGCCCTGCTGCTGGAAGTAACAAGAGGCGCTTTTCAGCTCTGCTGCTCCTTTCATGCTGTTGGTTATCCCTATTGTAAGGTTGCTGTATGCAAGCACCGGATTGCTGCATCCAATGCTGGAGTTGGCGAAGCTGCAGTAGCTTGAAAATGGCGAGGTAAAACTCATAGAATGCCCCTTTAGCCCTAGCATCGAGAGCAGGCGTATGTTGCTCGGTATGCTGTACATTATCCTAGATGTGTTGGCGAAAGAGATTACGCTGGCGTTGTAGCCGCCTATTATCTCGGTCGTTCTAACAAGAGAAACGCTGCCGAGGCTGCCATTTAGCGGAAACACGTACGCGCTGCAGTAGTTGGTGTTGTTTGCAGAGCTTATAATGCCTATGCATTTTGGCGTGTTTGAGGGCACCAGGTTTGAGATGCTTGCCATGGCGACAGTGCTAGCATTAAGCAAAAGCACGGTTGCATAAGACGTGTTTTCTATCCTCGAGGTTTCAAAGTAGCTAAGCTGCTCGTAGCTGCTGTTGTAAGAGTTTCTCAGCAGCGCCTCGCTCTCTGAGACAGACGGGTAGCTACTGTTGTAAGAGGCGCCCAATATGTCTGTGCAGCTTGCGTTGCCGTAATAAGAGAGCGTCTTTAACCATCCTCCAGAGTACCAGCTGCACAAGGTTCCTTTGCCTCCAAGCTTCACTACTGTTATATTTGTGTTTCCTATTGCGGCATGAGTGGCATTCATCCCGCTGGCGTTTGCCGCGATGCCTATTATTGACGGGCTAAGGAATCCCCTTAACCACAGCGAGTATGCTTCACTGCCGTTTTGATAAGAAGCGTCAGCGACAGAGACATTCCTTATGTAGCTAGAGGTTATGTTTATGAGCCTTGAGATCAGCGCGGCGCTCTGCACATTTGCGCCTATGCCGTAGGCACTCCTTATGTATTCGGCAGTCATGAGGCCAGCGGCGCTGCCCTGCGCGCTTGAAAAGTTGGCCGCGCCCGGAGGAATGACAGCATATGGCCTTGCAGCTTCAGGTTCTTCAACGAATATGCGTATTGTAGATTTGGCGCTGTTCCTGTTCTGCACATTGTATACCTTGCCCAAATCTGCAACCGCCGAGATGTTGTAGGCTCCGCTGCCCTCAGGCGTGAAGTTATAATATATTGTAGCCTCTTTGCCAGGTGGCATTGTGACAAGATATACAGAGCTGAGGTTGCCGTTTACGAGTATGCTTATGCTCAAGTTCCTGAATGCCGCGCTCCCGACGTTGCTTACGTTCACTGGCAGCCGCACCTCGCTGAATGGGTAAACGCTTCCAAAGGAAGATTGATTTGCAGAAAACGAAACAGACACTCCTATTGCAGGCTGGTAATAATACCTGAAGTAAATGGCAGCAGCTGCCACGGCTATGAAAAACATGGCCCAGAAGTAAAACTCTTTTTTCATCAGAACACCGTCGTTTCAGTAGCTTTTGCTCTTCAAGTGATTTATAGCTTCCCCTATCTTCGCTGCGATATCCTTGTACTCTGCCTCGAACAGGCTTCTGGCCCAAACGCCGGCGTCGTACCTATCCCCAATGCTCGGTGGCTTGAAATAGAATTTTCCCTCCTTGTTTTCTATTATGCCCATGTTCTTCAGCCTGAGCAAGTGATACCTTAGCGTTTTCTCGTTTATTGGCTCCCAGTTGCTGTCTATGTAGCCCTTAAGTTCTTCCGCACTGGGGTCAACCTTATTTATGAACTGGAAATTTATGAGCGCGTCGAGCACAGCCACAGCGCTGAGCCTCGATTCCCCTGGATTTATCACTCCGAGCGTAAGCGCAAGCCATCTGACTATGGACCTTTTTGTCTCAAGGACCTCGCCAGTGAGCCTGAGGTTCCTGAGCGTTATTTCTTTTTCTATGAGCGCAGACTCGTTGAGCTCCGCGGAATCACCAATACAAAGTGCAAGTCAAATTGAATCAGAGCCTAGCAGCATTATTGCGCCTTAGACTGCGCGCAACACCAGCAGCTGCGAGAGCGGCCCTATTATGCGTTTTTTGCCTGCATATATTTTTATATTGCATTGCCCATATACTTATAAAATTGTTTAGCCCGCCATAGCCCTTCGATTGGAATAGAATTCGCTCAAAGAACAGGCAACCGCTTGATTTGTTTGTTGCGCAATGCTGCAGGCGAATGGATGCCGAAATACTACAAAGTTTACGATTCAAAAAACACGGTGTACGTGACATTTGACGACAGTGGCGCGGTGATAATAAAAGACGAATCAGGAAAGAAGGTATTTCTGTCGAAGAAGCAGGCAGACCTTATGAAATTCAGCATAGAGAGCCTTTTCAAGAACCTTTTCGAAAATCACGACGCCGAAGTTCATGTTGAAGAAATAAAAGAGGTATGATTATGCCAGAACAACCTACAACGGGCCAGGATGCGGAGAAGCTAATCAAGGACTACCAGCTGTTGCAAGAACAGCTGCGCATAGCTGCCATGCAGGCAGACCAACTCAAGCTGCAGCAGGGCGAGCTCGCAACAGCAGAAGCAGAGGTAAGCAAAGCAACGGGCAAGGTGTACGTGACAATCGGCGGCATTATAGTAGAATCTGACAAGGAAGCCGCGCTTAAGAACATATCGGAGCGCAAGGAAAACAACGAAATAAGACTGCAGTCTGTAAACAAGCAGATAGCTGAGCTAAGGTCAAGGGAAAAGCAGCTGAGAGACAAGATATCCCAACTGAAGTGAAAGTCCATGCCAAGCGTAGATTTTGAATACGTTTACAATTTCATAAAATCTAACTCTGGCAGGAAATTCCTCATAACTTTTCACTCTATAGGAGACAGGGATGGGGTTGGCGCGGCAATTGCTCTCTCAAAATACCTCACCAACTCCGTAGTTGCAACTCCTGATTACATAACAAGCAATGCAAAGCACATGCTGGAACATGCTGGGTACTCAAAAGAGATTCGCTCAGTGTATCCGGAGGACGCGGAGATAATAATAGTGCTTGACACCAACAATTTCAAGTCTTTGGGCGGCTTCGCCAGCACCATAATAAATTCCGGAAAGCAGGTGCTCTTCATAGATCATCATCTGCTCTCTACAGGCCTAGAGCGAGACGCCATAATTTACAGCGACGAGAACTTCAATTCAACTTCCAGCATAGTTTACGAGCTGCTAAAGAGGCTCGGCCTGCCAATAGACAAGGAATCGGCAATCCTTCTCTTGAACGGAATAATATCAGACTCTGCCGACTTCCAGAACGCCACGCCGCAGACTTTCAGGCAGGTAGCCGATCTGCTGGACACGGCAAGGATGGAATATACAGACATACTAAGCTACTTTCACGAGAAAGTTCCACTTGCAAATAGGTATTCATTGATAAACGACATATTCGCCTCAAATGCAGAGATAGTCGGAGGCTACATAATCATCTATGGCAGGTCCAACATACATGCCAATATCGCGGCAGACATGGCGCTGAGGCTTGGCGCAGACGCTTCACTCTTCTGGCTGATAAACGAAAAGGAGGTATCGATATCAGCAAGGCTCAGACCTCCGCTTGACAGGAAGCTTTCGCTTCATCTGGGCAAGGTGATGCAGGATGCCTCCGAGATAATAGGAGGCAACGGCGGGGGGCATCCGTGCGCAGCAGGAGCATACGGCCCGGAGAAGGAAAGGGCACCTGACGCAATAGGCAAGATACTAGGAGAAATAAAATACAAATTTGCCGAAGGAAGGTAGTCTCTAAGCAGTCAGACCCCTGCCAGAAGCGCAATGGCAACCCCTACAATCGCGCCTGCCAGTGCGCACATAAAGTTGGAAGTGTACTTGTTGCCAATTCCCTTCTCCTCGAAATACCCTAGAAAAGAGTCAGCGATGTTGCCTATAATTCCAGATACAAATATTATTGCCGCAAACGCGACATATGAAAGAATGCCGTGAGAAAGGAAGAAAGCCATGCATCCTATAAGCGCAGCCCCGACAGCGCTTGCAAATGTTCCCAAAACAGTTACTCCGCCAGAAGTCCCCTTTTCCACGCGCCTCAGCGAGATGAGTGAAATCGGGAAGCCGTCGAGCACCCCTATCTCGCTTGCGAACTTGTCTGCAGTTATCGCAGCTACGCTAGAAAAGTAAGCTATGCCTATGAGTACCGACGGGGCGAAGTGGTGCGCTGCATTTATGCCGAAAAGCACAGCTATGGCCATGGGCACCAGGCCGTTTGCGAATACATTCTTGTAGCTTCTCGTCTTCTCGTACAAGCCGAGCTTCCTTTTCTTGGTAATGCCTACGTTTGTCACTATTGCAGAGAGGAAAAGGAACCAGAAGAGCATGCCGAAGGCAAGCAGGCCGAAGCTACCTCCGAAGACAAGCATTACAGCGCCTATGGCGACCCCGGCTTCTATGCCCTTTATGTCAAGCGTCAGAAACGGCACACAACCATCCATTTTTTTGGAATATTCCACTAATTAGAAAGACTTTTAAATCTTACATTTTATATAATATCACGGGTTCTCT
This sequence comes from Candidatus Micrarchaeia archaeon, assembly GCA_049966395.1. Classification (GTDB taxonomy): domain Archaea; phylum Micrarchaeota; class Micrarchaeia; order Micrarchaeales; family CABMGC01; genus JBMFUT01. The sequence continues at coordinate 50,841 of JBMFUT010000001.1, forward strand.
ACTGTAGGAAGGGTAAACTGGTCGCCTTGCCAGCACATGTGAATGTGCTGGCCTCTTCCTTTTAGCAACTTTGCATCATCAGCTTACGCTTTGCCCAACGCTATTTAATGCCAGATAACTATTTATTGGTTGCCACTATGCATACTGGATTTGCATCTGGCCTGGCTAAATTTTCGATAGGTCTACGCCCCTGGTTTCCTTCGAAAGCAGCGCCGATGCGAGTATGAATAGCTCTCCTATTATTATGAAGAGCCCCCACCACGCGAAGAAGGTGCTGGCCGCAAAGCCTACCACGAGGAGCAAGATCGCCGTGCTCCAGTTGCCTATTATGAATCCTCCGTTGAAGCCTAATCCTACACCGCTGCTCCTTACAGACGTAGGAAACTTTTCGCTTAGGAACGACGGAATTACCCCGTATATGCCTGTGGTAATGAACGCCAGTACGCTAGCGAAAAGCAGCGCCCCGTAGAATCCGAGCGCGTGCGTCATTATTAGATAGGTCAGAGGCACTGCAAATATTATGCCGATTACAGAGTAGAGTATCATCATAGCCCTCCTGCCTATCATTTCGCTAACCCCTCCGGAAGTCATATACCCAAGCAGCGAGACTAGTATAGCTATTATCACTACATATATGTAGTCTGGGAAGCTCATGAAGCCGTGCACAGAAAGAACAGTAGGATAGAATCCCAAAGTGAGCCCATACACCCACGCTATGCCTGTCATCGCCAGTATGCCGGTCATTACACCGAAGGCATTCTTTCTGCTCTTGAAAAGCTCCGAAAGCGGAGCTCTTGCTATCTTTTTCCTCTTGTAAAGATCGGACCAAAGCGCAGATTCTGGCATCATAACCCTTATTATCAATCCTATTACCACAGGGATTATGCCTATCCAGAACATCCATCTCCAGCCGCTAGCGGCAAAGCTCGCTCCGGGGAAAACAAAATGCAGTCCCAGGAAAAGCAGCGCTGCAAGTGTATATCCTACAGGATAGCCGCTTTGTATTGCGGCGCCCCATATCCCTCTTCTGTTGTTCTTTACCGATTCCATCAGTATGGCGGAGCTGTTGCCGTATTCCCCGCCGGCAAATACCCCTGTTATTATCCTGAACAGGAAAAGCAGTATTGGCGCAGCTATGCCTATGGCCGCGAAAGTCGGAAGAAAACCAGTAAAGAATATTATCAAGCCCAATCCAAGCAGCGTTATTACCATTGCCTTCTTTCTTCCTATCTTGTCTCCAACTCTTCCGAATATCGCGCCGCCCACAGGCCTGAATATGAAAGTTGTGGTGTAGATGCTCCACGTGCCTACAATCGCAAGCCCGAAGTTGGCTGGGAAAAAGATAGATGCAAGCACCGGCACAAGAAGAAACATCATGCTCAAATCGAAGGCATCCATTATCCATCCTGCCATTGCGCCAGGATATACTGACCACGGGTTGGTCTTCTTATAAGAGGAATCCATCTCACCACTAAATGCTCTTCGAATGAAAGAAATAAAAATTTATCAGTAATACAATTGCCTGCGAATTTTCAATTCTTATTTCATGCAAAAATGGCAACTGCGCGCAAATGCTGGATTTGTGTAATACAAAATTTGCATAAAAGATAAATTAGTGCCTTTTCATCAATTTTGTAGTGGTAAAGATGGATGCCAAAGAAATAGAGAAAACAAAAGAGAGTCTGCGCTCAACGCTTTCGATAGGAGGCAAGCAGATAAGCTACTACTCGATAAAAAAACTTGCCAGCGCAGGCCTTGGCGATGCAAGCCGCCTGCCTTTTTCACTAAAAGTAATCCTAGAATCGCTGATTAGAAATCTCGACGGTGTTACAATAACAGAAGAAGACCTGAAAAACGTAATCGAATGGGATCCAAAGAATCCAAAAGATGTCGACATACCATTCAAGGTTTCTAGGGTGCTTATGCAGGATTTTACCGGCGTTCCGGCAATTGTTGACTTGGCGGCAATGAGGGAATATGTTTCGAAGAAAGGCGCCAATGCCGAAATAGTGAAGCCGCAGATACCAACCGACCTGGTTATAGACCATTCTGTACAGGTGGACGCTTTCGATTCGCCAGATGCGCTTTACATAAACCAGCAGAAGGAGTCCGAGAGGAATTCCGAGCGATACAAGCTCCTGAAATGGGCGAGTCAGTCATTCGACAACTTCAGGGTTTTTCCACCGTCAGCAGGGATATGTCACCAGCTCAACATAGAGTACATAGCGACATGCGTGACGATGAGGAAGAATGGAAATGTATACGAGGCGTTTCCAGACACGCTAGTAGGCACCGATTCCCACACAACAATGATAAATGCGCTTGGCGTTGTGGGTTTCGGAGTCGGCGGAATAGAAGCAGATGCAGCGCTGATGGGGGAGCCAATATCCATAGCAATGCCAAAGGTGCTCGGAGTGCGCCTTACCGGTAGGCTTCCAAGCGGAGCTACAGCTACGGACTTTGCCCTCAGCCTTACCCGCGTGCTAAGGGAAAAGGGCGTAGTCAACATGTTCGTGGAATTTTTTGGCGAGGGCCTTGCTTCGCTCTCGCTGCCTGACAGGGCTACTCTATCTAACATGTGCCCCGAATATGGCGCGACAGTCGCAATATTTCCGGTCGACGAAGAAACGCTGAGGTACATGCGAATGACTGGAAGGAGCGCTGAGAGCGTGGACCTTGTGAGGGAATACTACAATGCGCAGGGGATGTTCGGCAGCAACGTAAATGCCGACTACAGCGATACTATCGAGGTCGATCTTTCGAAGATAGTTCCAAGCGTTTCTGGCCCATCGCAGCCAAAGCAGCAGATGCCCCTCGGCGCAATAAAAGAAGAATTCCTGAAATATCTGGCATCTGGCAGCAGCCAGGGTTCAGCATTGAAATCTGCAACTATAAGCTATCAGGACGGCGCAAAAGAGGTTCTTTCAGACGGCGACGTGGTAATATCATCGATAACGAGCTGCACAAACACAAGCAATCCATACGTGATGATAGCTGCTGGGCTGCTTGCCAAGAAGGCGGTTGAAAAGGGGCTTAGGGTCAACACGAGGAAAGTCAAAACAAGCATGGGCTTGGGCTCCAGGGTGGTTACGCGCTATTTGGAGAAGGCCGGTCTGCTAGAGCCTCTCGCAAAGTTAGGTTACAGCATTGTAGGGTACGGCTGCCTTACTTGCATAGGAAACAGCGGGCCCCTCATAGAGAAGCAGAGCGAAGCAATAAACAGCAACGGCCTGAGTGTGGCATCTGTTCTCTCTGGCAACAGGAATTTCGAGGGCAGGATACATGTAGACGTCAAGGCTAACTACCTGATGTCTCCTCCGCTTGTTGTCGCGTTCGGAATAGCCGGCACAGTGTTGAAGGATCTTACAAAGGAACCTCTGGCAATTAATGCAAACGGCGAGGAAGTATACCTGAGCGACATATACCCCACAAAAGAAGAGGTAAATGAAGTTATAGAGCGCGTAGTCAGCGAAGACCTGTTTGCGGAAGAATACGGCAGCAACATATTCAAAGTCAACCCATACTGGAACAGCCTTTCAAGCCCCTCTGGAAAAATGTACGAATGGGATGACAACAGCACATACATAAGGCAACCTCCATTTTTCGGCAATCCTGTAAGCTCAGGCAGCATAGAGAATGCAAGGGTGCTGGCGGTGTTCGGCGACTCAATATCGACAGACCACATCTCCCCAGCTGGAGAAATATCTCCTTCCAGCCCAGCCGGCAAGTACCTGTTGCAGCACGGAGTAAAGGAGGAGGATTTCAATACCTACGGATCGAGGAGAGGCAACCACGAGGTGATGATGAGGGGAACATTCGCCAATTCCAGGATAGTAAACCTCATGCTCGGCGGCGAGATCGGCGGCCTCACAATACACTATCCATCTGGAGAAAAGATGACAATATTCGATGCCGCCATGAGATATAAAGACGAGGGCGTGCCACTTGTGGTAATAGCAGGAGCAGAATACGGCTCCGGCAGCTCAAGGGACTGGGCTGCAAAAGGCCCCATGCTCCTTGGAGTGAAAGCCGTGATAGCAAAAAGTTTCGAGAGAATACACCGCAGCAACCTTATCGGAATGGGCATAATTCCTCTTCAGTTTGCGCAAGGCGAAGATTTCAAAACGCTTGCCATCGATTTATCCAAAACAATAACCATAGAAGTGCCTGAAGAGCTGTCCCCTAGGGCAACAGTAGCGATGAAATATTACAAGAAAGGGTCTAATGAAGAGTCAGTGGCATACCTAAAATGCAGGATAGACACGAACGCAGAGGTCGAGCATTACAAATCCGGCGGAATACTAAACTACGTAGCCAAAAAGATGCTCAGCGCAATCTAGCCATTCAGGTCCTGGATACTATAATGCCTATTACCTCGTCGGCAAATTCCCTAGTGCCCAAGGCTTCGCTGCCAAAATACCTTGCTATGTCTTTTGTCACTTTCCTTTGCTCTATCGCCTTAGCTATTGCGCTTTCAATGATGTTGCTTGCTTCAGTCCACCCCATATATTCAAGCATCATCTCTCCTCCTCTTATCAAGCCCATGGGATTTGCCACGTTCAATCCTGCATACTTGTCCGCGGTTCCGTGAACAGCTTCAAAAACTCCGCCATTGTCGCCTACGTTTGCTCCTCCTAGGACGCCAATGTCTCCTATCAGCGCCCCAGCCGCATCCGATATGTAATCTCCATTGAGGTTAGGCGCAAGAATTACATCATAGCTCTCAGGCCTAGTTATTATCTGCTGGAACATGTTGTCGGCTATCCTGTCGTTTATCAGTATTTTGCCTTCTGCTTTATCTGCACCTCCAGCGAGTTCTTCCTCTCTGATGAATTTTCCACTGTATTCGCGCTCAGCTACATCGTATGCCCACTCCCTGAAGGCGCCCTCAGTGTACTTCATTATGTTGCCCTTGTGCATTATGGTTACGGAACGCCTCTTGTTTTTTATGGCGTAATTGAAAGCAGCTCTTGCAATCCTCTCCGTTTTAGCCTTTCCAATTGTTTTTATTCCTATGCCGGCATCGTCGTCCACTCCTATCTTGAATTGCTCCCTCAAAAATTCTCTAATCTCTCCGGCTTCCTTGCTGTCATAAGGCCACTCTATTCCAGTATAAAGATCGTCTGTGTTCTCCCTTATTATCACCATGTCGACCTTCTCCGGGTTCTTGATGGGGCTTTCTAGGCCTTTTATGTATTTTACCGGGCGTATGTTAGCATATAGATCTAGCAGCAATCTCATTCGCACATTTATGGATTTGAAGCCCTTGCCAACCGGAGTCTCAAGCGGCCCCTTGAGCATAATGCGGTACTTCTTGAGCGCCTCCTCAGTCTCCTTAGGAAACCTGTCCCCGAATTCCTTTTCCGCGTCTCTTCCAGCCGGAACGCTCATCCACGAAATCTTCTTTCTGCCACCATATGCCTCCTCAACTGCGGCGTCTATTATCCTTACAGTTGCTTCAGTTATCTCAGGCCCTATGCCGTCTCCGTCTACCCTAAGGACTGTCGGTTTTGCTTCATCTTCGAATGTCATACAATCGCCAGCTGCGAATTAAATGCATAAAAATAAACAGGCAGATATAAAAACATGATATCATATCTTGTTGACTTTTCCAACAAAAGAGAACTTGCACGTCCAATTTGTTTAAATTCAAATTGCCCTCCGCGCTCATTTCAATCCCACTATTGAAATAATGGCTTTCTGCGAAGCATTCTGCAAAATGCGTGTTTGTATTCGGATTTGGAATTTCGAAGGGCCATGGAAGGGTTATTATTTTTTTACTTCTATGTTAAATACGTTGGGGGCATGGCAAAAGAAAAATCAATAAAGGAACTGGAGGACTTGCCTGGAATAGGCGCTGCTACAGCTGAAAAGCTGAAGGCTTCTGGTTACGACAGCATAGAGAAGATAGCTGTGGCTGCCCCGCACGAACTTGCAGAGATAGCCGACATGAGCGTAGATGCGGCAAAGAAGGCAATAGACGCGGCAAAGGAAGCCACTACTGTGAATTATGAAACAGCAGACCAGGTATACGATACAAGGAAGGCGCTTGGCCGCATATCGACAGGCGCGAAATCCCTCGATGAACTTCTTGGAGGCGGCGTGGAATCTAACGGCATAACCGAGGTTTACGGGAAGTTCGCTTCCGGGAAGACCCAGCTTGGGTTTCAATTAAGCGTTAACGTGCAGAAGCCGCTGGGTAGCGGAGGCCTTGGCGGCGGCGTGCTGTTTGTAGATACAGAAAGCACATTCAGGCCCGAAAGGATAGAAGCGATAGCCAAGGCACAGTCTATGAATTCAAAGGAAGTGCTCGACAACATTTTTGTCGTTAAGGCAACCACAACAGAGCAGCAGATTCTGACAATAGAGCGCGCTGACAAGCTTGTCAAGGAGAAGAACATAAAGCTGATTGTGATAGACTCGCTCATAGCTCTTTTCAGGGCAGAGTTCATAGGAAGGGGTGCGCTAGGCGAAAGGCAGCAGAAGCTCAACATGCACATACACAAGCTTCTCAATCTTGCCGAGAAGAACAATCTTGCGGTTTATGTTACCAACCAGGTAATGGACAACCCAGCCATACTTTTTGGCGATCCAACTACGCCGGTTGGAGGCAACATAATAGCACACGCCGCAACGACAAGGCTGTACATAAGAAAGGGCAAGGAGGACAAGCGCATAGTGAGACTGGTGGATTCGCCTAACATGCCCGAGGGCGAATGCGTGATAAAAATAACCCCAGAAGGCATAAAAGACTGATGACATGCTTTTCCTAGTGGGCGTTGGCCTAGAAGAAGGAGACATCTCTTCAAGAGCGGCAATTGCACTGAAGGGCTGCTCAGAAATTATGCTTGACAGGTACACAAGTGTGATATCAGACAGCTACATATCATTTTTGGAAGGAATATCAGGAAAGCCAATTCAAATGCTAAAAAGGCAAGACCTCGAAGAGAATGTATCAAAGACAGTAGGGCGCGCCAAGGAAAGCGACATAGCAATCCTCGTTCCAGGCGATCCCCTTGTTGCTACCACTCACCACCTCATAATAGACACCGCGCACTCGATGGGAGTAAAATGCAGGGTAATGCATTCCTCTTCCATATTTTCTGCGGCTATAGGAGAAAGCTGTCTGGACATATACAAGTTTGGTCCGACTACCACAATACCCTTCTGGTATGAAAACTACAAGCCCACCTCTTTCGCTGACGTGATTCTTAAGAATCTTTCTAATGGCGAGCACACGCTGGTTCTGGTAGACATCGACCCTTCTAAGGGCAAGACAATGGGTCTAGAAGAAGCGCTGTCCCTGCTTGGCAAGGCCTGGTCTAAAACGACAGAAAAGGATTTTGCCAATGAAAATATCATGGCCCTTGGGAACGTGGGCAAGGAAGGCCAAAAGATATACTACGGGACAGCTTCAGAAATTGCCGCCGCTGCAAAGGAATTCGAGGGCATGGCGATTTCAATAATAGTTCCTGCATCGCTCAGCTTCGCCGAGGAAGAAAGCCTTAAGAAATTTGAAATGCACAAATAGCAATAGGGTGTTTTAACGAGGTGCACTCGCGGCGAATTTTTGGTGCTCATTGCGATGTCGGTGCTCGGCATAATCTCTTCTCTTCTTGTGATATACGAGCTTGACGTGGTGCACACTCTCCCTCCTTTCTGCATAGAAGGTAGTGCCTCCTCAGGCATAACTATAAACTGCGCCAAGGTCCTGCTGAGCCAGTACTCGCAGCTGCACATAGGCCCGCTGTCGATTTCCGTTGACATGCTCGCCGCAATATGGTTCATAATAAACATATTTCTTGTTGTGATGGTAACTTCAGGCAGCATAAAATACGCACGGCCGCTTTTCAACGTATTATTCATGTGGAGATTTTTCGGCCTGATTGTCGTGCCATACATGGTTTATCTAGAACTTTTTGTGGTTAAGTCGATATGTATATACTGCACTGTAATGCACGTCGCGATAATAATAGACTTCATAATAATAACATATCTTCTGTTTTCAAAAACATCAAAGATACGCGCATGCATAATCCAGGATGCTCCAAACGCCAAGGCAACAAACTATAAATAATTGTCTAACAGATATATCAACAAGGCAACCACAAGGGGAGATCCCATGAAAATATTGAACCTTTTCGGGAAGAAGGAAGTGAGCGACGAAATAACAAAGCGAATGCCCTACTTGATAGTTACAGAATTCGTTCCGTACAAGCTTCACGCCAACAGGAGAAGCAGCGCGACATTGCTGCTTAAGCTGAAAAATCTATCCTCAGAACCTCTCCTCACTTCTGCGGTAATAGAAGTGCCAAAGCAGATAAGCTTTGACGAGACTGGAATTACCAAAACTAAAGAAGTAAGGCTCGGCGAACTGGCCCCCAACGAGGAGGCGCTTTCCAAAGTCGACATATTCAGCGATGCAGGAACAGATGCGGGCGAATACACTGTGACTGTGACTGCGATGGCGCACTACAGGGACTATGGGCATGTGATAAACGGAATGAGAAAGAGGACTACAATATCCGCGGTATAGCTACTGCGACGGAACATCTGCGCTTTTCTGTGCAAGAATGTTTACTACATTGGCAATTTCATTGGCTACAGCGTCGCCTTTTTCGGTAAGTTTAACAACCTTGATTTTTCCGTGTTTCTCGTAAGAGACTATTCCCTGCTGTTCGCAAGCCTTTATGAAATTGCTAGTGTGCACATAAGTCACATTTGCCACTTTTGCAAGGTCCGCAATGTGCCACTCCTGGTTCTTGTCCTTTAGTGCAATGATTATCTTAGCCTGCTTTCCCTTGAGAATAAGGCCGCCTCCAACCTCTTCTGCGCCGCCTTCTTTCATTCAAACCACTGGCATGACTGTATAATGCAAGTAAAAGTTTACTGTAAACATATATAAATATAAAGCGTGCATACTAATAATAAGAGAATCTAAATTGTAGATGGTGGCAACATGGTGAAATATATACCTGCAGAGCAGCTTGTTGGGAAGGAGGTCATAACTAGCGACGGCTATGATCTTGGCAAGTTTATCGATGCTGACATAAATGAAGTCAGCGGAAAGCTGACAGCATTGATACTCGAGCCAAACGTTGACAGCGCATTCGTGAACAAACTGGACGTGAAGGACGGGAAACTGAAGTTGTCTTATTCTGCGGTAATGGCTGTGAACGACTATATTGTGGTTGACAGGAAATCGATGTAAAATGTCGGTGATTTAAATTATAGTCGCTGGCGGCGATGAAGCTGGTCGCGGAGCTGTCATTGGACCTCTTGTCGTAAGTCTTGTCAGCATAAAGAATGGCTATTCAAAGAGGCTTTCGACAATAGGAGTTAGAGACTCAAAAATGCTCAGCAGAAAAAAGAGGGAATACCTGTACGACGAGATATACGCCCTTGCTGACGACGTTCAGACAAAAATAATAACTCCAGAAGAGATAAACAAGGCAATGGCAAGCGGAATTTCGCTTAACGAGCTGGAGGCAATGCACTTTGCAAAGCTCATAGATGCCACAAAAGCCGATATAAAGTCTGTTTTCCTGGACTCCCCAGATGTCATAGCCGAGCGTTTCGGCGTGAGAATAAGCCTCCTTTCTTCCAAGAACCTTGCTGTAAAGGGAACAAAGAGGCCAATACAAAAAAGCCCTATAAAGCTCATCTCTGAGCATAAGGCGGATTCAAGATATCCTGTGGTATCGGCAGCAAGCATAATAGCAAAAGTGACAAGGGATAGGGAGATAGACAAGCTTGCTCGCAAGCTGAATATCAATATTGGCTCTGGCTACCCTTCCGATTCTGAAACAGTCGACGCCATAAGGGCGAATCTGTCGACCAGCAAGCTGCAACCCCACATCAGGGTCTACTGGAAGACTCTCGAAGGAATAAGGCAGCTTAAAATGTCAGAGTTCGTAAGGTGAATATTTATTAATGCAATGCGGAATTGTATCTAATGCTAAAAACTTTTAATTTTGATAAAATAACGTATTCTTGCGGTGAAGTTTCGCGCAGCACGGTTTAAATACATATACTACTTATTGTATTTCCGGCTTCTCTGAAATACGATATATTGTGTATAATATGCGCTGCCCATATTGCATGTCTGAAAATACCAGCGTCATAGATACAAGGTACGTAGTGGATGACAACAGCGTGAGAAGGAGGCGCATATGCAACAACTGCAACAAGCGCTTCACAACATATGAGAAAATAAGCCTATCCGACATTACGGTCATAAAGAAGGATTCAACGAGGGAAAGCTTCGACAGGAGCAAGGTCCTTGCCGGAATAATGAAAGCGTGCGAGAAAAGGCCGATAAGCAGGGAAAAAATGGAAAGCATAGCCAACAAGGTAGAGCAGCGAATAAGGCGAAGCGGAAGCAAAGAGATAAAGTCGTCAAAAATAGGGGACATGGTCATAAAAGAACTCCTAAAGGTCGACCCAATAGCATACATACGCTTCGCAAGCGTTTACAAGAATTTCGATTCCGTAGAGGATTTCAACGAAATTGTGAAAATGCTTAAGTCTGCGAGGAACAAGAGGGTGCGGAAATGAAAATATCCAATGTTGTTAAGAGAGATGGGAGCATAGTACCTTTTGACAAGACAAAAATAACAGTAGCAATATCAAAGGCGATGCGCGAGGTTTACGACGGCTCGCTCACCGACGACGAAATCAAAAGCAAATCTGAGGAATATTCAAACGACGTATACAAGAAACTTGAAGAATTGGGAACTGACCAGCCTACAGTGGAGCAGATACAGGATACAGTCGAACAGGCGCTGATGGAGAAGGAGCCGAAAGTTGCAAAGGCCTACATAATATATAGAAACAAAAGGTCCGAACTCAGGGCTTACAAGGAGTCTCTTGGCATAGAGGACGATCTCAAACTGCCGCTCAATTCTTTGATAGTGCTTGCTGCAAGATACCTGCTTAGGGATGAGCAGCGGCGCATAATAGAAACGCCTAAGGCGCTTTTCGAGCGCGTTTCAAAAGCCATAGCCTCGGCAGAGTACAACTACGGCGCAGACGACAAAAAGGTAGAGGAGATTGCAACGTCGTTCTACGACGCGATGACGAACTTCGATTTCATGCCAAACAGCCCTACATTGATGAATGCAGGAACGTCTCTTGGCCAGCTGAGTGCCTGTTTCGTGCTGCCGGTAGGGGACTCCATAGAAGAAATATTCGACGCCGTCAAATGGACCGCCATAATACACAAATCCGGCGGAGGCACAGGATTTTCATTCTCGCGGCTCAGGCCATCTGGCGATGTCGTAAAGCAGACAGGAGGAATAGCGTCAGGGCCAATATCTTTCATGAAAGTTTTCGACGCCGCGACAGAAGAGATAAAGCAGGGAGGCAAGCGCAGGGGCGCCAACATGGGCATACTTCGCGTAGACCATCCTGACATACTGAATTTCATAGTGGCAAAGGAAAAGGAAGGCGTCCTTAGCAACTTCAATATATCCGTTGCAATAACCGACCAATTCATGCAGGCGCTTGAGAGCGGCTCCAACTACAACATAATCAGCCCAAGAACAAAGAAACCAATAGGGCAGCTCAGCGCAAGGGCGGTTTGGAATCTAATTGTCACAATGGCATGGAGGACCGGAGACCCCGGTGTCGTGTTCATAGACAGGATGAACTCCACGCTGTCCAATCCTGTGCCTTCCTTCGGCCCAATAGAATCTACGAATCCGTGCGGCGAGCAGCCTTTGTATCCATTCGACTCGTGCAATCTTGGGTCAATAAACCTCGCGAGGATGCTCAAAGGCAAAAACGACCACTACGAGATAGACTGGGAAAAGTTGAAGAGAATAACTAGGCTTGGCACTCGCTTCCTTGATGATGTCATAGACGTTAACCGTTACCCTCTGCCTCAGGTTGAAAAAACCACGAAGGCGATAAGGCGTATAGGTCTTGGAGTGATGGGCTGGGCAGACATGCTCATAAAGCTCGGCATACCTTACGACTCAAACGAGGCGCTTCTGCTGGCTGAGAAGGTAATGAAATTCATAACGACAGAAGCGCGGAAGATGTCAGAGGAGCTTGCCGAAGAGCGTGGACCTTTCCCAGAATTCGAGAAAAGCATATGGTACAAGTTTGGAAGCAAGCCGCTGAGAAATTCGACTGTTACAACAATCGCACCGACAGGCACCATAAGCATAATCGCAGGTGGCACGTCGCAGAGCATAGAGCCAATGTTCTCCGTTGCATATATTAGAAACGTAGAATCAAGCCTTGGCTCCAATCTTGTGGAAGTTAACAACACCTTCGAGGAGTTTGCAATAAAGTACGGCTTTTACACCGATGCGCTCATAAGAAAGATTGCAGGCAAAACCTCCATACAGGATGTAGAAGAAATACCAAAGGAAATAAGAAGGCTCTTCGTGACGGCGCACGACATAAAGCCAGAATGGCACGTGAAGATGCAGGCCGCATTCCAGAAGTATGTGGACAATGCAGTGTCTAAAACAATAAACTTCCCAAGCAGTGCAACCCCCCAGGAAGTCGAAGACGCATACATGCTGGCATACAAGACAGGATGCAAGGGCATAACGATATACAGGGATAAAAGCAAGAGCGTCCAGGTGCTTACGGAGCTAAAGGTATCTGGCGTCAAGGAGGCGTCATCCAGACTTTCTCAGGCAGCAGCAGAACACATGAGAGACACTTCTATAATAGCGAGCACAACAATGAACGAGCTCAAGGAGGAAGCAAAGGATTTCGAGATAGAAGAATATTCTGAGATGCGCTGCCCAGAGTGCGGTTCCGTAATGATAGCGGGCGAGGGATGCGCCACGTGCCCAGTGTGCGGCTACAGTAAGTGCTCGTAGCCCTACTTGGTAACGACATTGCAGGAATCTTTCTCAACTATCATTTCCTTCTCCGTTTGGGCAACCATTCCCTTGCTGCTTTCGATCAGCACTGGGAATGACTCTATATTTTCAATTCTTGCCATTTCATTTAGCGCTGCCTTTACCTTGAATTCAGAGCCAAACTTGCTGCTAAGCCACCTGAGCGCAAAAGGATAGGTTGAAAAGTTCTCATCTATGAATCCCGCAACTTCCCTGGAATCTTGAGATCTGAGCTGCGCGGGCCCAAGTTTCCTGAATATCTGCACGTAGTCCCCATCGCTCACGTAGCCTTTGCCTGTTGTTATGAATGTTTCTATTGCTATTGTCTGCCCTTCCTCCAAAACTGACGAATCGCCGTTGTCGTAGTTGGGTATGAATATCCTTGCATGAAGGTCACCCTTTTCTATGCCATGCCCGCCGAGATTTCTTATTGGGTTGAATCCGTACTTGGCAGCGATTTCACCCACACTCTTGCCTATCTCCCTCACGGGAAGACCGCTCTTCACCATGCTTATGGCGGCTTCGAGCGCCTCCTCGCTGGCTTCTACGAGCTTTCCGTATTCGGATGACAAATCTATCGTTATTGCGCAGTCGCCAAGGGCGTCTCCCTTCCTGGCGCCAAGGTCTACTTTTACCAAGTCATTATCGCCGAAAACACTCTTGTCTCCAGATTCGGGAGTGCTGTGCGCAGCCTCTTCATTGGAAGAAAGGTTGACTGGAAATGTCAATCCAAAACCTCGTTCCCTCATGAAATTCTCAAGGCTATCTGCAACATCCAGCTTTCTTGCGCCCGGTTTCACGAGGCTCCTTGCGAAGCTAAGGGCTTCGAACGAGACTTTTCCAACTTCTTTCAGCAAATTTTCGTCTTCCATACAATCACAATTTTCTCTGGGATCCGCCTCCTTTGAGCTCTTCGGCGTTGTATCCCAGCTCTTTTAGTATCTTGAGCGTTGCGGGTATAACCTGGTTGTTTATGTAGTAATCAGGATCATAGTCCTCTGCAAGCTCTTCTATTGCGGCCTTCTCGGATATGCTGTTGCCATGCTTTGTTATGACATAGCCTATGGCCGCGCCTTCAAGCTCGTCCCTTCTTTTCACTCCAGCCTTCATTGCTTTCTGTGCTGCAGCGAGTTCAGGCGACTTCACATCGTAGTTTCCTATGCCTTTCCTGAGCTGGGTGTGTATAACGAACTCGCTTATGTCGAGCTTTCCGCTCCTTATCTTATCTATCGTTTCCTTGACTATTGCGGCAGCCTTTTCCTTGCTGCCCTCCCTCAATATTGCTTCTAGAACTGCTTTCTGGGTGTCCCTAGCTATTTTGGCCCAGTCCCTTCTGACAAGTTCAAAGCCCTTTATCTTTATCCTTCCGCTCTCTGAAAGCAGCGCGTACTTTTTCTTGGCTCCCCCCTCGCCGACCCTCTTGCTTACAAATACCCCTCTGACGTAAAAATCCTCAAGATCTAATTCCATCGCCCCAGGCAAGGAAGCATTCATTTCCTTCATGAATTTGTAGGCATCATCCTTGCTCTTGTCTCCCATAAGAAGGAAAAGGCTGTCCGTGTCGCCGTAAAGCACCTTGAAACCGCGTTTCTCCGCCTCTTCTATTGTTTTTGTTATGTATGCTCTTCCGAAGGCCGTCACGCTCGCGGCGCATTCTCTAGAATACCATCTCGATCTCGCGTAGCCTAGATAGCCGTAGAACGAGTTGGCAAGTATCTTCAGTGCCATGGATCTAGCGCCAAGCGCCTTGTTGTCCGGGTTTTTCTTGTATGCCTTTTTTACCTCAGTGCGCTCGTCAATGAGCCTCTTCAGTATGGTCGGCGCTATCCCAACAACATCCTTCCTGAATTTCACCCCAGTAGGGGATTCGTAATAGTCTTTGCAGTCCTTGCATATTGTGGCATTATCTATGTTGTGCGCTATGATTATTGAAGGATAAAGGCTCCTGAAGTCGAAAGCTGCAATGTTTTCGTATATTCCGGCATCAGGCATCTTAACATACGCCCCTTCTATAGGGTTTGCGTTTCTCTCTTCTATCTCTGGTTCCTTCGGCTTGTTAGGTATTATCTGGTTGTTTCTGCTTGCATATCTCATAAGCAGGTATTCCACAAGCTGCCCTGTCGTAGAGATTGCTGCTTCACCAAGGACTGTCCCGCTAACCTTTGAAACTTCTATCATCAGTGGCATGAAGAAATCGAAGAGTTCATCAAGGGTTTTGGAATCATCCAAAGAATATTCAGAGAGAGCGTCGAGATTGCCAGAATCCCACTGCTGCCAAATACTAATCTTGTCAACCCTCTTCTTGTGCTTGCCTGTTATGGCTTCGTAAACCTCGCCAAGCTGCAGGCTGTTAACCTTTATGAGCTGCTCGGCAGCCCCGACAACTGAAACAAACTTTGCTACGTTGTAAACGTCGAAGTTTATGCGCCCGGGTATTTTTACCGCCTCGACAAGCCCATGATGCTCCCTTTTAACTTCCTCTCCAAATCTTGCAATGTCAAAGCCGATGCGGTTCGCCTTTGCGCGTGAAATCAGGTAAGGTATGTCGAAATTGGAAGAATTGTAGCCCACAATCATGTCCGGGTCAAGCCTGTTTATGATGTTGACAAAACCCTTCACTAGCGATTTTTCATTTTCAAATACAGAAACAAAATCCTTGGCTATCCTTTTTGTTGTAAGGACCCCCTCTTCACCAGAAGACTTGTAGCTTATCATTATCACCGGATCCTTTTCAGGTCTCGGTATGCCTGCAACATTGTATGTCTCTATGTCGAAAGATATGTGCGAAAATTGCGGGATAGCTTCAGAGCCCTCCACATTGCCTATCTCGTCCACCACAAGGCTGCCGAGCTCTTTGCTTGTGCTGATTTTAACACGAGTTTCTGCCAGAGGGACAATATTCTTGTCTATGAGATATCTCTTCCAGAATACTATGTCATACTCGTAGCATTCTCCTAACTCAGAGAATACCTCCTTGAATTTTGGTATGTCTTTTGGATGGCTTGCGGTTATTTTTATCGCTCTGACAATTTCTGGGCCAAGACGCATCTCTCTTTCTTCGGCTTTCAGCGGGAATATCTCTTCATTGTTGTCGCTGAGCGCGCTGACTTTTTTAACATCTTCCGCGCCTACGCCGTCGCGAGGGACAAGATATATGTAAGGGTAAAAAGAAGGATCGAGTACCGATATCACTGCGCCGCTGGCGCTATCCTTGAAGAAAATCCTTATGATGCCCCGCCTGCCAAGCGTGACGTAATCTATGTCTATGATAAATCCTTTCAGCTCGGTGCCGTCCTCATAACTAGCTACCATGATATCTACGTATGACCGGAGGCAAGCAAGCCTATGCTGCAGGCTTGTTGTTCGGCGTCTCTTGCAGCGTTGCTCTAGTCAAAGGCAGCGGAGGAACAAGCCCCAGCGAATACGCGACAAGCGTGCCTCTTGACCCGCACTCGAAGTTTATCAGGTTTATCAGGTTCTCTGCAAACTTTATTGGCAGCGTCTTTTTGTTCTTCCAAGTAGATGCAATCTCCTCAGAATCCTTCTTGTTCTCCTTGGATTTTATCTTACCCGAAATTTTTATTTGTCCTATGTTTTGGCTTCCCGCTGTTCCTTCGTACGTGGCAAGGAAAGTGTAAGTAACCTCAACAGTATCCTCGCTTGTGCTAACATTGTCAAAATTTATGTTGAAGCGCATGTTAGCTATGCCTTCTGCAGAACTTCTTTCTCCTTCTACCTTGCTTATTTCCATGCTTGTTATCATGCAATCACAGTTTGAGACCTAACATATATTGTCTTAAAACATTTTAAATATCTTGTGCATATGCGCGGAGAAAAACCCAAATTCAAAAAGCATATAAATTTCAACCCCCAATTAATAACCGATTGGATGTCAAACAGAACAACTTCTAACAAATACGAGTTGTTCATAAATGAAGTAAGGAAGGTGGCAAAGAAGAAAGAAGCACTTACCGAAGAGGAGGAAAAAATCAAGAAGGTGGCGATGCTCGTCGCCGCGATCTCCTCTGGGCATTCGTGGCAAACCTACCAGTACCTTCACGGTGCGGCAGAATACGACAAGAACATAATGCAGGCTGAAGCTGCCGCCGCGTTCGGAGAGGGGTGGAAAGCTGTCAACGAAAACGACGTGGAAGAGGTAGTAACATCAGAGATCGCCGAGCAGAACTTTTCGATGTGGCTCTTTTTCACTATTCCTAAAGAGCAGAGGCAAGATTTCAAGGATGTGCTGATGCAGATAAAGGACGAGCTCAAGGACGGTCTGGAGGCGGTGGAAAAGAAAGATTTCTGAAAGTTCCTTTATGTAAAAATTTAGGGCATGTGGCGCAACTTGGATAGCGCACCTGGCTTCGGACCAGGTGGTTGCGGGTTCAAATCCCGTCATGCCCGCACCATTCGAAGTGGGCATTATCAATGCATCAGAGCGTTTCAGACAAACTTTTTATTTGTTTTATGCATATTCTATCGCGTGCAAAAAATAGGTCTAGCCACTGCAACAGCAGTGGGGCTCGGTGCAATAGTAGGAGCAGGCATATTCGTGCTTAGCGGCACAGCAATAGCGCTGGCAGGTGCCTACTCGCTTCTTGCATTCGTCATGGTCGGTTTAGTTGCGCTCTTCGTAGCTGTAGAAATGGGCGCTTTGGGTAACATAATGCCGCACGCCAAAGGGGCTTCATATTCTTTTGTATACAACGCTTTCGGGAGCGAGCTCGGCTTTGTCACTGGCGTCCTGCTGTATTTCAGCTTCGCGACAGCGATATCCGCAATAAGCATAGGCTTCGGCTCTTATCTTGCCAGCATGCTCGGTATTTCGGTGGCTGCATACGCGATACCCATTGCCATAATGCTAATACTTGCGCTCTCGCTGCTCAACATACTCGGCATAAAGAAAGCAGCAAAGGTGGATTTTTCCCTAGTGGTAATAAAAGTATCAATCCTGGTGCTGTTCATAGCATTTGGCCTTGCGTTCGCGCTTCTTCATCCTTCGCTCTTAGGGCCCCACATGGTTTCGAAAAGCTCGCAGTCCAGCGTGGCCGCAATATTCGCCGCGAGCGTGGCAATATTTTTTGCATATACTGGCTTTCAATCAATATCGACTTTTACAGATCGCGTGGAAGGCGGCTCCAGGAAGGCAGCAAAGGCAATACTATATTCGGTCCTGATAAGTCTTGCGCTTTACGTACTTGTAGATGTTTCTCTTCTTTTACTAGCCCCTGCAAGCACTTACAGCATATCTGCAGACCCTCTATCATTCGCCCTGAAAAGCGCAAGAGCGCCGCAGTGGCTCTTCATACTTGTTGACTTTGGCGCCCTGATTGCTACGACATCAGCCGCAATCGCGATGATACTCAGTTCTTCGAGGCTATTCTACCAGATAGGAACTGACGGGCTTCTGCCAAAGTTCTCTAGAAAATACAATTCCAAGAGCGACGTCGCCGTAAACGGCGTGATAGTATCCGCCGCAATAGGGGTATTGATGCTGTTCTCCGGCAACATATACATAATTGCTGCAATAAGCAACTTCGGACTTCTTTTCTCCTACCTTCTTACAACTTTTGCGACGGCGCACTACAAGAGGCACTTCAATAGAAAGTTTTCTTTGCCATTTTACCCCTACCTGCCTGCAGTCACGGCGGTGGCACTGGTTGCATTGCTAATAGGCATGCCTAGGGAGGCTCTCGTCATAGGCGCCGCCATGATAATGTCCCTGTTCGCCATATACTACTTCCTGCGGGAGCTAAAAAACAAGAAGGTAGTGAAAGTGCGGCTTTTCAGCTGAGCGTCGGCTCCGGTTACTGCTGCAGCGCGATCCACGAAGGCAGGACGCCAGTTGCATAGTTTGCCTCCACCGCATTGGTTGTGGTATTGACAATCGACACCGTGTCGAATCCCGAGTTCGCAACATATGCGTAGTGCCCTCCAGGGGAAATAGTCACGTAACTTGGAAGGAACCCCGTTTCGATTGTTTTAATGACATTGTGGCTCGTGGCGTTTATCACAAGCAGGCTGCTGCTGCCAATGTCTGTCGCATAGATGCAGTTGTTTGCCCTGTCATAGGCTATACCAAAAGGTATTATCCCTGCGTTGAAGTAAGTCACCAGCCCTGAAGTCTCGTTTATCACGGCAATCGCACCCGAGCCAGGCAGAGTGGCGTAAACGAGGTTGCCGTTGTATGAAGAAGCCACCGCATATGGTAGGCTCTTCACGCTGACATTCCTGACGTAGTTTAAGGAAGAAGTGTTTATTGAAGAGATTACAGAAGAGAGTTGGTTCACCACAAACAGCCTAGAGCCGTCTCCGGAGAGGGAGACAAAGGCCGGGTAGGTTTTAGTGCCTATAGTATCTATAACATTGCCCGTCTGAATATTCACCACGCTTATTTGGTTGGATCCTGAGTCGCCAACGAATGCATAGTTACCTTCAACAGCTATGCTTGAAGGGAAAGAACCAACTACGATGGTGCCCGCGACGGTGTAATTTATCAGATTCAGTATGGCAATCTTGTTGAGCACAGTCTCAGCAACATACGCATAAGTCTGGTTAGGTGCGACCGCTATGCTAGAAGGCGTTATGGTGTTTGCTATAGTTTCCATCGCTCCGCTGCTGGCGTTTACAACGGTGACGTTGTTAGAAAGGAAGTTAGCAATCAGTATCCTTGAAGACGAAGGTATGAAAACAACTGTTTCGTTTGCATTTATACCCGCATAAGATGCAGACACCGTAGTGGAGCCGACGCTACCGCCGCTTGAAATGTAGCTTACGTAGCTCCCCGTTGAGTTTATGGAAGAGGCTATGCTTATCGAAGGGTTGCTAGACACTAGCTGCGGGTTGGCGACCGGAAGTACAATGCCAAAGACATCCAGACCAACGCTTATTCCTGCACTTTGGTTTGCTTTTATTACAGAAGGAAGGCTCAGCACTATGCTTACTCTTGGCACTATGAGCCTGTTCACGTTTGTCGAGTAATCTCCCGAATAGCTTTCATGTTCAGCGTTACTGCAGTTAGCGCTTGAAATGCCGCAGTAGGACGCATTTGCCATAAGATTTCCTGAGTCGAAAGAGAGCACCGGGGCATAAGTGTTCATTTTTGCAACGCACAGGAGCGTTTGCCCTGGCTTGACTATGCCAGGGCTGCACTTTGTAGACGTTGCAGAGCCGTCGCTGTTTATGTTGAGGGAAACGTTTTTTATAGGATACGGAAGCATGTTTGAACCGAGAAGCGCCACCATCGTTCCTGTGGAGTTTGACGCCACTATTATCGCATGGCAGTCTATTCCGTAGTCAAATTCGCATTTGGCTGGCAAAATGTTTTTGCTGCTTATGGAAGCAAAATTGAAAATCACGAAGGCAATAACTACAAGTATTATGAAGACCGTGACGTAAACAAAGAGATATTCCATGCTCGCCTGCAACCTGTAAGTTGCGCTTCCTGCGCCTCTCCCCACCCCCACCATAGATATCATGATTAACTATCTTTAATTAGATATTTAAACCATAGCGAAAGGTTTATAATGGCCTGCCCGCTTTTTTGCCACGTGGAAATTTCATTCCGAGGACAAAGCATTTCAGCATTTCCTATAAGTAGCTTCAAGCAGCTGAAAATTCAGCGCCTTTCCATGTATTTTGCCATGCTCTCCAAGCTGTCGAAAATGAAATCAGGCTTCGCGCCCTTCAGCGCGGCTATGCTGTTCATTCCCCCTCCAACGCCGCAGGAGCGAACTCCAGCAAACTTCGCTGTGAAAATGTCTGACGCCATGTCCCCAACGTATACGCTGCGTTCTTTTCCAACTCTTGCTTCCTTGAGTATTATTTCTATCCCGGTCGGGTTTGGCTTGTACGCCTTTATAGTGTCTGCTGAAAGCAGGTAGTCTATTCTCCTGCTTATTCCGTTCATCCTTATCTCTCTTATTATCCTGTAGCGCTTCGCGTCCGTGAACACAGCAACTTTCTTTCCGCTTTCCTTTAGCGCGTCAAGGAGCTCTGTCGCGCCCCTCCTGAGCTTCGGTTTCGCAAAAAGCGAGTAGACCTCGTAAATTTTTGCATAAATATCATTCTTCTCCTCTTCCCTCTCCATAACCCTCATGTCGACTCTGCCTGCAGCTGCATTTTTATTGAACAGCTGGGAATGCGCGACAATGTAACTAGGGGAATATCTTATTTTGAAGAAACGGGAGAATCTCACTATGGCAGTGGAGGTGCTCAGCGTTCCATCCCAGTCGAATATAAAAAGCTTCATCTCTTCAAGTTGCATAAGAATTAATAAATTTGCCAACAAATAAAAGGGTATGTGATGAGAAAGGTGATCACTGAGCGCTTGCTATGAAGAGTGATAGGTAGCCTGATTAGATGGTAGAAAGAGCAAATGTGTTAAGGAAACTCGGGAAGAGCGGCATAACAGCCAGCGACATTTCAAGCCAGCTTTGGTGCGAGAAGCAGATGGAGCTAAACTACATGTATGGCAAGAGGTACACCAAGGCGATGACCGAAGGTAGCAGGATACACAGCGAGCTTGAGGACGAGGTGCGCGTTGCGCTCTCTGCTGAGCCAATAACCTATTATGACTCGCTCTACAAGATAGGCTACGAGAGCTACTTCGCGCTCAAGGGTCTCGCCGAAAAGAAGATAGGAAGGGAAATAAGAATATATGGCTCGGTCAACGGTTACAGGATCACCGGTCAAATAGACGAGCTTAGGCTGAAGGGAGGCAATACAGTGGTTGTAGAAAACAAGACAAAGGAATCAGGCAAGCCTATAGACGAGGCGGTGCTAAGGCCGCACAGGGCCCAGGTAATGCTCTACAGGAAAATGCTTGACGACATAAAGAGCGGCGCTTACTCTTATGAAAATTTTGCCAGCACCTACAGGATAGGAAGCGGCGAGCTTTCAGAGCAGTTTGTAAAGCAGCTCAAGGTACTTGGCTTGGAGAGCGGCATGATAAGCCTAAGTAAAATATACTCTTCTGTCTTCGATGCAATAATGTCCCTTCCGAAGCTGAGCGACAAGCTCGAAATACACTACATAGACAGGTTCACAGGAAGCACTATAGCCGACGTATACGTTGAGTACAGCGCCGACCAGATAAACAGCATACTTGTCGACTCAATGGGCTACTGGAATGGCGAGAGGGAGGCAAGGCCAGTGCCGCGGGAGGAAAAATGGAAATGCAACTTCTGCAAGTTCTTCGGCAGGGAGTGCAAGGTTTATAGCAAGTGATGCTATGGAAAAAGCACCAAAATTGGACAAGGAGAAACTGAGAGTCAAGTTCTCTGAGGATTACAATAGATACTACGGCACCGAGCTTTTCGAAAGGGAGGGCTTCAAGAGGAGGAAGTGCAAGATATGTGGCAAATACTTCTGGAGCATAGAGGACAGGGAAGTGTGCGACGATCCAATTCACACGCCATATTCTTTCTTCAAGGAGAAGCCGGTGGAAATAAGCTACGTTGAACTATGGTCTAAATTCTCAGACTTCTTCAAGAAAAATGGCCACGAGGAAATTCCAAGATATCCGGTAGTAAGCAGATGGCGCCCAGATTTGTATTTCACAATTGCCGATATACAGGACTTCCAGAGAATAGAGAATGGGAGAATGAGCTTCGAGTATCCCGCTAACCCTCTAATAGTGCCTCAGATGTGCCTAAGATTCAACGACATAGAAAACGTCGGCGTCACTGGAGGGCACTTCACAGGCTTCATGATGGCAGGCCAGAAGGCGTTCAACTATCCCAAGGAAGGATATTGGAGAGACCAGACGATAGATCTCAACTACAAATTCCTTACTGAAGTGCTTAACATAAAGAAGGAGAAAATAGTCTACAGCGAGGACGTTTGGGCGATGGGGGACTTTTCAGAGTTCGGCCCGTGCCTTGAAAGCTACTCTAGTGGCACAGAGCTTGTCGACAGCGTGTTCACAGAGTTCGAGTCGTCAAACGGCGTGGTGAGGGAACTTGATGGCAAGGTAGTAGACGTCGGATGGGGTTTCGAAAGGCTGCTGTGGTTTTACACCGGCTACGACAATGCATACGAGGCTACATTCCACGCGACGCTCAATAAGCTCAGGAAGCAGCTAGGCATTGATTTTGACGATAAGCTTTACAGGAAGTTTGCAACTTACGCGGGCTCGCTTAACATTACAGAAATAAAAGACGTGAGGGAAAAGGAGGCCGAGATACTAAAGCGCAGCGGCGTGTCGGAAGAAGAGTACTCAAAGCTGATAAAGCCAATGCAGGCCGTTTATGCAATACTGGACCACACAAGGACTTTGCTCTTTGCAGTATCAGACGGCGCGCTTCCTTCAAACTGGGGAGGCGGTTACAACCTTAGAGTCATATTGAGGAGAGCATTCTCTTTCATAGAGAACTACAACCTTGATTTGGATCTTTCGGAAGTCGCAAGGAGTATAGCTTCAGAGCTGCATCCGCTTTATCCGGAGCTATCCGACAACATAGAGATATTCAAGAAGGTTGTCGATATAGAAAAGGAGAGATATTCAAAGAGCAAGGAAAACGCCAGGAAGATAGTAGAGTCTATAATAGCAAAGGGTGCTAAGATAACAGGCAAGGAGCTGAAGACCCTTTACGAGAGCAACGGTGTCACGCCGGAGTTCATATCCTCAATAGCTTCTAGCCGCAATGTCAAAATAGAGATGCCTGAAAGCAGCTACGAGGATATAATAGAAGGGGATTTCGCAAAGCAGGAGAAGGAACCAGCAATAGAGATAAACCTGCCAGAGCTTCCAAAAACGAAACAGCTTTACTACGATTTTAAGGAGGACAGCAAGTCCAAAGTTCTTTTTGCAGAAGGCAAGCATATAGTGCTTGACGCAACGCCTTTCTATCCAGAAGGCGGCGGGCAGCTGGCGGACACTGGAACAATAGAAGGCATGAGAGTAAAGGACGTTCAGAAGGCAGGCGACGTGATAGTCCACATAATGGAAGATGACATTTCAGGAAAGATCAAGAAAGGCGCAGAAGTGGAAGCCAAGGTGGACATAAATAGAAGGAACCAGCTCATAGCTCACCACACCGCGACGCACCTGATAACTTCTGCTGCAAGGGCCGTTTTGGGCAAGCACGCATGGCAGGAAGGCGCAAGCAAGGGAGTCGAAAAAGCGCATGTTGACATATCACATTACGACAAGCTCTCCGACGAGGAGGTACGCAAAATAGAATCGATAGTGAACAGGGAGCTTAGGGAAGGGATAAAGGTTAGCCTGGAGGAGCTCGACAGGGGTACTGCCGAAAGCAAGTACGGCTTCACAATATACCAGGGGCACGGCGTGCCTGCAAAGCAGATGAGAATAATAGTAATACGCTCCATGCAAGGCAAGCTCATAGACGCGGAGGCGTGCGGCGGCCTGCATGCCATAGGCAGGGAAAACCTCATAGGCATGGTGAAGATAATAAACACGTACCGCATACACGATGGCGTCGACAGGATAGAGTTCGTGGCAGGCGAAGCCGCGCTAAAGCGCTTCCAGGCAGAGCATAGCGAGCTTGTGGCTGCCTCGCAACTTCTGAACTCCGAAGTCACAAAGGTGGCAGAAGCCATAGAGAAGCTCAAAGAAGCAAACAGGAATTTCTACAAGGATTCGGAGCTCTACGCAGACGCGATATCCGAAATCATATCTTCATACGGGGCCGGCAAAGAGGTGATAGAGCACTCGCTTGAAGTGAAGAAGGAAGCCCTGCGCAAGATAGCTTCCAAGGTGGCAGAGAAGAACAGCTCTAGCATAGTGCTTCTCACCAACAGCAAAAAAGAAGTAGTATGCATGGCAGGGAGCAATTCAAAGAAGAGTGCTATCGATTTCGTCAAGTCTCGCTTCGGGAGCAACTTCAAGGGCGGCGGCTCTTCAAAGGCAGCCGAGGGCGTGGCATAGGTGGATGCTTTGGACCTCTATGCTCTGTTAATATACCCTATAATATACATACTTCCTGCATATGTTGCCAACGGCGCCCCCGTAATTTTTGGCGGAGGTAGGCCTATTGACTTTAACAAAAAACTTTTCGGAAAGCGCATATTCGGGAGCCACAAAACCATAAGGGGTCTTGTTGCCGGAATTGCCTCAGGGATAATAGTTGCCGCGGCCGAATCTGTATTCTTGCCATACATGCTGGAAATAGGGCTCCTCCTTGCAATCGGCACACATGTAGGAGATCTGCTTAACAGCTTCATAAAAAGGCAGGCGGGAATGAAGCCGGGCGTAGGCGTGCCACTTCTTGATCAGTACATGTTCTTCGTAGTCGCTGTCCTTTTTGCCTTGCCAATGGGTCATCTGCCTGGCGTTATCGGGATGCTATTCCTAATTGTGCTCACCGGCCTGCTTCACAAGCTTACAAATGTCGGAGCGAATAGGATCGGGCTTAAAAAGGTGTCATGGTAAAATTCGCTTAATAGAAGAACCACGGCAGCACGTTGACAACAAGCGCGATTATAACAATTGCACCCAAGATGTTGAGCGCCTTGCTATTGATCTCTAGCTTGTATATCTGCCATCCATCAAAGCCCGGAATTGGCAGCAGGTTCACTATCGCAACAAGGAAGTTGAGCAGGAAAGAGAGCGCGAAAAGCACGTAGAAAAAGTTGCCCACGCTTCCAGCGATGCCCTTGTCTACGATTTCCTTCTCGGCTATGTAAACCCCTATTTTTCCAGTTGAATTGGTCCTGAAAGAATAGCTTCCATTGTTAGTCACTACGCTTACAGTAGAGAATGGGGTGTCGTTCCTTGCAGCATATACGAAACTCGAGAGATTCCTTATCGGATATCCGTTCCACTCTTCCACAATCGATCCAGGGGCAATGACATTGTACGCCGGGTAATTAGGTATTGTCGAATATACTTCAACAACAGTTTTCTCTATGCCTGGCATTATTGCATATGCCATTACAAGCATGAGCGCAAAGAATATTACCGAAAGCACCATGTTGGAAGTTACTCCAGCCACAAATATCCTCTCCTGCTTTGTCTTGTCAAGCTTTTTTATTTCTTTTTCTTCAGGCTCCACGTATGCCCCCGCCGGCACTACCCCAAGAAGCACGAGCCCTATGGACTTCAGCTTTACCTTTGCTATCCTTGCGAGCACACCATGGGAAAATTCATGCACTATGAGAAGTATAACAAGCGATATTATTCCGGCCAGCAAAGGCATGTCTATGCCAGGAATGACAGGCGCTACCCCAGCAATCTGGCTGCTTATGGCGCCGGTGTTGGGATGCGCGGTGAACAGGCTTGCCAGATAAACAGAGAGCCCAACCATTATCTTGACGGCATTGTAAAGTATTGCAGAAAATGTGAGGACAGAAAACCCTCCCGCAACGGTAAGAGCCCCAAGGGTGTACCCCTCTATGCTGGGCGCCGCGCTTGCCGAAGAAGATTCGCTGGCAAGCATGCTACTGATCTTTGGTATGTTTATGAAGTTCATTGCTAGCTGCAGCTGGGTAAAAACGAAAACGAAGAGAAGCACGAGCGCCACCATGCCGAATGCAATCTTCTTTTTGCTCATCCTATGCCTGAACACCACGAAAGAAAGCAGCCCTAGGCTGAGCACAAGCCCAATGTCGGCAACGTTTGTCCAGAGGCGCTGGTGCTTTTTTGAAATGCTGTCTATGAAAGATATTCCGTGCCTGCTGCCTATCATGTACATTCCGTACCCGCCGTTGAGCCCGTTGAGCACAGTTATCATTTCCCCGCTCACTATCAGCGCGGCTATGGCTATAAACCACGCCAGAATTGAATTTATTCCTGAAACATAGTCAAATGCAAGCAGTGCTACCGTCGCCGTCGCAGTTGCAGCGGTAAACAGCTTTCTGTGCTTTGACAAATGCTTTCGCTTCTCTTTTGCCATAATACCTACGTGGATTCCAAAATCTGGTCTTGCGCGGAATTATTGCGTAAATTACTTTTATAAAATTGCATGCTTCAATTCGGTTAAGCCGGATGAAGAAAAATCCCTTATCAGGTCCCTTCCCTCTATGAATGCAAAACCTTTTTTCCTTGCATAGGCAGCCGCCGCTTTTTTAGCAAGCGACAGGCCGTCATCTCCAAGCATCTCGACTATGGTTGTAGAAGGTATTATCCCAGCACGGTATGCAAGGTACACAGAAAGTTCAGTGTGCCCCTTGCGCTCACCCAGAAGCCCTTTTGAGGCGATCAGAGTAAAAACATGCCCCGGGGCCCTAAATTTTCTTCCAAATTCCTTTCTCACAGACTTAATCATGCGCTCGCCACTGGCATCGACAGCCTTCTCTACTATTTTGGCGAATTCCAATATTGTCAGAGCCCTGTCGACGTCCGGTATGCCCGTAAACGTTTTCCTGTGGTTGATTGTTATCGAGAAAGAGGACTTTTCTCCGTAAGGTATGTCGTTAGGGTAAAGCAGTTTTGCGAACTCCATGCCGCTTTTCTCATAAATGTTTGTCAGGTAATCCAAGCCGAGCACTTTCGCCGCTGCGCTTGGCATGGTCACGCATATGAGCCCTCCCCCGTCACTGCGCATCATCCTTATTGCAGAAGGAGTTATGAACTGCGAGCCAAACACTATGTCGGTTTCGCCCTCCCTTTTCGCAGAATCAAAAACGAGGACAGGCCTCCCCTTCCTAAGCTCCGCAATCGCCTTTTCTAGCTGCATAATTTTATTTTTCATGCAAAATATAATAAACCATCTAAACTTTTGGTTGATTCACCTAAAAAGCTGCGATCAACCAACATATGCGCTGCTCCTGTGTCAAAACTACACGTTATAACTGAATTGGCAAAACAAAATATATATCAACTTTAACTGTGCAATAAGAATGGCCATTGTCGGTGCCATTATACCAAATTGAAATCCCACGGCTGGATTAGTGGGACGGCGTCACATTTGCACTGCAGAAGCATTTGTGTGGCTGCTTTGCAGCGCAATTTAGGACAGTTCAAGCCACATGTTGGGGATTTTATGGAAGAGTGCGAGATTTGCGGCAAGCCTACGGACGTTGTGTATGTTGTGGAGATAGAAGGCGCAGAGATGCACGTTTGCGAGAGCTGCGCGAAGGGCAAGAAAATAATAGAGAAAATATCTGAAAAGCCGGAAGTGATTCACCGTGCCACAGTCGCAATGCGGCAGGAAGAGGAGCTAATAGACAATTATGGCACGGCGGTCAGGAAGGCAAGGGAGAAGCTAGACATGCCCCTCAAGACGCTAGCCGAAAGGCTCAATGAAAAAGAGAGCATGCTCCGAAGGGTGGAAGAGGAAAAAATGCTTCCAAGCGACGAGCTTGTCAAAAAGCTGGAGCGCGAGCTAGGCATAAAGCTCACTGCGGCTCCAAAGGCCGATTTGTCTAGCGCGAGGCCAGGGAGGGACGCCCCGATAACATTGGGCGACGCCGCTTCAAGGAAGGATCAGAAGAAGTGAGCCCTTGGCCGTAGACATAAGCAAGCTTGTTTCAGAAGTAAAGGAAAGCATAGAGCTGCAGCAACTTTCAGGTAAGAGGATAGCCATAGACGCCTACAACACCATATATCAATTCCTTTCTATAATAAGACAGCCAGACGGCACACCACTCGTAGACAGCAAAAACAGGGTCACGAGCCATCTTAGCGGCCTTTTTTACAGGACCATAAGCATGATGCAGAATGGCATAACTCCGATATACGTTTTTGACGGAACTCCTCCTCCGCTCAAAGCCAAGACGATAGAAGCCCGGATGAACAGGCGCGAGGAAGCCTACAAGGAGTGGCAGAAGGCAAAGGCAAAGGGGATGGAGGAGGAAGCAAGAGTGCATGCAATGGCAAGCACAAGGATAAACAAGGAGATAGTGGAGAGCTCAAAAGAGCTTCTGC
This sequence comes from Candidatus Micrarchaeia archaeon, assembly GCA_049966395.1. Lineage (GTDB taxonomy): Archaea > Micrarchaeota > Micrarchaeia > Micrarchaeales > CABMGC01 > JBMFUT01. The sequence continues at coordinate 79,539 of JBMFUT010000001.1, forward strand.
GGCTCATGGGCGTCGCTTACATACAGGCGCCGAGCGAGGGCGAGGCGCAGGCCGCTAGAATGGTGCAAGAAGGTCTTGCCTACGCCGCCGCGAGCCAGGACTACGACCTATTTCTTTTTGGCGCAGAGCGGGTTGTCAGGAACCTGACGATAACAGGCAGGAGAAAACTGCCAAGGAAGAACGTTTACATAGAAGTGCAGCCAGAGCTCGCGCTACTGAGCAAGCTGCTGGAGAAGCTGCAGATAACGAGGCGCCAGCTCGTGTGGCTGGGCATGCTCATAGGCACGGACTTCAACGAGGGCATAAAAGGAGTTGGCCCAATGACCGCGCTCAAAATAGCAAAAAGCAGCAATTCCCTTGACGAGGTTTCATCCACAGTGAAATCCAAGTACGGCGTGGACCTTGGCAATGATGCGCACGAGGTTGAGGAAATATTCATGAATCCCGACACGTCTGAAATTGACAAGGCAAAGATGTCCTCTGCAATAAAGGATTCTAAGCCTGACAAGAGGATGCTAATAAAATTCATGTGCGACGAGCACGGTTTTTCTGAGGAGCGGATATCAAAGTTCGCAGATCTCTTGCTTTCAATAAGAAGCGCAGCTGGGCAAAAAGGAATATCCGACTGGTTCTAGAATTGCATCTGCAGCAACAGCTGCTGTAGAATGAAGATGAATATAATTAAGATGGACTCCGCGGGAAATTCGTGCCTTCGTATGCGGAGGCGTTTCGAACCCGCAACCTTCTGCATGCCATGCAGACGCGCTACCGTTGCGCTAGGAGCCCACCGCCATCACACTGGGGATATGAAAAGTATGTTGCCTCCCCTGAGCAGTATGGTGCCAAGCTTGGCCTTTACGTTGTTGTTATCGTCAAGCTCTTCCGCGCCGTCAAGCACCATGTTCATGTGCACGTCGAAAGACGTCGCCCTTCCGCGTATTTCTACGCCGTTCTTCAGCCTTATCAGCACCTGCTGCCCTATTGCCTTGTTCAGCAGATCAAATGGTCTTTCCTGAGTCATTTATTTCACCAAAAATTATTTCTTCTTTGCTATTTTTGCCAAGTCCTCCTTCCTGACTGCGAGCCTCACCTTGCCTGTGCCTATGCCTATCTGCTTGCCTATGAGCACGCTTTCGGTAACCCCTTTCATGAAGTCATACTCCCCGAATGCCGCGGCATTGATCAGGTGCTTTACAGTTTCCTCGTATGAAGCCCTTGCGAAAACTGATTCCTTATCACCTGTAAGACCATGCCTACCCACGCTTTCCACTATGCCGTTGATGCACATAGCGTCTGCAAGCAGCTGCAAGTGCCTCTGGTCTATAGTTATTCCCTGGTCGGATATCAGCGTCGCAAGCTCCCTGACAAGAGTATTCCTTGCAGCCTCTATTCCGAACGTCCTGTACATCTCGAAAACATCGTTAGTGTATATCCTGTAATTGTCAACGCCCTCCACCTTCATGATGCCCTCCAGATTGTCTCCTGCAGAGATTATGTAGTACTCGCCGTTTTTATCCTGTTGCAGCGTGGCCCTGCTAGCCCCAGGCGTGCCACTTATCGTAAGCCCCTCTGCTTTTACCTTGAGGCTCCTCACCTCCTTGACATTCTTGGTGTGCGCGAGTATTTTCAATATGCCGTTTTCAACGCCGGCATCCTTTTCTAGGAGCTTGCCGACTTTTGCCGCGACTTCCTTGGGCGTAAGGTCGTTTGCTTCAAGCGCCTGCATGTCAAGCTTGAAAAGTATCTCGCCTTTTGAAAAGTTTTCAATCCCCCTTTTGACGACGTCTGAAAGCTTTACTTCGCTTATTTTTTTGAGTATATCATTTGCCTTTTCAAAATTGTTCTTTATGCTGTCCTCAAGGTAAATGTACACCATCGGAGCCGAGGGCCTTTTCCTGGCGTCTGCAAGCTCCACAAGCCTCGGCAGGCCTGAAGTAGCCATTGCAGAAGCTATGCCTGCAAGGTGGAACGATCTAAGAATCATTTGCGTGCCTGGCTCGCCTATTGACTGCGCCGCTACCACGCCAACAGGCTCACCGTAGTTCGCGCTATACTTCTTGTATGGGTCTTTCTTTTCCATGCCAATCACTCTTCTTCTACTTTGGCCAGCTTCACGTTTATCGCATCGAGGCCATCTCCTCCGTAGAGCGTCTGGACGAGCCTGCCGTGGACGTCTCTGACACTCAGGTCCTCTTCAACGTAATAGTCTTGCAATGCGTTTATGAGCCTCCTCTGCAGGTAGCCGCTCCTCGCCGTGAGCAGCGCCTTGTAGACCTCAGATCCTCTCGAACCTATTGCGTGCATGAAGAGCTCTATAGGGTCTAGCCCTATGTAGTAGTTCGCCTTTATGAATCCCCTTGCGCCAGGCGAAATGTCTCCCGGGGTTATCAGCGGCAGCACTCTTCTGCTATAGTATCCCCTCTTTATCCTTCCTCCAGTAAGCGTCGATTGCTGCCCAAGGAAGATGCTTGTCTGCACTATGTTCAGGGTGCTTCCCTTCGCGCCTGCCCTTCCTGTTATGAGCCCAGCGTTGTTAGTAGGCTTAAGGTGCTGCAGTATCATTGTTCCGGCTTCGGTCCTGGCTCTGTCAAGCTCGGCTATTATGAGTCTTTCGAGCGATTCCTTCAAAGTGTAGCCGACAAGCGGCTCAAGCTTCTTTGTTTTGTATTGCTCAATGAGCTTCGCGACCTTTTCGAAAGTCTCGTTTATCATTCTTTTTCTCTCCTCTGCAATATCCTCTGTGATGCTGTAGTCCTTGACGCCAATCGAGAGGCCGAACATGCTAAGATAAGCGAAAGAAATTTTAGAGGACTTGCTTATGAAGTCCTTCAGCGCCTCGTTTCCGTACCTTGCGCTTATGACAGTGTAGAGCTTGTTAGACCTGCCGAAGAACTCCTTTGATATGGTGCCCTCTACTATCTTGCCATTGTGTATTTTTACCATACCGTGCTTCGTCTTTATATCTACGCTAAGATCCTTTGGCAGCAGCATCGAAAGCACGTCCTTGCCGCTGTACATTCCCTTTGCATCAGGCTTAGGCAGCTCGTATACTCCAGCAAGGCCAAGCAGGTATGACGCTTCATCTTCTGTGAGCTTTGTTTCGTCCATTGTGAGCAGATACGCTCCAGTGACACCGTCCTCTCCTGTGGTTATTATGGGTTCGCCATCCCTCGGGGAAAACACCTGATCCTGCACCTCCATCAGGTAGCGCGCTTCAGCCTGCGCTTCCAGGCTTTGCGGTATGTGGAGGTTCATTTCGTCTCCGTCAAAGTCGGCGTTGTATGGCGTTGTGGCAGCAAAGTTGACCCTAAATGTGCGCCCTTTTGTTATCTTGACCCTGTGCCCCATCATAGATATCCTGTGCAGCGAAGGCTGCCTGTTGAATATTGCTATGTCGCCGTCAACAATCTGCCTTTCTATTATGTCGCCCACCTGAAGCGCCGCGACCAGCTCCTCCCTGTTGGCGTCCGCAATCCTCTTCCTTCTCCCGTCCTTTGATATGACATTGAGAGCCATCGGATATTCTGTGCGCTTGAGAAGCTCTTTCGCCTCTTCTATGTTCCAAGCTGTAACATAAAAAGGCACTGTGAGCTTCTTGGCTATCTCTACCGGCACTCCAACCTCGTCGATGTCTATGTACGGATCTACAGATATAACAGTTCTCGCTGAATAGTTGACCCTCTTTCCGCTAAGGTTGTATCTGAATCTTCCTTCCTTTCCCTTGAGCCTTTGGGCAAGCGTCTTCAGGGCCCTTCCGCTCCTATGTCTTGCGGGAGGTATGCCTGCTGTCTCGTTGTTGAAGTATGTAGTTACATTGTACTGCAGCAGCTCCCAGAGGTCGTCTATGATTATCTGCGGCGCGCCCGCATTTATGTTCTGCTCGAGGCGCTGGTTTATCCTCATTATGTCAACAAGCTTGTGTGTCAGATCGTCCTCGCTCCTCTCTCCAGACTCGAGCGTTATAGAAGGCCTAACGTTGACAGGAGGAACCAGAAGCGCCGACAGAACAAGCCATTCCGGCCTGCTTGTGGTCGGATCTATGCCAAGAAGCCTAAGGTCGTCGTCGCTGATTTTAGAGAGCATGTCCCTAAGCTCGTCTGGCTTTATCCTCTTGTCCCCTATGTAGAAATATGTGGGCCTTTCAAACTTGACCTTGTTTTGGGCAGCGCCGCAGTGTGGGCACTTCTTTATGTTCTTGAGCTTCTTGTAAAGTCCCTGCTCCACTTCCAGCTTGACGCCGTGCGTCGCCCCGTTGTTGTTCTCTTCAGCCTGCCTCTCGTTTGTCACAGTTGCTTCTTCTTCAACTACTATCTCTCTCTTTATGTGCTCCTTGAGGTCGTCTATCTGCTCTCCGCTGAGGAGTATTCTGTGGCAGCTTTGGCATGTTGATTGAAGAAGCATATATATGAACTTCGAGAATTCGGAGTGCACCACTGGTCTTACTAGTTCTATGTGGCCAAAGTGCCCCGGGCAGACTTTCACCCTTGCGCCGCAGGTCTTGCAAATGAGTCCTGGGTCGGTAACCCCGAGCCTCTGGTCGAGAAGCCCGCCGTCTATCGGGTAGCCGTCCTCATTGTATGTGTCTGGCACTGTGAGCTTGGCAACGCTGAGCTTCCTTATCTGCTCTGGAGAAAGTATGCCGAACTTTATGTAGTCTACGAATTCCGCTTGCATAATATCATTCCTTCAAAGAAACCCTTGACAGCACGTGCATAGACCTTATCTCGTCTAGCAGCAGCTTGAAGGCGTAGCTTATCTCTACCTCTTCCAGGTTGTTGCCTCTGCACATAGGGCATATTGCCACTTTCTTTATGTAATCGTAATAGCCTATGCTTCCGCAGTCCTTGCAAATCCAGACGCTCGCCTTGTCGCTTTGCTCAAGAAGTCTTTCCTTGAGAAGCAGGCTGGCTCCGTATCCTACCAGCGCGTCCCTTTCCATTTCGCCGAACCTTATTCCTCCCTGCCTTGCTTTTCCTTCGGTAGGCTGCTTTGTGAGTATCTGCACAGGTCCGCGGCTTCTTACCTGAAGCTTGTTGCTGACCATGTGGTAAAGCCTGTTGTAGTATACAACTCCCACGAACAGCTTCGCCTTGAAAGGCCTGCCAGTTATGCCGTCATAGAAAGTTTCCTCGCCAGTTTTCTCGAAGCCGTGGTCTTCCAATATCTTTCCGTACTCTGCTATTCTGTCAACACCGCGCTCAGCAAATGCGGTGCCGTCTACGCTCTTGCCAGAGAGGCTTCCCGCCTTGCCCGCGAGCTCTTCAAGAAGGTGGCCGAATGTCATTCTTCCAGGTATTCCGTGCGGGTTAAGCAGCAAGTCTGGCACTATGCCCTGCTCTGTGAATGGCATGTCCTCCTCAGGCACTATGAGCGCAGCAACGCCCTTTTGGCCGTGCCTGCTTGCGAACTTGTCCCCAACCTCAGGGATCCTTATTGACCTTATTCTTACTTTGACTATCTTTGTAGCACCGGTCGACTGGGTAAATATTACGCTGTCAACAGTACCTTGCTCTCCGCCCTTGAGGTATGTGGAGTCGTCCCTGAGCCTTTCCTCAAGGCCGCTGATGCCGATGTGCTCTTCCAGGAATCTCGGCGGCGCCACCTTTCCTATGACAACGTCGCCCTCTTCTACCTGCTCTTCTGTCTCGACTATGCCGTCGTCGCTGAGTTTTGAATATGAATGCTCTCCGAGGTAGCCCTCAGTGGTCGGAGGCGGGACCTTGAAGACGTCCTTCTGCCCTCCCGGGTATCTTCTTTCCTCGTCGGAATAAGTCTTGTAGAACATGCTTCTTCCAAGTCCCCTGTCTACCGCAGCCTTGTTGAGCACCACTGCGTCGGCCATGTTGTAGCCGTAGTATGACGACAGCGCCACAATAAAGTTCTGGCCGCTAGGATGGCGCTCCAAGCCAAGCATGTCATATGCTGCCGTTGAAACAATGGGCTTCTGAGGATAGTATAGCACATACGCCCTGGAGTCGAAGCGCTGGTTGAAATTAGATGCAAAAAGCCCCTCGCTCTGCTTGGTGAAGTTTGCGAGCATCGCGTGCCTCGCGAGGCTGTTGTGCTCTGGGAACGGGCTCACGTTTATAGTCAGACCGAAAATAGAAACAGGGTCCACCTCAAGATGGGTAGTCTTGTCTGTAATCTCTTTTTCTGTAAGCGCAACAGAGATGTTCTCTTCTTCTTCTGCATCGAGATACTCTATTATTCCCCTTCTTGTAAGATACCCGAAGTCTATCTCCTTGTCTTTGAGCTTTTGGAGCAACTCGCTTGTGAGCTTAGACTTGCCGTTTTCAACTATTATGTACGGTTTCCTTATCCTTCCGCTGTCGGTGTTGATGCGCACCTCGTTGAGCTTCTCTAGAAACGCCACGTTCACTTCTCCTGATATTACTCCCTTCCTCCTGTTTTCTCTTACCTCTTCAGCAAAAGCTTTGCCGTCCTCAACGTAGCCTATTATCCTCCCGTTTAAATGAACATAACACTTGCTGCTAGTCTTCGCCAATACAACACCTATTCTGATTTCAACTTTCCGGATTCCTTGAGCTTGGAGGTAAGCATCTGCTCGTCTGCGCCTATTGTGACCTTTGACATTATGGCAAGATATTTTGTGAGGCCGACCTCCTGTCCTTCAGGCGTTTCAGAAGGGCATATTTTGCCCCACTGCGTGCCGTGGACATCCCTTGCCCTGAAGTGCGGGTGCTTCTTGGCAAGAGGCGATTTTACCCTCCTCAAATGGGTTATGGTGCTTATGAGGTTTGTCCTGTCAAGCACCTGCGAAACTCCTGTCTGCCCAGCAACCCACGTGCCGGTGCCCATTGCGTAAAGCATCTTTTCTGTCAGCGTGTCAGGGCTTATTATGGTTTGTATGTTGAGCTTCCTTCCCCTTGCGCTCGTCCTTTCTATCTGGTACTTGACATCCTTGACAAAGAATTTTAGCGCGTATGCAAAAAGGTCTTCCATCAGGTCTCCGGCAAGCTTGACTCTCTTGTTGGCATAGTGATCTTTGTCGTCCTGGTTGACATATCTGTTTGCGACAAGCGACGCCTTCTTTGCCATTTCTATGAGATAGCGCGCCTTTTCCTTCCTGGATTCCGGCGTGATACCTATGTGCGGGAGCAAGTATGCGTCGATCTGCGTCTCGACCCTCTTCTGCTGGTATTCCTTGGCCTGGCCAGGCGCAAATCCCTTGCCGAGCTCCGCAAGCGCATCGCTTGGGAGCATGTCCTTTGCCTTGCTGTATTCTATGTTGAGAAGCATGTCGTTCTTTGCCGCGACGTTGTCTGAAACGATGTCGACTATTTCCTTCATCTGCATGCCGAGCATCCTGAGCAGCATTATGAACTCAACGTTCTTTGGCGCTGTGGGGAAATTTATCTCGAATATTCCATGCTGGTTGCGCGTCACAGCGCATCTCGCCCTGAAGCTTGGTGTTGTTGAAAATACCTTGCTTACCACTTGCGTGTTGCCCTTTTCCCTAGTGGTCATTATCCTGTTTGGCGCAAGGTCCTCAAGCCCTATGACAACCCTCTCGGTGCCTTTTACTATGAAATAGCCTCCAGGATCATCTGGGTCTTCCCCGTTTTCTGCAAGCTGGCTCCTAGCCATTATCTTAGTGTTGCAGGCATTGCTCTTTACCATTATAGGCATTTCCCCGACGAAAACCTCGCCATAGGCTTCAGGCTTCTCTATGCCCCTTATTACTGGCACTAGCTCAAGGAATATTGGCGCAGCATAAGTGAGATTCCTCAACCTCGCCTCGTTAGGCAGTATGCTCCTCCTGGAGCTGTCAGCCTCTATGATGGAAGGTTTGTCGACCCTTATCTTGCCGAACTTTATTGAGAATCCTTCTACATTCGGCTGTATGGTGCCCTGCCTGTCTATGACGCGCTGCATTCCAAAATCGAGGAATTTGTTGAAGCTTTCTATCTGCTGTTGCACTATGGGCGTCGTGCTCAGGTAAGCCTTCAATAGATCGCTTGTCATTTAACAACCTGCTATACGACATGCCTGTAATAATAGTAGCCCTTTCCTTCCTCTCTCTTTATCCTTATTATCTGTCCTGGCTTTGCCCCCAGTTTTTTGGCTTGGGGATCGTCAGCCAGAATCTTGGGCAGCCTCTCCGGAGCTATCTTTAGCTCTTTCAAAACCTTGCTTGCCTCGGCATCGCTGAGCAGCTCATGTATAGGTACAAGCTCGTGTTCTTTTCTAGCGCTCAACAATACACCTAAAAGAAGCATTTACTCTGGCAACCCTACTTGTAGGCCCGGCATGTAAGTATTTTTATGCATGAAAAGAATTATAAACATTTTTATTTTGATGCTCACCGCCACTATTTGCAATATCCGGCTGCCGCGTCAAGGCGGCGAGCCGAGGTGCACGTAAATGCCGCTGTATCCTATGAAGAGCGCCACGAGCGCCACAAGCAGCAGCAGCACGAACATCAGGTAGTACGCGCCCTTTCCGTTCTTCTTCGGGTTTGCATATATCAGCGGCGAGAGTATGCCCGAAACAGCACTCAGCACGTAGAGGCTGAATGCGGGTATGAAATATTTACCACTCTCCATGTTGTATGCGGCAATGCCCGCGGCATCGACTGCGAGGTATATCCCTAGGAACAACCCGAGGAACGAAAGCACTCTGAAGTCAATGCCCTTGTAAAGCATGTAAGAAGCTGCCGTCATTATCAAGCCCAAGAAGAGCATAGGCTCCCCAAAGAGCAGATTGTAACCAAGCGGCAGCGGCATTGGCCATGTAAAAGCCATGAAGAAGCCGCTTACTGCATCGAAAGCACCGAGGACGAAGCCAGGCACAGCAAGCGTGCCTAAGTCCTTCCTCCCCATTGCAGGAAAAGGAAATACAGCGATATCAAGAATGCGCTGCTTCCAAGTGCGAGCAGCATCACAGTAAGAGGGTCTACGAACACCTAATCACCAGTAACTACTATGCAAAATGCTAAAAATTTTGCCACGCCAGCGCAGAATATATATCTGTTTGCGCCAAATCTCAATCATGAGATTTTTGGCATGGCATGTTGATTATTTCAAGGCGCAGCCAGCGGATTCCGGAAGGTCTTCAATAATAGAAGAAGCCCAGCCGGTATCGGTAGAAGAGTCGCTGCTCGTTTTCGCTAGCTTCGAGAAGGGCGACGAGCAGAAAGAAATCGACATAACAGACAGGGCCGCACTAGAAATACAGCGCATAGCTGCGCAGCTCGGCGTTTCATCGATAGTGCTCAACCCGTTTGCCCATCTATTCGGCGAACTAGCGAGCCCCGAAGCCGCGAGGAGCATGCTTGACATGCTCTACAAAAAGCTAAGCGACAGGAATTTCAAAGTTTACAAGCTTGCATTCGGAAAGTTCTACGAGATAGAGCTGAAGGCAAAGGGCCACAAGCTTGCGAGGATAGCGAGGAGCATAAGCTAGGGCTCTCTACTCTACTTTTGATATGTCAGCCTTTCCCTTCAAATAGAGATATACAGCAGCATACGCAGGCAGAACAACATCTGCATTCTCATATGGACCGAAGGATTCGCCTCCCATAGCGAAGCCCTCTGATCTCGCAATGTGCGCCTTGATATCTGGGCCCCTTATGGCTATAGCCTCTTTCATTGGCTCAAATTTTTCTAGAGCAGCCTTCGAACCTATTTTCTTCGCTATGAGCCCCGTCTCGCCGTGAAGCGTGTTTGGCAACCTTATCAGATGCGAAGGATCCGCAGTGACGTTCTTGTCTATCTTGTCGCTTTGCGCTATGGCCTGCGCTTTGAGTATGCTAGACCAGAAGTCGTTCTTGTTCTTTATGTAGACCATGTCCCAATTTCCGTTCTTTATACCCATCTCTACCAAGGTCCTCTTGTTGTAGAGCTTCGCTGCTATCTGCCTGTCCACACCAAGTGAAATCAGCGCATCCTTGCCTCCCTCAAGCGCGCTTATGAAATTTCTCGCGAACTTGCCCCTCCATCCGTAGTCTGTTGGCTTTGGCCCCATGAGCATTTTGCCCTTCTGCCCAGCCGTCGGGAAAAGCTCGCTGTAGCTCAGCCCCACTCCAGCAATGTAGTTGCCTATCTGCCTCCTCGCGTTTGCGTCAAGCCCCCTAACCGCTTCGCTTTTGACGTGAAGGTGGTAACCCCTGTTTCCGCTGAAGTTTATCTCTATCTCTTTTTCTGAGAAGCCGAATTCAGGAACAAGGAATTCCTCTATGAGCTTCGCAGCCTCATTCTTGACGTTGGCGAAGCAGTTATCGCACACCCAGTCCCTGCCGTGAACCTTCTGGCACGGCAAGTCCATGTCAGTCACGTCTATGTCGAATACAAGCTCTGAACCTAGCCACCCCTTAGCTTCCATTGGCGTTGCGTCAGGCTTGCTGTAATATGCTGTTGAATATGAAACATGCATTGGCGCCGTCCTCTGCATAAAAGAAAGCAGTCCCTCCTCGCCCTTGAAAGAGAGGTGCCTCTCGGCTATCTTCCTCTCGAAAGTGCCGTAGCCAAACTCCCTGTGCGCAATGTCGTCTGGCGCTATTCCTTTGGCAGTGCTGTAATAGTCGCTTACCTTATGCGATATGAAGGATCGGATGTCCATCTCATCAGCATTAGACAAAAGTAATATACCATAAAAACCTTTTAAAATCTCCCATGGCAAGGTAGTAGCATGCCCGCAGAAAAGCAAATGAAACAAACAGTCGCGCTGGACTTTGACGACACTTTTGCCAATACGACATCAAGGATAGGAAGCATTAGGGACAGCGTCATCTCCACCGCAATAAAAAACATTTCGTACAATTTTGCAGAGATGCTCCACATAGGCAAGCACAGGATAGAGCGCGTCGTTCTGGAAAAGGGCACCAAGCTAGAATTCAACAGCGAAATACTTGCCCTTGTCAGAGAGGGCAAATACGACTTTTACATTAGCACAATGAACGGCGAGACCGAAGCGATAAACAACCTGCTATCAGAGGAGGGCATACCTTTGCGCGCAGTGAAGAGCAATGACATAATAAAAAGCTCCGCACCAATACTGGTAGACAACAACATCACGACAGTGCTGAGCAGGCACCGTCGCGGAATGCCCACTGTACTTTGGGTTAACGATTTCAATTCTCTCTTCGCGCCTTTATTGAGGCGCATCGGCATACCTACCGCAAGCAACAAGGAAGAGCTTTCAAATGCTTTGGACAAAATTGCGAGAGGATAGCTCCTCGCAGATTCTAAATATTTTTGGCTTCTGTTTCTGCATCTCAATGGATGGCTTTGCGGTGAGCATTTTTAAAACACAAGCAAATGTATTTTAAATATTATGCTCAAAAAAGTAGTGATGATTCGATGGGACTATTGCTTGATGGTACCATAGGCATAATACTGCTTGTAGTAGTAATAGCATTTGTAATAATATACAACACCCTCGTGTCGCTCAAGAGGAATGCGGATAAGGCATGGGCCAACATAGATGTGCTTCTGCAGAAGAGGCATGACGCGCTCACAAAGCTGATTGACACCGTCAGCTCGTACATGAAGTACGAAAAAGGTCTGATGACGCAGATAACCCAGCTTAGGAGCCAGTGGATGAACATACCACAAAACGACGTGCAGTCAAAAATCAACACCTCAAACCAGATATCGGCTGCGCTAAAGTCTATTTTTGCTGTCGCAGAGAACTACCCTGACCTGAAAGCAAACAACAGCTTCATGCAGCTGCAGCAATCGATAATGGAACTGGAGTCGCAGATAGCCGATGCTAGGGAATTCTACAATGACAGCGTCACGCAGTTCAACATAAGGATGAACCAGATACCGTACAACATATTTGCCGGCATGCTAGGTTACAAGGTTTTGCCTCTCTTCCAGGTGCCGCCTGAGGAGAAAGCAGATGTAAAAATAGACCTGAATGCGTGATCTTATGTCGAAGCACCAAGTTGGCAAGGTCTCAGCTATTTTCGACCTTACGCCAGTTGGCAAAGGCATTGCCGTTTCGATGCGGTTATCGGAGCCGATAAGCATTGGCGACAAAATCACATTCGACGGCTGGCAGGAAGGAATAGTTTACAACGTCGACAATCTAACTCAAAACCACAAGAAGGTAGCATCTGCTGCCCCAGGGCTCGCAGCGGTAACCTTACCATATCCCGTTGCTATGGGCTCTAACGTCTACAAGATTGTAGAAGATGAAGCTCCGCAGGCTAACCAAAGCGATGATCAAGGCGCAGCCAACGCCTCACAGCATACACAAGCAGACGCAGGCGGAGTGATACCTATTGTATTAGGCACTGCCGCGGCCGGATCAGCACAAACACAAAATCAGGCACCAGAGAATGCGGCTCCGCAGCAGTCCCAGCAACCGCAGCAAAGCGTCAGCGCTATCCAAGGAAACTTTTCCGTCAAAGGAATGTTCGCCGGACCGCGATTTTCATCAGCAGGCTCAAACCTCATGCAACAGATAAATCTTGCTGCAACCTCGACCGAATTCCTGCAATACAGCCCTAAATACGTAGCTAATATAAAGGCAAAGAGCATGAGCTATTGGCTCTGGTACACAATAGTGTTTCTTGTGCTTATTGTGCCACTTGGCATAGTAGGCGAAGCTTACCAGAACTCAAACCCGCCAACATCACTTGTGCTGATAACTCTTTTCGCGGAGCTTCTAGTTGCTGGAGGCATATTGATGTACATTGGCTTCAAGGAGTTCTCACTTGAGCAGACGCTTTCCTCCACGCCTGTCTCGAAGATTCACATAGCGACTTACGGCCTAAACAAGATGCAAGGGAAGTTTGCTCCACACAATGCGCAGCCGCTGAAATCTCCTATAAGCGGCGCAGAGTGTGCATATTACTCTATAGGAATATATGCAGCATTCTGGCAGAGCTCTGGCAGGAGCAGGTATCTTGTTGTAGAGCCGGTAGGTGCGATAGGCAAGGGCGTCCCTACCCTATTCGCTGACGACAGCGGCTACCTTGCAATAGACATGATCAAAGCGCCAAACCTCGAAGTCATCTCTAATGCATTCGAAATAAACAAAAGAGGCATTGGCGCTGCCTTGGTCAGGGAAATTTCAGGAGGTATAGCATACATAACCCAAGGCAAACAGCTGGCAAACGAGCTGCTGCCAAAAATTACTGATGCTGCAAACAGCAACTCCACAGTAGATCTTTCTCAGTTGCAAGGATTCAATATCAAGCCCTATTTCAGCAACAGGATTATAGACTTCAAAGGGAAGCTGACTAACTACTTCCATCTTAACGCGCTTCAAAATTTCGCATTCTTCCTGTTAGAACAATACATACCAGTCAATTCAGATTATACTTGCCTCGGCGCCGCCGCAGACATAAATAAAAGCATTGAAGGCAAGCCTGTAAAGGTGCTCGTGCCAGAACAGCAAAGAGGCATAATGGCTGTAAAAGCAGGTCAGGCACAGAACGCCACCAAGGGCATAGGCAAGCGCACCATTATCAATCTCGCTATAGGAGTAATCTTTGCCATAGCAGCATTTTATGTTCTTTCAGTTTATATCGGAATGCCTTCCGCAGCATCAACAAACGTGGTCACATCGCTAGCAACTACAACAGTTCTACCATCGCAGCCTTCAGCAGGTCAGCTGTCGACAACAACGCCTTCTACAACCGTGCCACAGGCAGCCGGAGCGCTGTCGGCGCAAGGTTCATGCAACGGCTTCTCAATTTCTGAAGCAGCATTCAGTACCGCAGAGAACAGCTCATGCTCTTGGAATGGCGGCAACGTCACAATTTATGCAGGCGGTGGCAATTCAGGATATGTATCAGTGAATATAGTAGGCGCAGACGGCAAGACCTATTTCAGCAAAGGCACAAATAACTGGTGCTCAGCGCAAATAGGCAGCGTATACCTTCCTCCGCAGAACTACACAATTTCTATAATGTCAGGCAGGGGAGGAGGTGCATGCAGCACAAACCCAAACGCTGTGGTTTCGATTTCAGCAAGCTAGCAAAGAAGTAATAAAAAACTTAACTGCCATTTACTCACATGCAGCTCAAGGACGAAATAAAGCAGGTAATAATAGTAAGGACCGACATAGAGATGGGCAAGGGCAAAATTGCCGCGCAGGCAGCCCACGCCTCGCTGATGAGCTATTTTGAGGCAGAGAAAAAAGACAAGAAGATTGCGGAAGCATGGCTTGCCTCAGGGGAAAAGAAGATAGTCCTGAAGGCAGAAAACATCGAAGTCCTGAAGAAGCTGCATGATGCATTCAAGTACAAGGGCGTCCCGTGCGCACTGGTTACAGATGCGGGCTTGACAGAGCTTCCGCCGGGCACTATAACTGCACTTGGCATAGGCCCGTGGCACAGCGTAGAGATAGACGCCTTTACGTCTACGCTAAAGCTGCTTTGAAATTACACATAAGTTAGCCATTCACTAAACTCTTTGCTGTTCCCGTGAACCACGTTGTAGTAGTTTGTGCTTAAGAGCTTTGTTACTGGACCTATCCCTTTGCCTATGGCTCTTGAATCTATGGATATAATAGGCGTTATCTCGGCCGCGGTGCCAGCGAAGAAAGCCTCGTCGCATATGTACGCTTCCTCCTTGTGAACCTCCCTTTCTTCAGTGTCTAAGCCTATGCTCTCAGCAATTTTTATTATGCTATCCCTTGTTATTCCGAGCAGTATGTCCGCGCTTCTCGAAGGTGTCACAAGCTTACCGCTCTCTACGAAAAATATATTCTCTCCCGGGCCTTCCGCAATGTAACCATTTGTAGAAGTCAGGATCGCCTCATCTGCGCCAGCGTTCTTGGCCTCTATCGAGGCAATGACTGAGTTGGCGTAGTTGCCGCTAGCCTTTGCCAACGGCGGCAGTATCGACGAATTTATCCTGTGCCACGAAACTATCTTGCACTTTACCCCTTTGTCCTTGTTTGCAAAATAGCTGCCGAAAGGCACCGCTACTATCGCAACGCTTACTTTCTTTCCGGTTACATTGAGACCTATATTGTCATCGTTGTAAAACGCAAAAGGTCTTATATACGCCTCATTCAGGCCATTTTTTCTTACCGATTCAACTATGGCGTCGCCTATTTCTTTTTCAGAATACCCAAGGTTCATGTTATAGATTTTTGCTGTATTGAAGAACCTCTTCACGTGTTCTTCAAGCCTGAATATTGCAGTCCCTTTTTTGGTTGAATATGCGCGTATT
The DNA here is from genome assembly GCA_049966395.1 of Candidatus Micrarchaeia archaeon. Lineage (GTDB taxonomy): Archaea > Micrarchaeota > Micrarchaeia > Micrarchaeales > CABMGC01 > JBMFUT01. The sequence continues at coordinate 94,694 of JBMFUT010000001.1, forward strand.
CCTTCGAATATGCCGCTGCCGTATTGCAACGAGTGCGTAAGTATAGGCACCTTTGCGTCTGCATAACTGACAAACTTGCCGTCAAGCCACACCTTCATGTTTCCTTTTTGCGCCATGCAATCACTCCTAATACGCAGCAAAAACTATAATATTTGCCTAGCGCAGCGCGAAACTCTGCGCAATGCATCTCTGCCCGTAGTAGAAACAAGCGAAGTCGGAGCTGTTTGTCATTGGCATGTAGAACGCGGCTTCTCTCCAAGGCTTTCCTGAGATTCCAAGCTTGTAGATCCGCGCCGCACCTGAACTGTTAACAGCATTGTCATAAACCTGCAGGTTGGAGAGCCTTCCGAAGAATGGTGCAAAAGTCTGGCTGCCGTTTATGTAGAATGTCGAGGTGCGCTTGCCTACTTCAATTATCCTGCCCACAGCCATACTATACGGCGTGGCGGTAACGTTTGCAAGCCTGCCGTCTATGTACATGGTGATGTACGTGCCATTGTACACGCATATTATGTTGTGCCATTTGTGCGTTCCAATGAAAGGCACTTCTGCGAACCTCCATCCTGCAGTATAATTGCCCTCCACCCGCTCGTCGCTGAAAACGCCGCAGGTTGTTTTTGGCCCTACTTCGCCGCCTGTACCTACATACCAGTCTGAGTGCTCGTTCTCACCTATGCCCTGCGCAACAGCAACGCCCGTGCCGTTGAATTCAGAATAATTGAGCCACACCGAAACTGTAAAGTTGCCGTTAACACTGGCATTGTAGAGGAGGTATCTGCTGCCGTTGAACAGCATTCCTTGCGCTGCAGAAGTTCGCGGCACTGCGTAAAATAGCAGCACCAGAAGCGCCGACAGCGCAACAACAATCGCAACCACTATTATTGCCTCTCTCATAAGCTCCCTTTTACGCCTTACCGAAAAGGCTTTTCAGCATCCTTTTTGGGCTGTCCATATCGCCGTGCCTTGACAGAAATCCTTCTATGCCCATAACTTTAAGCAAAGAAGCAAACGCGCCCAATGCTCCTGTATCAAAGTGGGAATAGATCCAATGTATTGCCCCGTGCATCCTCGCATCTGCACCGAAGTTGCGCATCCACTCCTTCTGGTAGTCTATAAGCAGCCCATCGCCAGACAGATACTTCTGTATTGCTACAGCTGCCATTATCGCAGCATTGCCGCCAAATATGATTCCTCCGCCTGTTGACTGCTTTGTCTGGCCGGCGGCGTCGCCGACAAGCAGGACGTCCTTCTTTTCGTCAACGAAATTTTTGCGGAGGGAAAGCGGAATTATGCTTGCCTCGGCTCCAAGCGCCTTTGCGCCATCAATCATTTCTGCCACTTCCTTAATCTTTACAAAACTGTCGAATGCCCTTCTGCTGTTTCCTCGCGTGGAGTCTATGCCAACCGCAACTTCTATCTTGTCTTTGGCTATCGGTGCGACCCATCCAAAGAAGCCAGGTGTTATCTTTGTATCGACAAAGATGTCGACAACGTCTATGTCTGAAACGTCTGTATGGTACTCCGCTCTATAGGTAAGCACATACCTGCTTATGGGCTCAAAATCGAATGACTTTGCAACCATCGAGACAGCGCCGTCGGCTCCAACAACGACGCTCTCTTTTGCAAAGCTCCTTATTTCGCTCTCGCTAATTCTATGCCCGAGCTCAACTTTCGCTCCCGCACTCACAGCTTCGTCGTAGCAAATCTCATTCAGCCTGAGCCTGTCAACTGCGTATGCAACTGGTTTCTCGGAATGCACTTTAAGCAGCGTCTTGCCTATGTGGATTCTCGCTCCTCCAAGCTCGTTCTCTACTGCCTTCTTGTAGTTTATGCCAAGCGCGCCAATCCCTCTTATCGAAAGTATGCCGCTAGCTTTCACGGGATAGCCGACGCGCTTCTTCTGCTCGTACACAGTAGTGCGTATGCCATTTGTTGCAAGCCTTTTTGCTAACATCAGCCCAACAACCCCCGCGCCAACTATCTTGACATCTTTTTCCATCGCAGCAAATAATGGCAGATAACATATTTAAGGTTTGAAGATGCGTTGCCACTGCTAGTTTAAGGCTAATCCACGCAAAGCGTTCA
>JBMFUT010000002.1:0-76310 GCA_049966395.1 Candidatus Micrarchaeia archaeon
CATAATAAAAATTATAGAAGGGTAACAACTTATAAATCTTTTCATCATTTTAGGCGTGCACCGTATTCTGCTTCCGCGCCTGAGGCGCGCCAAAGGTCAAAAGGCAGGATAGTTACACCGAAATTTACCGAAAGATTTAAATATCTTATTGCGCATTTACTTAACTGCTTATTTTAGCAATATTTAAAAAGGTTCCTACATGATTTACGAGGTTAAATGCTATATTAGGTGATTTTTTGGCAGTAAAGAAAAAACACGATAACGCAAAAGCCGCGAAAACGAAGAGTCATGGCAGCAAGGCAGCAAGTATTGGCAAGTCAGCCGCCACAACAGAAGTCCCTCAGGCAGGCACCCAGTCGCAGTCCTTCGAGGAGCGCAGCGCAGAAGCAGGTCAACAAACCGAAATGAGTGAAGCCGCTTTCGAAGTGCAAAAATCCGCGACGCACGTCACAAGATGCCCAAGCTGCGGCAGCACCGACATAATATATGATGCGGAAAGGGGAGAACTTGTTTGCAACAATTGCGGCCTAATAATAGAGGAAAACATAACCGACACGGGCCCGGAATGGAGGGCTTTCGATGCCGATCAGAGGAACTCCAGGGCCAGGACAGGCGCCCCAATAAAGTACATGAAGCCTAACAAGGGGCTTGTCACAGAAATAGACATGTACAACAGGGACATCCGTGGCGCAAAGCTTCCTTCAAAGAGGCAGGCTCAGCTTTACAGGATGAGGAAATGGCACAAGAGGGCCAGCATAGCGAGTTCTAGTGAGAGAAACTACCTCATAGCGCTGCCTGAACTTAATAGGGTTGCGAGCTACCTAAGCCTTCCTGACAACATAAGAGAGAGCGCTGCGCTGCTCTACAGGCAGTGTGTCAAGAACAACCTGATAAGAGGTAGGCCTATAGAAACAGTAGTAAACGCCGCGCTGTATGCAACGTGCAGGAGCGCCGGGATGCCAAGGACACTCGATGAAATATCGCAGATATCTGGGGTTCCGAAGAAGGAGATAGGCAGGGCTTATAGAGTAATATCCCACGAGCTAAACCTTAAGATACCTCTTACAGATCCTGCAAGCTACGTGCCAAGGTATGTGGCAGCATTGAAGCTTAGCGGCGAGGCTCAGGAAAAGTCTTTCCAGCTCCTGAAGCAGGCAATGAAGAAAGGGCTTGTGAGTGGCAGAAGCCCGACAGGAGTTTCAGCAGCAGCAGTGTACATTGCAGGTGCACTTGTCGGCGAGCGAAGAACGCAGAAGGAAGTTGCAGATGTTGCCGGCGTCACTGAGGTTACAATAAGGAACCGCTACAGGGAGCTCAAGAAGGAGCTCAACATAGACGTGAACCTCTGACGCGCTTTTATTTTTTGCGCAACAAAGGTATCTTAACATGAGAGCACAGATAGCCGCAGTTTTTGCAATGGCGCTTTTAGCAATTGCGCTGCATTACGCTGCGCCAGCCTTGGCGCAGCAGCCTTCTCCTACAATCGGAAGCGGCAACTATACATCCTCCGCCGCAAAAACTTTCATAGCGAGCGCCTACAATTACGTCAATGCCATAAATCAAAGCGGCTACCTAGTCTTCATGCCAAACCTCACGCTTTCCTACAAATACCTCGACGATGCAGAGAGCATGTACAATTCTTCGCCAGGCACTGCGGTAATATATGCCAGCAAGGCGATAAGCGCCGCAAGGCTTTCGTATCAAAGGATAAGCTATTACAAAGCTTATTCTTTAGTGGTGCTTGTCGTCTTCACTGTCGCTGTGGGTATAATACTTTACAGGCTGATGAAACCAATAAAGCAGCAGCGAAAAAGACGAATGTGAATGCCTGCTGCCCTCAACCTTTCTATTTCAAAAACTATCTGAATAGCGACGCTTCGCTTGCAGAAAAGGTTTATTAATTAAACTGCAATTTATATACGGTGCTTTTATGAGGATATTGCAACTTGATGTAAATAGAATATTTTACGAGCTAGTAAAGCCGGAAGCAAGCGTTTACGAGGAATCTAAGGAAAAGAAGTTCGAAGTTAATGACGCCCTGGTGCTTCTGGTCTCTGTAGAAAAAGGCGACAACGAGGAAGTGGCAAGGAAGGCGGTTGACGATGCGGTTGCATTCGCTTCAAAAATAAAGCGCAAAAAGCTTGTGCTATACCCGTTTGCGCACCTAAGCAACAATCTGGAAGAGCCAAAAAGCGCCGCTGCCATATTCTCGAAAATGAAAGAGGAAGCAGTTTCTAAAGGGATTGATGTAGTCGCTGCGCCTTTCGGCTGGAACAAAAGCCTCCAGCTTGACGTCAAAGGCTACCCGCTTGCCGAGCAATCGAGAAGCTATGACGCTTCCAGCATTTCAGAAAAGCCAAAGAGCAGCGCCGCGCCGAAGGAGACAAAAAAGCGCGAGCAAATAGAGAGCGCAATAACAGAATCTGCAGCTCTAAAGGAGGAAGAAAAGGTGACATCGAAATGGTATATACTAGATACGTCAGGCAAGCTTCACTCCGTCGACAAATTCGACTTCAAAGGCCATGAAAACCTGAAGAAGCTAGCCAAGTACGAGATGGAAAAGGTGAGAAGCTACCAGCAGATGCCTGCTCATATAAAGCTCATGCAGCGCCTTCAGCTCGTAGACTACGAGCAGGGTTCCGACGCCGGCAACATGCGCTACTATCCTAATGGCAGGCTGATCAAGGGGCTTCTCGAGAGGTTTGTCACGAGCAAGGTGATAAGCTACGGCTCGGTAGAAGTCGAAACCCCTATAATGTACGACTACGGTCACAAGGCGCTCAAGGACTACCTTAACAGGTTTCCAGCAAGGCACTACGTCGTAAAGTCTGACGACAAAGAATACTTCCTGAGGTTTTCAGCGGATTTCGGGCAGTTCCTTCTCATGAGCGACGCGACTATATCTTACAAGCAGCTGCCATTCAGGTTCTACGAGCTTACAAGGTACAGCTTCAGGAGGGAGAAAAGCGGGGAACTTGTGGGCCTGAAGAGACTGAGGAGCTTCACAATGCCTGACATGCATACGCTATGCAAGGATGTGGAGCAGGCAAAGGCAGAATTCATTTCGCAGTTCAAGTTCGGGAAGCAGATGCTGAGCGAGATAGGCATCGACAGCGCGGATTACGAGACGGCGCTCAGGGCCACTGAAGAATTCTGGAACAGCAACAAGGATTTCATGGCAACCATCGCCAGGGAAAACGGCAAGCCAATGCTATTGGAGCTTTGGAACTACAGATACGCATACTTCGACCCTAAGTTCGAGTTCAACGTAATAGACTCTATGGACAAGGCTGCCGCGCTTACAACAGTGCAGATGGACCACGAGAACGGAAAGCGCTACGATATAACTTACATAGACAGCGACGGCAGCGAAAAGTATCCTATAATATTGCATTGCTCCCCAAGCGGCGCAATAGAAAGAGTGATATATGCATTCCTGGAGCTCGCATACATGAAGGAGAAAGAAGGCAAGGTGCCCGCATTTCCTCTTTGGCTCACCCCTACGCAAGTCAGGATGCTGCCCATATCAGCCAAGCATTTGGATAAGGCTGTGCAATTGGCAGAATCTCTTAAGTCAAGGGGCATAAGGGTGGATGTTGACGACACCGAAGCCACGCTGGAAAAGAAGGTGAGGAATGCAGAGCAAGAGTGGATACCTTACATGTGCGTGATAGGAGACAAGGAAGCAGCTTCGGGCAAGCTTTCAGTAAGGGTAAGGGAAGAGAAGTCGCAGAAGCAGATGGCTCTCGAAGAGCTCGCTGCCGAAATAGAGGAAAAGACAAAAGGCATGCCAAAGTCAGAGCTTTCGCTCAATATGCTGCTTTCAAAGAGGCCAGTGTTCTTCGGGTAGTAAAATGGACAGCAGCGCCCTTTTGCAGGAATTCTACGAGGGCGAGGTGCTTGACAGAGACACTTACGCTGCACTAGCTTCAATTGAAAAAAGGCCCAAGCTGAAGGAATTATTCGGCAAACTGTCTAAAGTCGAAGAGAAGCACGCCGGGATATGGAGCAAGCTGATAGAATCTGCCGGCCTCAAGCCGCGCCCTCCGAAATTCAAGCGTATAAAAGTCGCGCTTTTTTACATAGCCAGAATTCTGCTGGGCCCCGCATTTATGGTCAATCTGTTGGAGCGCAATGAGGAAATAGGCCTTTCAAAATACAACAGCGCGCTGAAGAGCGCACCCATGAAAAGGAGGGAGAAGGCACTATTGGAATCTGTCATAAGCGACGAAAAGGGGCACGAGGCCGCCTTCATAAAAGCCGTGCGCAGCGAGCAGAAGAGCCTGCAGTACATAGAATCTATAGTCTTCGGCATGAACGACGGGCTTGTAGAGGTGCTTGCCGCCATATCTGGCATAGCTGCGTTCGCTGCAACCAATTCAATAGTAGTACTGGGAGGCTTCATAGTAGCTGTCTCTGGAGTGCTCTCGATGACTGGCGGCGCCTATCTTGCCGCGAAATCGAAGAAAATAGTAGGCAGCGCCACCACCGAAACGCCTGCGCGCGAGGCTTACTATACGGGCATCTCATATTTCATAGGTTCGCTTTTCCCCATAGCTCCGTTTGCGATTGGCATGCATTCTTATCTGGGTATAGCAGCCGCTGCGCTGCTAACAGGCATTGCCCTATCCTTTGCCTCTATAGTTATAGCAGTGCTGGGAGGCACGAGCATAAGGGCGCGCATATTGGAAATGCTCGGAATATCCTTCGGCGCTGCGCTGCTCACAACTATAATAGGCACAATAGGAAAAACATTCATATAGAAACAGGTCTGCAACTATCTCAATGCCCTATTTGCAGTATGCAATGCTTAGCATGAGCACTTGCTATGTCTGACTCGCGCTTTCTATCCTGTATATTACAATTTTGGAATAATAGCTTGCGTTTGGTGGAATGGCTTGGTATACCTCACTCCTGGTGCAGTTGCTGTCCAACCATTTAGCAATCAAATTCTGCTCATCAATTGTGGGAGGTCCGTACTGCGGTTCTACCATAAAAAGATACGATATTCTTTCATAGTCGCTTTTAGTGCATGCAAGCGAAGTTTCATTTCCGTATGGATTCTCATGCAAAGTAAGAGCTCTGATGTTGCTATTGTATTTGTCAGCAAACTCTAAGTAATACAGAGTGTTGAACCTGAAGCCTGTTGGCGCTAAGGTGTAAATGTCAAGCGCACCTTCTGTGCTTGCCATCCTTTGTATGTAAGATACGGCATTGCTGAAAATATTGTTGCTATATACTATGGAGATGCTATCCACCTTGAGCATCCTGTAAGTCGGAATATAGGCAATTGGAAGTACAATTACAAATATTACGAAAGCTGCCTTAAGTATACTATTATTTTTTCCCAGTCTAGCTTTTGCAAAGTCATATAAAGAAAGCAATGCATATCCCCCAAGAAAAGCGAAAGGTACTGCGTCTATTGCAAAATACCTGGACAGCGCGGGCACTCTATAGTAAGCATTTATTGAAGAGGATCCAAATATCAGATACAAGGACATTGCCCAACACACAAGCGAAATGTAATCCACATAGGAATTTCTTTTCAAGAGCCCTATTGCTGTGCCTACGATTGCTAGGATGACCAAGGGTCCGATGGGATATGTATTAAATGCGCTAGGGCTATTTAACATGGCAGATGTGTTCCCAAAAGGCGTCAGGAGCATGTAAACCTCCCTGGCTATAGTCTCGCCGCTTGGCGAGGCCATATAGTTCAAAGAGGCAAATGCGTTTCCTGTCACAGCATAGAAAACTGCGAAGTACGCGAACAAACCAACTGCGAGCCCAGCAGCGGCGGCGGCAAGCATTTTCTCTTCCTTGAAGTTACTGCTAGTTTTTTTCCTTTTCAGTGCGCCGCTTATGTACTCTATAACAATCAGCAGCGCAAACAATCCTACATACATGAATGCCTGGGTCTTGACGTATATGGTGTACGCTGCGAGAAGCCCTGCAACCGCTGACATCTTGACGCTCATTTCCTTTCTCGCCAATATGAACGCGTATAGCGATAGTCCTACTGCAAAGCCCATGTTTATGTCAGGCAGCACCCTTGTCACATAATCCGTAAGGAACGGCGCTAGCGCAAGCAGATACACAGAAGCAGCAGCAAAAGTGCCTCCATAAACGCGTTTTGAAATTTGGAATGCCACGATAAGAAGAAGCACGTACTCTACTATGCTTGGCAGAATCGCCTGAAAGCTTCCGTATCCAAAAAGCAAGAAGGAAGCGGCTATTGCAATTATGTTTAGGAATGCATACGCAAACAAGTTTGCAATGAAGTCACTGTCTCCAACGATTGCGTCGTGAGCATAATGTATGTACCATGCATCGTCATAAAATGGATCTGGGCCGGAATACAAGTATGCGCTCGCCGCAAGCCCCAATAAGATTGAAACGAGAAGCAGCAGCTCAGGCAAATAATCTTTGCTCCTCTTTTTACCCTTGTGCGAGGTGTTGCGGCTGGGCATTCATATCTCAAATATCTATCATACTATTTGCATTTATATCATTTGTGCTTTGGAATTCAGTCAATTTGCACATAAGCAGCGCAATCTTTTTATAGATGCTCGCCAAATGTGAATCAGTGTTTTAATGGCAACGCTACAGACGCCGCAGCAGTCGGCAGGAATACTGAGCTTCTACGACGCCCCGGAGAAAGGCCCGAAGCTCAACATGAAAGTGATAATAATAGCAATAGTAGTATTCGCCATCATAGTCCTGGTTTTCGACCACTTCGTACCTGTCTGAAATTCAAATACTGAAAAGAGCTCGGAATCACGCCAACTCAAACATGTCTTTTTTTATTTCGCTCACGTCGCCGCTTTCTGCAAGTAGGTAAAGCACGGCCCTCGCGCCCTCCTCGTCGACGTTGTATTTTGCAGCGATGTCAGTTACCTTTTCTGCCCCTTTTTCTAGTTCTTTTAGGAACTTGCTTCCGTATCTGTCGAAGAACTGCCTCATGACTATGTAGAACTTCTTGTTGAAAGCCCTAGTGCCGAGCACCATCCCCTGCCTTATGCTCTCTTCCAATGCCAAGGAAAGGCTTGATGCTTCCGCCTCGCTAGCTATCACAACGAAGCCCTTGCTTTCTAGCTCCTTAACGTTTTCATTCTCCTCAGTGCCCGCATAACTGCCGCGCTGCTCCACGCGCTTGTACTGCGGCACTGCAGGCTGCACCTGCTCTGGCTTTGGAGTTCCTTGAATCTGCCTCTTCCTCATAAGGAAGCTGTCGTATATGCTCTTAGAAATGCTGTAAAGCTCGCTGCCGCTTTTGCTGTCCTTGAACAGTGACACCGCGTTCTTTTTCTCCAGCTGCCCAAGCACCTTCTTTTCGCTCTCGTTTAGCATCTTTTCCACAGCCTCCTTGCTCCTGGCGTTGTACCTTAGCGTGTCAAGCTTCTTGAGCACCATTATTTCGTCGTCGCTGAGGCGGATCTGAGGCCTGAACTGGCCCTTCTGCTGCTCTGCGCTCGGCTGCTTGCCCATCAGTATGCTTGCAACGTCAGACTTCTTTGCAAACAAGAAAGCGTTTTGGCTGTACCTGAAGAAATCGACTTCGTCGTTCTCCTTGAGGTGGAAAGCATCCACAACATCAAAAGGCAAGTAGATCACAAGTTTGTCCTTCTGCTTGTACACCTTGACCATTCAACCCCCAGGAAAAAGTATTTTATTAGCTTCCTTTGATATAATAACATGCAAAGTCTAAAAGGGTTTGTATCCTATACAAGCAAGGAAATTTCTCCTAGTGAATCTCGTGCAATCGACCTCAACGCAATGGCGCTTGGCATATCAGATGCGCAGCTCATGGAGTCTGCCGGCATAGCCGTTGCAAACTTCATAAGGTCAAAATTTCCAAAGGCGAGAAAGATCTTTTTCATATGCGGCAGCGGAAACAACGGTGGCGACGGCTTCGTCGCCGCAAGGCACCTTTCAGATCTTGATGTGAGAGTCGCGCTGCTTTCGAGAAGGGAGCAAATCAGGGAAGGCCCGGCAGCATCAAATTTCAGGGCGCTTTCTGGTATGCTTTCCGTGAATCTGAGGGACGACGCTAGTTATGACTTCATTGCGTCGCAGCTGAAGGAATGCGATATAGTTGTCGATGCAATTTTCGGCACTGGATTTTATGGCAAACTTCCGCATAAAATCTGGCGCATAATAGAGGCTGCAAACAATTCCAAGGCTAAGCGCATAGCGGTGGACGTGCCATCGGGATTTTCAGGTATCTCTGCAGCAGAACAGGCGTTCAATGCCGATTACACAATCACGTTTCACAAACCAAAGGATGGACTCATGCATTTCAAGCCAGCAGGGAAAGTTGTCGTGGCCGAGATAGGCATACCGATCGAAGCAGAGCTTCTTACAGGTCCCGGCGATCTTTTCATGGCGTCTCCAAAGAGAAGCTTATTCGCTGACAAAAATGCTAATGGGAGGCTGCTTCTTGTCGGAGGCAGTGATGTTTATCTTGGCGCTGTAGTTGCAGCGTCTATTGCTGCGCTCAGGACAGGCGCCGGCTATGCTATCACATACGTGCCAAGCCACCAGGCTGTGGCAGCAAGAAAGCTGAGCACAAACACGGTTATAAAGCCGATGAGGGGCACGCATCTTTCAAGTGAAGACTTGCCTACCCTAGAATCAGAAATGCAAAAGGCAAATGCCCTTGCGATAGGCATGGGCCTTGGCACAGAGGAGGAGTCGCTCCGAGCAGCCGCTGCGCTGATAGAATACGCAAACAGTATTGGCAAACCGTCTGTGGTAGACGCAGACGGAATAGGATCCCTCAAATTCGCAAAGCTTTCAGATCCGTCGCTCGTTGTAGCAACCCCCCACCACAGAGAATTCTTCAAGCTCACAGGAAAGCAGCTGCCAGGCGAGGACGCAAGCAACCTCGGATACAGGATTGATGCCGCGATTGCAGCATCAAAGCGCACAGGAATATGCATTCTGCTCAAGGGCCACAACACGGTCATAACAGACGGCAAAATGCTCAAGATAAACATGGCAAGCTCTTCAGTGCTAGGAAAAATGGGCACCGGAGACGTGCTTTCAGGCATAATAGGCGCATATGCCTCAATGGGTGCCAAGCCTTTCAGGGCGGCTGCCGCAGGGGCATACCTTCACATGAGAGCGGGGGAGATGCTTGCAATAGAGAAGGGATACCACATAGTCGCAAGCGACCTGATAGACCAGATACCTAGGATAGCCAAGGAGTTCGACAGGATAGAGCGATAGAATGAACAGCAATCCTATGCTCCACGCCAAGGAGGTTTTTGCAAGCAGCATAATGGAAGCCATGCGTAGCCTTGGAATTGCCGCAGACAGCGCGCAGGTATACCAGAGCATAGTGATGCAAGACGGCAGCAAGGGTGATATGAGCTCGTCGATAGCTTTTAGGATTGCCCACATGGAAAATATCCCGCCGCACCAGGTTGCGGAGAAGATTGTCGGCGTCGCGTCTCCGGTGCAGCCGATAGAAAAGATAGAGGAATTCAACGGCTACATAAACGCATGGCTCGACGTTGCATCATTCTCAAAGGAAGTAATAGACGCAGTCCTTGCGCTCAAGGAGGGCTACGGCTCAAGCGATTCTGGCAAGGGAGAAAAGGTAATTGTAGAATTTCCTAGCGTGAACCCAAACAAGTCGTGGCACGTTGGCCACCTCAGGAACGCGCTATTGGGAGACACCATAGCAAACCTTGCAGTTGCGCACGGAAGCAGCGTCGAAAGGATAGACTACATAGACGATCTGGGCCTCCAGATGGCAGAAATACTTTGGGGTCACATCAACATGAAGGGGGAGCCGGACAAGAAGTACGACCTCTGGCTCGGCGAGAGATATGTAGAGATAAACAAGATGATAAAGGATCAAGGCAAGGATGCCGAGGTGGGGGAGCTTTTGAAGAAGATGGAAGCCCTCGATACAAGGGAGGCCAAGGAGGCGAGGAGCATAGCTGAGAGATGCGTCGCAGCGCAATATGAAACCGCTTACAGCTACGGCATATACCACGATCTCATGATATGGGAGAGCGACATAGTGAGGGCAAGGCTTCTTGAGCAGGCAATGGAAAAGGTGATCAGCAGCGGAGCCGCAAGGAAGGAAAGCAGTGGCAAGTACGCCGGCTGCACGGTTGTAGACCTTTCGGCAGAATGGCTTCCGGCAGAGCTGAAGGGCATGGCTTCAGACGCCAAAGTGCTAATAAGGAGCAACGGCACCGCCACATACCTTGCAAAAGACATAGCTTTCCACATGTGGAAGCTAGGAATGCTAAAAGACAGCTTCAGCTATTCGCTAGTGGGCAAGCAGCCTAATGGCAAAGCCCTGATTACGACGTCTGCTGAAGGATCCGAAAAGGTGCACTTCGGCGGCGCATCGGTAGCAATAAATGTAATAGGGTCTGCCCAGAGCTATCCTCAAATGGTGCTGCGCAGCATATTCTCGCTTCTAAGCAATGAGCAAAAAAAGATAGTGCATTTGTCATATGGAGAGGTCGCGGTCGAGGGAAGCGCAACCATCAGCGGCAGGAAGGGCGCCTGGATGGGCAAGGACCGCAACTACACAGCAGACGATCTCCTCAAAGAAGCCACAGCACATGCAAATTCAATCATAAGGGCAAACGAGCGCCTCAGCAAAGGCATTTCTGAAGATGACATTAAAGAAATCTCCCTCAGTGTCGCATTGTCCGCAATAAAATTCGAGTTCTTGAGGGTTTCACCAGAGAAAAAAATATTCTTCACTTGGGAGCGCGCTCTCAATTTCGAGGGCAATTCCGGGCCTTACTGTATGTACATGCACGCCAGGGCGTCAAGGATCCTCGAGAAAGCCGGAGCTTTCGACGCTTCTTCTGTAGACTATTCGCTGCTTTCAAGAGGCGCCGAGTTCGAGTTGGTCAAGGCAATAGCAGATCTGCCTGAGCGCGCATCCAAGTCTTTCGCAGAGCTCAGGCCGAACATAATAACAGACTATGCCATAGAGCTCTCTTCTAAGTTCAGCAAGTTCTACGAAGGAGTGCCAGTTCTCAAGGGCGGCGGCGCAAAGTCGGCAAGGCTGGCGATAGTCTATGCAGCAAGGTTTGCGCTGGCAAACGCGCTTGCGCTTCTTGGCATAAGAGCAACAGAGCGCATGTAACTCCCAGTGCGGCATAGCGCAGAAAACCAATTTGATGACAGCAGCACTTGCGCTAGCTATTGGCCTTGATGAATCCAATATTGGCGTCTATCCTTTCCAGCGTCTGCTTTACGCTTCTTTCTATGTCTGCCCTGCTGTTGCCCTTGGCAGAGAAGAAAGATGCTATATCATTCCTGGTCTTTGCTTCCGAGACAGTGCTGAGGTTGTCAACAAACCTCTGGAGCATGTGGGCGCCTTCGCTGTATTTCTTCATGAAAGATTCCCAGTTGCGCTTGGTCCATCCCCACAGTATCGACTTGCCCACAGGGTTAGAAGCCACGACAGACGGGATTGTCATCGAGTCCTGCAATTTGACGAATCTGGATTTTGAGAACGCAAGCGCCTCACTAACGAGCTCCTCGCTGCCGAAGTATCCAAGCGCCCCGAGCAGCCTCACTTTCTCGTCGGGCCTTTCTTCGTTGTTGTATAATTTGACTATTTTGTCGAATGTTTTTTTGTCGCCATTGCGCGCAACTACTGCGTAAACCGCGCCCTTCAGGTCGGCGTCTATGCTTCCTATTCCGCTGCTAAACATCTTTTTTGCCGAATCAACGGCCTTCCTATCTCCAGAAATTCCGGCGGCAAGCAAAGCGGCTCCTCTTAGCTTGGAATCTGTTGTGCTTTCCCCCTTCCTCTTAGACAGGCCGAGCCTGCCAAGTATTGCGTTTGCAAAATTCCTCCTCAGCTCATTGACATCTTTGTAATATCTTTGGTTGTAGGAAAGCAGCGAAAGGAAGTTCAGTTCAGAGAGCAGCTCCGCGTTTGCTGGATAGCCTATGCCCATGCAGTACTCTGACACGAAGGTCATGTAATTGCTGAGCTTCATCCTGCCAGATCTTGTAGCAGCAAAGAGATCGCTCACGAGACTCCATGCGTCAAGCCCGTCTATCATGCCCTTCTTGACTAGCTCTCCTAGCTTTCCAACCGTCTTTTCGTCGTAGTCGCTCCTGTGGAAAGAAGACAGGCCGTAGTTGAGTTTTATCCATTCTGCGCCTGCCACTTTGGCCGACTTGCCTTTCATGAGCATGCTCCCTTTTCCATTGTCCGTAATGTATGTTATTGGTATGGGCCATGGCTTGTCTTCTGCATAGCCTCCTATGAGGAACCTCTTTTGGTAAAGGCCTATGCTTTTGCCTGACTTCCTTTCTATTACTACAGGATATCCTTTCCTCTCTATCCATTCCTTCATGAGCCTAGAGACTCCCTTGACTGACCCGCGTGCCCTTGAAGCCTGGTCTATTGCAAGCCAAAGGTCCTGTTTCTCGGCGTTGCCGAAACTGTGTTTAGTCAAATACCTGTGCAACCCCTCCCTGAAGGCGTCCTTGCCTACGTAAGATTCGAGCATGTGAAGAATGCTGCCTCCCTTCTCGTAGCTTATATTGTCGAAGATGCTGTTTATTTCTGCAGGGGTCTTGACCTTGACATTTATGGGATGCGTGTTCTTAAGTGCGTCTGCAGAAAGCGCAGTGCCGAAAACAGCCATGGCGTATTCAAGGCCTATGCGCCATTCCGGATAAAGCTCGTCCATCGCCTTGTAACTCATGAACGTGGCAAAACTCTCGTTGAGCCAAAGGTCGTCCCACCATTTCATTGTGACAAGATCCCCGAACCACTGGTGCGCAAGCTCGTGCATGACAACTTCGGCTACTCTCTGCTTGTTGGCAATTGGTGAGTCATCGGCAGCGAGCAGCGCAACCTCCCTGAAAGTTATGGCTCCCCAATTCTCCATTGCGCCAGCTGCGAAGTCAGGTATTGCGATCAGGTCCACTTTGGGCAGCGGGTAGTTTATGCCGAAGTATTTCTGATAGTATGATATGGCCCTCTTTGCAAAATCAAGAGCGATGCCTCCAAGTGCCTTCTTTCCCGCAGTCGTAACTACTCTTATTGGCATGCCGCCAAGCTTGCCTTCAAGATATTCGAATTTGCCGACGCCCATGTAGAGCAGGTAAGTCGACATGCGAGGCGTCTCCTCGAAGCGCACGGCCTTCTTGCTTCCTAATATTTCTACATTCTTTACGGGCATGTTGGATATTGCTTCAAGCTCCTTGTCGACAACGAGGGTGAGATCAAAGATTGCTTTTGCCGAGGGTTCGTCTATGCATGGAAACGCTGCCCTTGCGTCTGCTGGCTCGAACTGCGTCGTGAGGAGGTAATTCTTCACGCCTTTGCAAGTGTAGCTGCTCCTGTAGAAGCCGTACATGCCGTCGTTGTTCTTGCCCTTGAAAGATATCATCACCTTGATCTTTCCCTCGACGGCTCTCGGAAGCGCCAGCTTCACAGTCTCCTTCTTCGCGTCATAGGATACTTTTGCATCAAAAGTCTTGCCATTTGATTCTGCGAATGCCTTTTTGATTTCGAGCTCCTTCGCATGCAGCAATAAAAAGGTGCTCTTCTTGACTCTCATCTCTATTGTCTCTTCGCCATCAAATGTGAATGCGCGCATGTCTGGCTCTATCCTCAAATCATAGCGCTCCGGTATTTCAAATCCGTATATAACTTCGGTCTTTTCCATTCGCTCGCCATTTTCATTTCACTATTCATCACAAAAATGATAAATAGCAAACTGAATGCCTTGTGTAGGCAGATAAAAAAGCGCATTGAGTAGTCAGCGCATTGCCCCTTCGGCAAGCTCCTTGTTGGCTTCCTCCATGTCCTTGAGCGAGTCTATCGACCTCCAGTAAGAATCCGCGAATTCTGTAGCGTTTATCATCCCTTTAGGTGCGAGCTTCTCGAAAACATCCTTCTCGAGGCTCCCGTTCCTAGGCGCGAATTCGAACACCTTCCTGTCCATGAGGTATATTCCTGCATTTATCATGTGCTGCCTGAGCAGCGGCTTTTCCTCGAAGCCGAGAACCTTGCCCTGCTTTGCGACTACTATACCAAAAGGGCTCCTAAGTGGAACGAGGGCAATTGCAGCGATGGCACCATCTACAGAAAGCCTGCCTATGTCTATGTTTGTGAGGATGTCGCCATTTAGAGCATAGAATTTGCTGCCCTTCACAAGCCTTTCAGTGTTCTTCAGCGCGCCCCCAGTGCCAAGAGGCTCGCTTTCCTCCGCATATTTGAAATCAATACCAAAATCCTTAACCTTTCTTTTCAATATATTCAATAATCTGCTCCTTTTTGTAGCCCACTGTTATTACTGCCGTATCTACTCCTGCCCTAGCAAGCCATTCGCATTGCCATCCAATTATCGGCTTGCCCGCAATAGGTATCATGGGCTTTGGCATCTCTTCAGTTATAGGTCTAAGCCTTTTTCCGAAGCCGCCAGCAAGTATAACCGCTTCCATCAAAGCACCGTATAATATTCCAAAGTTATCTTTATAATGTTTGCATATTCAGCGCATGCCTATCTCAGGCTTTCGCAAAGCGTCTTAAATTTCTCCCTTATCCTTTTTTCAGAGAATTCCCTCAGTATGGAAGGTATGTTCTTCTGCAGCCTTGCAACAAGCTCAGGATTTTCGTCAAGCTCCCTTATGCGCTTTGCATATTTAGTTGGATCATCCTCTATTATAGCGTTGAAACCATTCCTGGCAGCGAAGCCCTGGAAGGCCACGCTGGTTCCAATCACTGGCTTGCCAGCGATAAGATAGTCAAGCACCTTTGACTTGAAGCCTGTTCCATGCATAAGCGGGGCAATGCAGAGGTCGGCTTCGCCAAGCCTCTTTTGCAGCTCTTCGTCAGTTATTTCGCCAAGGCATGAGAAGTTTCCGTGAGACCTTGCTGTGCATCCCCTTCCTACAACGTAGAATGTTTTGTTCGGCACCGCAGGTGCTATCTCTTCCTCTATTATGCGCGCCGCCTCAGCATTGGGCGGGTAGTCGCACGCGCCAACGAAAAGTATTTTCCTTATCCTTCTTATGGTCCTTGGCTTTCTCATTTTGCCCACCGGCAGCAGCTGCATGACGTAGCTCTTTTCCTTTGCCGAAGGTATTTCCTCAACGAGGCGCTTTCTGTCTTCTTCTGTAGGCAGTATGATGTGCGTTGAAACGCCTATCATTTTTTTGTAGATGTGCATCTGTCGCCACAGGTAAATTTTCTTCAGTATTGCCTTAACTGGCGCAGGCGCCCCGACACTGTCGACGCGAAGCGCGAAATTGTATATGACGTCAGGTGAATCCGTCAACACAACAATGCTGCATTTGTCTCCGTGCAGCCTGTTATACGCAGCTGCGACAGCGGCAAGCTCTCTGTCGAAAACTATGACAACCTTCGGATCGAATTCGGCCAGTTCTTCAAGCATTCTCCTTCTTCCAGCAATGCCTGAAGATCCGAGCACGTGCTCCGTCATTCCTTGGACTCTTCTTGTGCTAAAACCCCTGCCAAGCGAAAATATCTCTTCTTTCGCGCTGCATATTTCGGCAAACAGTCGGGCAAGCCTCATAAGTGCCTTGTCATGCCCCGCAAGCGTCCCTAATGGCGCTTTTCTTATCAGGGCTACGCGCATCATTGAATCGTATTAAGAATCAATTCAAACAATAAAAGCCTTTTGACCATATAGCATATGCAAGCGCAATCAAATGCGTCTCTCAATGCACTCTGCCAAAAGGTTTTTAAGCATAGCGCAAAAGCGATATAAATAAGAAAATGCTTAAAATTATCATGCGTGAAGCAACAATCTCCTCATCATCAGACGAGGCGCGGCTTAACAACGATTTCTACTCCAACAACTCTGAGCTATGCTTCAAGACAAGGGCCATGGGCGAGGACTACCAGAAAGCATTCGCAGAATACCTGTACAAATACCTAGCCATTTCAGGCATCGAAAAACCGAGAATACTCGAGGTTGGAGCCAACAATATCAGGTTCGAGAGCGGAATCTACAAGAGGATAATGGAACTGGATGCGCGCAACCGCACCGATTTCGCGGAAGCAGCAACTTATACCATAATGGACATATCAAAAGCTGCCATAACGGAAGCGAAAGAAAGTCTAACTAGTACTGAGACCTTCAAGACATTGCTTAGGATAGGCGACGTCACAAAGGGAATATACGGCAATTACGACGTCATAATAGCAAACGAGCTCTTCGACGACCTCGGCCACGAGGTTGTTGCAAAGATCGGGGGCAAAGCCTATTTTGTAAACTATGCTGTCAGGGTTTCATACACTTCCGATCCGCTTTTTGAGCCACTCTGGCCGGTTGTAATAGAGGTTTCAGGCCACGGCGAGGTTGACGATGCGACATATGCTAGGTACGGCGACTTGATTGGCATGATGGAAAACGGCAGGGTGTGGTCTTTCTCAGAAAACGTCGACAGGGCAATATCAAACATGGCGGAAGCGCTGAACAGCGGAGGCATGCTATGGATGCACGACTACGGTTTGCTTTACCCTGCGCCAAAGGCTTATTCAAACGGCATAAGGCGCCTCTTCGCTCCAAGCGTAGAATCGGCTATGCTGAGCATAGAGAACGGCGACCACCTTGGCTACCAGGTAACTACAGATGTAAACTTCATGCAAGTGGCAATGAGCGTTTCTGCGTCAGGCATGAGCATAGCAAAGATGGAAGACCACGAGCTTTTCGTCGGAAGGAAGGACGGCAGACTAAACATAAGCTCAATAGCCATTGCCGCTGCTCTTGACAATATGCCGGATTGGAAGCTTGAGCTCATAGAGTCGATGCTAGGCATAAGGGACATAGGAGGGCCCAGGCTCAGCATCGTTTCATTCCTGAATTCGCGCTTCTCCAACGCGCTCCTGCTTTCCGAAGGGCGTATACTGCCGAGGAGCGAGTCGATATTAGATCTGTCAAAGCTCGGCTCCGCCGCAGAAAATCTTTACAATGAGATTAGTGCATCATTCTATTCAAAAGGAATAAAGAGAACTGTCAACGCATCGCCACTGGTAGATATAGCGGCGATAAAGGAGGGCAATGCCGATCTCACTGAATTGCTGAGGGCGTAGCATGTGTGCAGGCAATTATACTGCCAAGCCGATATTATAATAGTATTATAATAATGCCGGAGCGGCAAAGGAAGCGAACAAATATAAGCTTTGCATGCGAAGTATTACCTGCAAGGCAACAGATGGAATGCACGCAACGCCAAATAATCAACGGCATTGCCGTTTTGGCCATGCAAAATTGAAAAATAGCATTTCGTCGAAGGCATTCGTCTATAGCAGAAGTATGGTATAACAATCGTCGATTATCGGCGAATGTCATATAAAAAAAATGTTAAACATATGAGCAGTATTTAAATACTTTGCTTTTGAATAACATCTCAACAAAAATGTTTAAGTGATAGCATGAAAAGTATAAACGCGAAGAGAATAGCCGCTATCGCGGCAAGCTTGATAGTAGGTCTTGCATTCGCAGGACCAGTCTCTTTCCAGAACGTGCCCATAATAAACAACGCAGGCCAGCCAGTAGTGCAGATAGTCGTAGGTTCAACAGCAATGCCTAGCGACGGCGTAGTGGCTGCAAACATAGCTGCGGTAATAGGCAATCTGGCGTACACATCCACACCAATAACAGCGACAGTGAATGGCAAGGGCGCAGTGAGCTGCGCAGTAACAACGCCAACATGCACGCTGAGCAACCAGCAAGTCTGGCTTGGCGAAAAAGGAGTGGTAGTGCCTACAGGCAGCTATAAGATAAGTACATTAATAGGATCAATAATGAACAGCGGAGTGCTGAACTACAACACGCTCTCAAGCACAAAGACATTGGACACCTCAGGCACATACTCATATCCAGAAGGATCTTCAGCGCCATATGCAATATCTACTTCACCAACCCAGAGCGTCTTCACGGGCATAACATCATACAACCCAATACCAGTAAACCAGAGCGCATTGGCAGGAACTAACGGCGGAGGCATGAGCTTCTCGCAGTTCTCTTCATACTTTAACGGAAACTACTCCGACAACATAGTGCAGCTGACAAACGCGCAGGTTCCAGGTCTGATGTCAAGCAGCGGACCAAACTCTGAGTCAGAATACCTATGGCTCATGGGCTTCCCTGTATACGACCAGGCGCTGAACAACTTCGCTTTGCTTGACGCAAACGGAGCTTATCAAGTGACATTCGGCACACCAGTGCCACTCTACTCTGGCACTACAAGCGCGTACAAGTCAATAACATTCCTAGGAGAAAACTGGACAATATATGGCGGAACTCCGCCATCAGTATCCACACTTCCATCATCAAGCGAGTACGTAGTCGGAGGAAAGCTTGAACTTGCACAGTCAATAACTCCAGTGCAGACAGTCTACGTCGGCCACAACATAACATCAGGACCAATAGAAGTGGTACTGCAAGACTTGTCATACCCTAACAGCTCAGGAGGCAGCAAGGCAGCAATCGCGGTATACAACCACGGCGTGCTGACAAACGAGACGGCAATACCTCCATACACAGTCTATCCTGTAAACAGCAGCGGCACAACGCTATACATAGGCGTAGGGCAGACATTCCCAGGCCTTTATGCATACCAGAAGTGGGCAAAGATACAGCTCTTCAGCAACGTCTTCAACATAACATCAGGAAAGAACTTCAACTCTAACAACAACGACTGGCTTGCAGCGATAAGGTGGACAACGAACCAGTCAACAGCACCAAGCGCATGGGGCAACTACGCCGAGCTTCAGGGCATAATACTCTACAGCAACTCTTCTAAATCACAGACAATGGTGCCAGGATCGTCATTCACATTCATACAAAACCCAGCAGTATGGAAGTTCAACTTCCTGGGCGACTCTTTGGGTGCGCCTGGAAGCGGCAACTCAAACTACGACCCTCTGACATTCTCAACAGCAACAAGCACAGCAGGCACGACATACCAGAACCCAAGTGGTCAATCTGGTCAAGCGCCGCAAGCAAATACATATAAATGGACCAATGCTGGCAGCTTTACAGCAGTAACTGGTAGTTCAATAATAATGGCATACGGCAACACAACAGCAATAACAGAGCCAACAAGCCAGTTCACAGTGTCAAGCTCTGTGCCTACAGCATTCACAATAAAGCCTCCGGCAGGAACGCCAGCACCATCTTCAAGCCTTGGCAGCGTTACATACAACCTTGACACATACGAACTAACGCAGTCCAATGTAGTCGAATCGAACTCGCTCACTGCAGCAAATGGAGCCGCAAACCCGGGATTGATAGTAGTTCTAAGTCTAAACTCAGGACTTGATCCCAACTACATAACAAGCTCCAATCCACTAACAGTCAAGATATCAGGCTACAAGGGAGGAACACCGACATCTGGAGGAACAGTGCAGTTCACCTCAGGCACCTCAGGCTTGACACAAACAACATCACAGGTACTAGACAACATAACAAACATACAACTCAGCTATCCACTTCCAGCACCAGGCGTAAGTATATCTGTATACGAAACCGCCAACACACTAAATCCGGCTTCTGCCAATGTGCCCTTGGCAACACTATCATACTATGGCCCGACAGTAATGTACTCAGTGCCTAACTACAACTACGAAATCTCTGCACCAGCAAGCACAACAACGGTAGACTACGGCGAGGAGAGCGGTGCGCAAGTGCCTTTCACACTGACTGCAAATGTGCCAACCACCACACAAACAGCGCCATACCAATACTTCACATACAACATGCCTGAAATAACACTGCCTTCAACAACAACGCCAAACGCATATGTCTATCTCGGCTTGATGAACCAGTCAAGCGTGGCAGATCCAACACCACTCTACTGGCTCAACCAGACAAACAGCGACAACAACGCAATGACCTACACAAGCTCGCAGGGCCACACAGTAAAGGCCGTGCAGGGCTTCAGGACAGAGCGCGGCAGCGAAGTGGCTGCAATATCGCCAACATCAGTGACATACGACATGGCGAAGGCGGTAGACGCACTGGAATTTGTGGTAGGGCCATACTCTTCGGCAGTCAGCTCAACAACAAAGACATACGGGCCATACGGAGTAGGGCAGGCAACTAACATACCAAACGTAACAATAGCGCAGGTGAACGCCTCATGCAGCTTCTCTTCAACAAGCTGCAGCGTAACAGGGCTGAGCAACCTGACAGCAACGCCTTCAGTGACAAGCGCCACAACGCCTGTAACACTGAACACAGCAACAACGCCACTCGCAGTGCTCGACAGCAACGCAAACCAGGCTGCAACATTGATAGTCGTGGGCAGCAAGTACGTGAACAGCGTAGCATCGCAGATATTCGCGCAGAACCCAAGCCTCGACAGCAGCTTCGGCCCAGGATCAGTGATAGTGCAGGCATTCGGCACAAACCGCATACTGGTCGCAGGATACACGGCAAACCAGACAGTGACTGCAGGAAACGAGTTCATACAGGACCTGCTCACAGCGGCTGGACAGTAATCCCGATACAAATAGCAAGTTGAGAAGCCCATTTTGGGCTTCCTTTTTCTTTTTATTTAAGCCCTTTAGCGTCAGCCATGCGCGGCTTCTTCAAATTGGCAATATTCAAGCATTTCAAAATAGGTATTGGCATTGGGCAATGACCGCAGTGCCTAATGGCTATTGCATTCAAAGCGAATTCTTGCGCAATCTTCCGTCAGCGTTGTTCCGGCTCATGCATTCAAGAAACCTTTAAAAATATTTACTGCAATATTATTGTGACCTTTATGCGCAACACCCAGAGAACCCTATTGCTAGCTTTTTCATTCTCTATTGCAGCTGCCATGCTTTTCGGCGGAGCTTTCGCCGCTTCCTTCGCTTCCGTGCTGCAGGACTACAACGTGCCCAACTCCCTCATATCGTCGCTTTCGCAGCATAACATAACATATGACGGCATGTCATATGCTGCTTTCTACAACGGTACGCACCTGTATTTCCTTATAAACAGCACTGACGACGCCCTCGTGACCAACGCCACCCAGATATTTGTTATAATACGCAACTACACTCTGCAGAGCAGCATAAGCGCGGCCAACTTTCCAGAGATAGCGCAGATGATGCACAGCTACGAGAATTCTTCAGCGCCTTCGCTCAACGACTGCCTTGTCGAGACTGGGCTAAACAGGTTCAATTGCACGCTTTCCAACTACTGCTTCTCCTGTCAAGCGGTGCCTAACTGCGACAGGGTGATGTACCAGACCGACGGTCCAAGCGGATCGTTTGGCCTCGGAATAATAAAATTTGAAAACCAGTACGGCTGGCTGAACAGGAGCTACAATGCATTCTACTCAAGCATTCAAAGCATAAACATCTCCAACGCGCAGCAGAGGCTGCGCGCCATAGACTCATCGTTCTCAAACATATCAAACCTGACGAGGAGCATATACCAGAATCCAATATTCCCTCCGACTGCAAACATAACCAATTCGCAGCTTCAGTCGTGCATCTACTACCACACTCCGGCAACCTCCCCATGGTATTGCGTTGCGCTCGGCTACTGCGGCTTCCTCACATACAACTACTCACAGCTCAACGGCATCGTTGCAAGAATGTTGCAGATAAACATGCTGCCTATCACTGATCAGCAGATTGTGAGCATTGCAAACAACGCAAGCAACATAGAATCATACTACATAACCCCGGTGCTCTACAAGAGGCAGACTTCGGCGCTCATGCGCATACTAAACACTACGCTGGCCAACTACTCGTCGCTTGTATCAGGGTCGATGATGCTGCTGAGCCACGTGGACAACATTACGCTTTCGTCAGAGCTTTCGACGCTAAACCAGAGCTACAACAAGCTTCTCAGCGGCTATGTTGGAATGAACCTTACATCTGAGAACGCTACGCTTGCAAAAGAGGTTGCCGCGCTCTCAGGCACATACTCAAAGCTCAATGCGACATACAGCAAGGTGCTTGCCATGGCGAGCGCCAACACAGCGCTGCTGCTTAAGAAACAGCTAGATTCAATGGCGCCGTCTGCGCAGCTCCAGAGCCTTGCGCTGGAGGAGGCAGGTCTAAATGGAATGGCTACTGGAAAGACGAGCAACATGTCGTACCTTGAATCGAGCCTTTCTTCAGTGTATTCCAAGGCTTCTGCGATATACACATATCCTTCGGGGCTGACTGAGCTCGCAAGATCAATAGACACGCCTTTTGTAAGGAGCATGCTTTTCAGCATGAAGCTGCCTTACTTCAGCGGGGTTGCGCTTGCGCCAGCAATAGCATCGATTCTCTCTATATTGATAAGCGTAATTGTCTTTGCGCTGCTGCTGTTCTATTACCAGAGGCTCAGGATGAAGCGCAAGCTCAGGTTAAACAGGAGGACAGAGAGGAACTGGCATATGCTTTTCGCAATATTGGGCGTAATATTGATAGCATACATAATAGTCGGCTACGCATATGCCGCTGCGGCAAACTCTTTCGCGCCTTACAGCGCGTTCAAAAACGCAGTAGCGAATTCTAAGAGCGTAGTAATAGCAATCAACGGCACGCCGACGGTTGCAAGCTACCAGTGCGCCAGCATGATAAGCAGGTCGCTTCTTGCAGAGAACAAGACGCCGGTGATCATATCCATTATTAACAACACGTGCGTTTCAGGGGCGGGCACTGCAAGCATAAGCGACTGCATGAACTTCTACGCAACGTCTAACATACCTGTAATAATACTTACAAACAGCAGCTCCGACAGCATAAATATTTATTCCTTCTACGGCACAAAAATGATTGCAAGCGGGGATTCTGCATACATGGCAGCATGCTACCCGTCGCTTTTGGTGAAGTGATTTTTTGGCAAATGTGCAAAAGGCAAAGACCGAGGGCAGGCGCAATCCTGCAAAGCAGGAGCAGCAGCAGAAGGAGCGCCAGCAGAAGGAGCAGCAGCAAAGGGAGCAGCGCCGGAACAACGAAACTCTCGGATACATAGCCGCTATAGCAGCTATTGCAATAATAGTCTTCCTTGTGTATTTCGTCTTTTCAAACTACCTTACTACTTCATTCTCTGCTTTCAAGGGCAATTTCGACTCTGCGCCGAGGGTTGCGATAGCTGTAACATACAGCAACACGACGCAGCTTCCATACCTTATAAACTGTCTTGAAAAGACTGCCTACATGCTTGCGCTGCATGGAAGAAAGGCCACGACAATGGACGTTTTCATCCTTAATTCCACGAGCTGCACTTATTCTATAACAGGCATAGGCGGACCGGCAAACATAACCACAACCCAGGCTTCCAAATGCCTAGCGGTGGCAAGGTCTGAGCCAAGCATATTCCTAAACTACAGCGTCACCAACAGCACAGAGATAACGCCGTACCACATGTACGTATATGGCAACAACGCTTATATGCAAGCTTGCGGCGTAGCTTCGGAGTTCTCGTAGCATTAGCATGCACGGATTTCTGCCGCCAAAATACTGATTTACTTGTAGCGCAGCATTGCTCCTATTCCCCCAAAGCCAATGAGAAACTCCTTGCCGTAAGAGCTCTCACTAGAAACGAAGACTGTCTGTATCCCGTTGGCGTCTGCCATGCCTATGAGCTCTTCCAGAGCGTCCTTGTTCTCGCTTACGCTCCGTCCGGTTTCAATGTCCGCGATTATTCGCTCCTTGTCTGCAGGCGAAGCAGACCTGTCTTTGGAAAGCCTGCTTGCTTCTTCCACAAGCGCCATGAACTGCGGATCAGGCGCCTCGCTGAGTATTTCAACATGCACTATCTGCCTTGAGCTTTTCTCGCTCTTGTAGACAAGCATTACCTCCATGCCCTGTTGGCTAGAAACCTTTTCGGAATAAAGCTCAAGGTCGTCGTTTATTATGAGCATCGATGCCTGCTTCTTTTCAATCTTTTCCTTGACGTTGGCATAGCCGTACACCGCAAGGCCGCCAGACGAAAGCTCCCTCATGAACCTCTCGAGCACCTGCCTTTCCTGCGAAGCCTCCTGCTCCTTCAGAAGCTCCTGCGCCTTCTCGACAAGCTCGTTGAGCCCAGTTTCGTCTGTATATCCTGTGTCATACATGCCCAATACCTTTATCTGGTAGTTGAGCGCGTTCTGCTTTATGAAATTTTCCTTAGAGGGTCCAGGCCCTCCTACAATGAGCCCCTTGAACTTTGTGCCTGTCTGCAGGCCTTGCTCAAATATGTCATTTATGCTAGAGGCTATTCTCTTGTAGTAATCTTCGGTGCTTTCCTGTATTGCCCTCTCGTACCTGTTCGCGCTCTGCCCTCCTTTCCTGACCTTTGCATGCGCTGTGGAGTTGAGCCTCTTCAGCACTCTTATGTAAGGGCCCTTGAGCGTGGCTATTGTGGCCTCCCTTCCGTCAAGCACAACAAGTAGGAAAGTGTCCTTTGCCTCTACAATATCCTCTATAGGATCCAAAAGGAATGTCGAATCGCACCTGTATATGTTAACCTTGAGAGGCGCCGGTGGCTCCATGGAAAAGAGCTCTATGTCTGTCTTTCCGGGATTGTCGGAGATGTTGCCGCAGAATATTGCAAGGCCGTTCTTTGGCGTCTCCTTGAAAAGCCTGAGATACTGTATTATCTTGTCTATTGCGCTTATGACATTGGTCCTCGTGGTCTTGGACTTTATGTTTGAAGATGTGCTTCGCTCCTCCCTCAGCTTGTTTGTCTCTTCGCTTATCTGGAAGCCAGCGGGTATGTATATGCTTATGAGCTCGGTGCCGTTGCCCCTGATCGACTTTAGCCTCTTTATCTCCCTGTGCATATTGTACTCTTCCTTCATTGAATTACCTGGCTATCCTTTCAGTTGTTGCCTGTCTGTAGCATCTGCAACGGAATCTGCGCTGCTGCCATTCTAATTTCGCTTGTGCATTATATATATTTTTGCGCGAACCTGAAAAGGCGCAAAAACCAAATAGCCACGTCGCTGCGCTAATTTGAATTTGGTTTGCCAATTTTGTCCTTGCCCATATACGGCACTAGCACTTCTGGCACGGTTATTGTGCCGTCGCCATTAGCGTAATTCTCTACAATAGCGACTATGGTCCTGTTTGTTGCTATGGCTGTGGAGTTTAGAGTGTGCACATATTTCCTTTCGTTGCCCTCGTCATACTTTATGTCTAGCCTGAGCGACTGCCAGTCTGTGCAATTTGAGCAGGAAACTTCTTCCCTGTATGCGCCCTGCGCAGGCATGTACGCTTCAATGTCGTACTTCTTTGCGGCAACAGTGCCTATGTCCCCTGTGCATACGTTTACAACCCTGTACGGTATTTTCATCTTCTGGAAAAGCGATTCGGCATTCGCAAGCAGCTCTTCATGCAGCTTCCAAGAATCCTCTTGCTTAGAGAATATGAACTGCTCCACCTTGTAGAAGTGGTGGACCCTGAATATGCCTTTTGTGTCCTTGCCATGGGCTCCTGCTTCCCTCCTGAAGCAAGGGCTCACCCCGACGAATTTCTTCGGCAGCTCGTTTGCAGACAGCACCTTGCCAGCGTACATTGCGGCCATCGGGTGCTCAGAAGTGGCTATCATGAAAAGCTCGTCGTTTACGTGCTCTATGTCTTTGTCTGCCTCAGCTTCCTTCGGATCTGCCGCCTTGTAGAGCATCTCCTCGAAATCACCGAAGGCAGTGACTCCCTTGTAGTACTCCTTCTTCATCATGAGCGGCGGAGCTATGAGCATGTAACCTTTCTTAATGAGCTCGTCTATGGCAAACCTTATGAGAGACTGCTCAAGAAGCGCTATATCACCCTTAAGGTAGAAGAACCTGGCTCCGGCAACTTTCGCGGCTTGCTCGAGCTCTATGAGTCCCATTCTTTCCAGAATGTCTGCATGGCTCTCCCCGCCCTTCTTCTCTATGCTCCCCCATCTTTTCACTTCTTTGTTCTCGCTGTCGTCCTTTCCATATGGCACCGACTCATGCAGCACGTTCGGCATGTTCCAGAGTATCTTGTCTATCTCAGCCTCCTCTTCCGCAATTTTCGCTTCTCCATCTTCTATTCTCTTTTTTGTCTCGGAAAGCCTCTTTATTATCGCGTCTGCCTCTTCGTTCTTGCCCTCCTTCTTGAGCCTTGAAATTTCCATGCTAAGCTTGTTCCTTTCGGCCTGCAACGCCTGGGTGGCCGTCTTGAGGCTTCGCCACTCCTTGTCAAGCTCCAGCAGCCTGTCCAGCGGGTAATCGCTGTGCCTTCTTGCCAAGGAATCCCTTATAGCTTCCAAGTTGTCTCTTACATATTTTGTCGTAAGCATCTATGCACCGCTGATGAGTTATATACGAATAAAATCTATAAATATATCCTGCTAAAGAGATATTGCCTGCGGGGGTGGCAGAGCCTGGTCAAATGCGACGGGCTTAGGACCCGCTTGCTTAGCGCATGCGAGAGTTCAAATCTCTCCCCCCGCAAACGGTAGATTAAATGCCTGAGATAAGCATTATAATACCATCATACAACGAAGAAGCGTACATTGGGGAGACGCTGGAAAGCATAAGGCGCCAGCCTTTCAAGGACTACGAGATAATAGTGGTTGACAAGAACAGCGAAGATAATACAGAAAAAATAGCGAGGAAATATGCGAAGGTCATAAAAGAATCAAAGCCGGGAATAGCACTTGCTAGGAACGTTGGGGCAAAGCATGCCAAGGGAAAAATACTCCTTTACATAGACGCCGACACTAGCGTGAGCAGGAGCACCCTGGCATCATACAGCGCGGCCATGAAGGACAAACAGATTATAGCCGCCACAGGCCCAATATACCCAAGGGAGAAGGTGAGCTGGTTCGTGAATCTAGGCTACAAGGTGGTTTCTGTGCTTTTCGTCAGGCTATCCATAATTTTCGGCAGGCCTTCTCTTGTGGGGTCTAACTTTGCAATAAGGAAAGACATTTTCGAGAAAGCTGGAGGATTCAATGAAAAGTTCATGACTTACGAGGACTGGGATCTTTCTCACAGGATCAAGAAATTCGGTAAGATATCATATCTAAGCGATGCCGTAGTATACACAAGCGCAAGGAGAATACACGAGTGGGGCATAACGGGGTTTTTTGTGTTCCACTTCGGCAACATGATACGTTACAACATATTAAAGAAGCCAAAGGAGGAATACAAGCCAATAAGGTAGCGCCTGCGAATCCTTACAAAAGGTATATATATCTCAAATCAGATTAAAATTCGTGGCGCAAGAAGGGACAGTCAACAAAGTTTCGGCAGATGTTCCTCTAGGGGATCTTCGCACTGCAATGCGCAAGACAGCATCCGACATATATTCAGAGCTCTGCTCCTCCATGAAGTCTTCAGAGAGATACAAAACAATAGTGGCGCAGAATCCCGCACTGTCAACAGTAATAGGCGCCTTTGAAAACATCGACTTGATTTCTTCGTTTCTGGATCTTGACATGCAAAGGGCGATAGAGAACAGGCAGGATCCTTCAAATATGTTTTACAATCACCCTCCAGAAATAGCGCTGATAAAAGTAATTTCCAATGCTCTTTCAAGCAAATCTGCGGAAATGCTCAGCGCGCTGAACAGGACAATGAACCCCGGTGGAAATCCTGCCCTGAAGGAAAAATTTACAGAGACGGAAGCGGCTTTGGACACTATCTCTTTTGACATAGACCTCATGCTGTACAAAGACGACAAGGATTTCGCCAGCAACTCGATGCTTTCTATACTTAGCGCAGCGGCGTGGATGTCAAGCTACGTAGACACTGCAAGGAGCATAAAGATGAAATTTTCATTGGACATAGCTAGCGCTGCAGCTGCCAGCATTTCTTCATATAACCTATTTTCGCTCACAGAGTCAGAGGCGAGGAAGCTTTTCGATTTTGTAAATTCAAAGTTGTTCGCTGGTGCGCTCAACAGCTTGGATGCTCTGGAAAGCACAACAGGGGCATCCTTCACTGCAACGATAAATAGTTCCCTCAGCCAGGAGGAATTGCTGGCCGGCGCCAATTTCGAGACCCTCGCTGTCTTCTCAATAGTCGCGATGATTCAATATGCAATGCCAAATGCGTATGCTGTCACAGAATCTATAGTAAACGACATGACTTCCACAAACAATATCAACGAGGCTATCGTTTCAAAAGTGATAGGTCTTGCAAAGGATCTTTATTTAGATGCGTCAAAAGGAAGAAGGGAAATAAAATCTGACAAATCTTGGGATAACGCTTACATGTAATAAAGTGATGTGAATGGCCGAAAAGGTCAATGAATTAAAATCTAAGGCGTCTTTGATAAATGCAAAGCGCGGCGAAGCGAATACTGAACAGACTGTTGAAGAAAAGATAAATGCCGTGCTCTACGACGCACTCAAGGAAGTAAAAAATTACGTAAGCGAGCAGATGGCAGACAAGGAAAGTGCAATAAGGGCCACTGTGAAAGAAATGCGGGCAATTAAAAAATCGCTCGGCATAAGCCGCGTGCCTCTATACGAAATTCCTATGAATGCAAACGAGCTCAGCAGGCTTTCAGGTACAAATGTTGTCGAGAAAATATCAGCGCAAATGCCAGGACCATACAGCCTAGAAGTGCTGGTCATGCGCAGTTTTATCGACTCGGTAATCTTGCGTATGAGGGAAATCGCAGCATCTTTGAATGATTTTGGCACAGATATAAACTACGGCGAACTGGTATCTGGTATTTACATTGTCAAGCACAATGTGGAAAGACTAAACAAGGTAAGCGCAGAGGACTGGTACAACGTTGGAAACAGGTATGCAATTTCGATTTTGGCGCTGCTATCAATAGATGCAAATGGCAGTGCAAATGGCAAGGATGAAGTCGCCAAGCCAGAAATTAGCATGCCAAAGATGGAAGACGCCATAAACTACAAGCTCTCTAAGCTGCAGGGCTTGGGTTTTGTGCTTGACGACAAGACCCTATCCTCAGCATGGCAGCGCCTTGTAGAGAAGTACTCTTTGCAAAAGTATTCCAAACTTCTGGCTTCGCTAGACGGCTTTTCAAGGCTTCTTTACAGCAGCGAAGTGCCGTCTTATGCCGAAGTGGTAAGGAGGGCATACGGCCAGACAAGCGAAACAGAAAACGGCGAATATGCAGGAACTTCATACGAAACGGGCAATGCCGACAAAAGCATGCGCCTGGACGTTTTCATCCTTTCTACTGCTGCACAAATGGCATTGTCGAAGTTTATCGCTGTTTTTTTGGTGGAGGGAGAGATGGCCACCATAGCAAACAAAGAAATCAACCTAGCAATAGCAATTGACAGGATAATGGCCAAAAACGAAATAGACGTAAATTTTCTGAAATTATTTGGGGAAGTCGTAAACCTGCTTTACGAACCCCCGAAGCCAATAATCAACAAGGCGTCGCAGGATTCAATGTACGGCTAGCCTCTGGAAAAGTATAAAATATTTAGCTAAACAATATTGAATACCCTAGTGGTTGCATGGAATATACTAAATACGAGAAAGCAAGGATAATAGGCGCAAGGGCTCTGCAGCTTGCATATGGCGCTCCGCCGCTTGTCGAGGTGCCAAAGGGCACTACGGATCCTATAAAACTGGCGGAGCTGGAGTTCAACGCCGGCGTAATTCCGATAGTAATATTGAGGTAGCTTTGCATGGACGATTATGACATCATAGTTGCAGGGGCAGGCGTTGCAGGCTCCATAGCTGCCGCCGCAGCGGCAAAAGGCGGCGCAAAGGTACTACTCCTGGACAGAAACAAGGCTGAAGAACCTGGAAAAAAGACTAACTGGGGCTGGGTGTGCGGCGATGCCGTAGCAAAAACCCACATAGACCTGATTTCAAAGGAGCTTGGCGTTAGCTTTTCCGAGCCCGAGCTCAATCTAAAGGTAGACGGCGTGTACGTGATAAGCCCTGACATGAAAACAAAAGTAATGTTCGAGGGTGTGGGATACAGCCTTGACAGGCCAAGGTTCGCAAAGAAGCTTCTAGACATTGCAATCAAGAACGGCGCAGAATTCAGGCCTGAATACGAAGTCGAAGGCCCAATAATAGAGGATAACCGAGTTGTTGGAGTATACGGAAAGGATGACAAGAAGAAGGACTACAGGATAAGGTCAAAGCTGGTAATAGACGCGCTTGGCATAGCGAGCACGCTCAGGAGGAAGCTTCCGGAAAACGAGTACGTCGAAAGGAACATAAGCACTGACGACATAGAAGCCACCGGACGCTACATAATGAATTTTGACCAGGTCGCTGAAGACGAAACGTACTACGACCCTAAGAACGCCATAATACATCTGAACCAGGATTTCGCTCCAGGAGGCTACGGTTGGGTTTTTCCGAAGAAGGGCAAAGTAGTCAACATAGGCATAGGTGTGGAAAACAAGAGCCTTTCTGCAAGGAACGCCGCAATGGGGAAGAAGGACACGCTCCACAGCCTTATAGACGAGTATGTGGCGTGGAACAAGGCGATAAAGAAGAGCAGTCTTGTAGAAGAATACAATAACGGCAAGGGCTATTGGTCTGTAAGCGTAAGGAGGCAGCTTGACAGCCTGGTTTACAACGGTTACCTTGGCGCTGGCGACAGCATGGCGATGCCAAATCCAATAAGTGCAGGAGGAATAGGTCCCGCAATGACAGGAGGGCTTTTGGCAGGGCAGACGGCAGCGGAAGCGGTATCAGAGGGCAACACTAGCATGGAATTCACGTGGCGCTACAACGTCAAGTACAACCAGATCTATGGCAACAAGACTGCTGGCCTAGAGGCGTTCAGAATATACCTGCAATCTCTTAACAACGACTTGATAAACTACGGCATATCAAACTTCCTTACAAAGGAAGAAGAAGTGCAGATATCGTATGGCATAATACCAGAGATGACTCTCAAGAGCAAGTTGTCCAAGGCAATAAGCGGGCTCTCTAACATAAGTGCCTTCAAGAATCTCCTCTTTACCGTTTCAGAGATGAAGAAGCTGGACGCGCTCTACAAGAGGTATCCGAAGAGTCCCAGCGAATTCAAGGAGTGGCACACCGCTGTTAGCGCGGAAATAGCCAAAGTGAACAAGAGGTTCAAGAAGGTTGCTTGAAAGGTGGCTTGTTGCTAGAGCTGATGCTAAGCGCAGACGGTATTTCTCTCAGCTACTTCCACGAGAAGGCATCCCTTAAAGTTATAGACCGCATTTCATTCAAGGTCTACTCAGGCGAGTTTCTCTCAATAGTGGGCCCCTCTGGTTGCGGCAAGTCCTCAATGATAAGGATAATGGCGGGGTTGATGGAGCCAACGGCAGGTCGCGTATTTTACAAAGGCAAGGAGGTCCACAGCCCCCCAGAAGGCATAGCACTCGTATTCCAAAACTTCGCGCTTCTACCTTGGAAGAACGCACTCGACAACGTCAAGCTGGCACTAGACAATTTTCCTATTTCAGACAAGGAGAAAACGGAGAAAGCCATGAAGGCGCTGAATGACGTAAACCTAGGCGGTTTCGAGAGCGCATATCCTAGCGAGCTCAGCGGAGGAATGAAACAAAGGGTGGGTTTTGCAAGAGCTCTTGCCGAAGATCCGGATCTGCTGCTCATGGACGAGCCATTCAGCTCTCTCGACGATCTCACTGCCTCGCAGCTGCGCGGAGAGGTTCACCACATACTGAAGGACAAGTCGCTCCCTGTCAAATCGGTTGTGATGGTAAGCCATAACGTTGACGAAGTCGTTGAGCTTTCCGATAGGATACTGGTTTTTTCAAAGGCGCCGTCGCACATAGTCGACTCCATACCGGTTAGGATGAAGTACCCTAGGGAAAAGCAGAGCAGCGAATTTCAGTCTATAGTAAACAGGATATACAAGGATCTATACTCAGACTAGTCCTCCTTCATCCACAGCCTCTGCTTGCCATCGTAGTCTATTATGTTGAAGTAAATGGCCCACTGGAAAAGTAGCACGCTTATTGCTGCAGCATTCTCAGAAGGGTTTGCCATGTATATTATACCATTGTTCATGAGCGTTTCTGAAAGGTCTTCTGTGCTGAATTTACCTTTCTCCACAGAAAGCCTGTATGCGGTTTTGAATGGCTCCACAGACTTCAGCCTTTTGCCAACCTCAGCTATCGCTTTATCGCTGTTGGCGTGCATCTCCTTCCCGAGCTTTGTGAGCTCTACATTTTCATCGCTTATTTTAACAAGACCTAAGAAGTCAGCCGCGTTGATCTGCGGCCAAAGAAGGTCCACATTGCTTTTTGTCACTTTTGCAATTTCAGCAATGCTCATCTTGGAATTGTTATGAAAAAGCGTCCTTATGAGCCCGTTGACCCTGTTTAGCCTGGCATCGGCAGGAAACAGTTCAGTATCGCCCATCTAATCCATATTTAATTTACCGCAAAAATATTAAAGAGTAATGCCTTAAGGCAAGCCGCATAAAATTTATAGTTTTGCAGTGCAATTCATAAATGCGCGGCGGGGTAGCTCAGGTGGTTAGAGCGCTAGACTCATATGCTAAGCATGATGAGTGATGAGCAATTTGCTATGACTAAGAAATCTAGAGGTCGCGTGTTCGAGTCCCGCCCCCGCCATAAGGCGTATGCATGGATTTCAGGATAAGAGAAACCGTAAGGCTATACGACACTGATGCTCAGGGCGTGATGCACTACGCAAGCTACTACAGGCTATTCACCGACGCCATAGACGAATTCAGGAAGAAGGTGCTGCCCGGGTACTCTCTAACTTCTGCCAGCGTTTCCTTTGTCACTGTAGAATCCCACGCAGAATACCTCAAGCCAGCAATGCTCGGCGATGCTCTTTATGTGAATCTCTCTCCTAAGCTAATTTCTAGGAAGGCATTGAGGTTCGACATCAGCGTCTACAAAGGCGCAACATTGATATGCAAGGGGCATACTGTGCAGCTGGCAATAGACGCAAGTAGATGGAAATCAGTCGAAATTCCATCGGAAATCATTAGCAAGATGGGTCTTCAGAAAAGGCATTAGTAGAATTGTGGTGCGCCGTAGCCCTCCTTCTGTTTTAGGTGGCATTTGACTAAGCGGCTTGAGCCTTGCACGCTCACAGCCTGCGCATCGGTCGTTTCACCCGCACCCGCGCGCTCGTCTTGTCATAGCCTAATGCGCGGCAGCGGTGCCGTTTCTGTGCCGAATTATGCTTTACGCAATGCAGGCTCTGCGTGGGAGGAGCTTCCTCCGTTGTGAAACGGTAAGCCACCCGCGCACCACGATAACGATTATCCAGTTCAGGTATATAAATTTTCTTTAGGCGCCAGATTTAGACATCGCAAAAGTATAAATAATTAGCATTCCAAATTCCATCGGTGGCCTCTAAATGGATGTCAAATACGCAATGCTTATGATTGCTGTCCTTTCAACTACGGTTTTCGCATCTAACAGCACAGCCACTTTGGTCACGAACAGCTACACTCCTCCAAAATACCTATCTGCAGTAATAGGCATACTGCTCATATTGGCAGTAATATTTATAGGCTTCGTTTTCATAAAGGACATAATAAAGACCATAGCTGTATTGATAATACTGATAATAGTCGCATCTGTGGCCTACAGCTTCCTCACAACAGGAAGCCTAACTCTTGCTGGTTCCGCAGGGCTTATAAACAGCATAATAAGCGTTATCGGGGACATAGCCAAGCTTGCGCATCCGGTTTCATCTGTAATAAACAGCACAGCCGCGCCTGTCAGTACTGCGGCAAATGTCACGTGAAGCTACGCTTCCGCAAGCTTTATATCTTCTTTTTCGACTGTTTTCCTCTTTGCGTGGGCCGCGAGCTTGACCGCCTTCTTGGCGATGCTGTAGGCAAATATGTTGAGTGCCTCTGCGAAATAAGATATGGCATCGTCGCTTATCCTTGTGGCGCCCGCATCCTTTAATATCTTTTTAGCAGCAAGCCTTGAAATCGCCATGGAAAACATAGTTATTAATAAAAGAACATTTAAAAAGATGCTCATGGAAATAAGGCGAATCGAAGCCGGTGATGAGGCTGGAATAACGAAGCTTGTGCTAGAAATCTACAAGGAAGCCAGCTTCGCCACGACATTTGAAAAAGAGCCCAACCCTGAGGACATAACTTCTATTGTCAAGGAGAAGCTTTGGATGGTGGCATCAGGCGCCGCCGCCGACTACGTCGCAGTTGAAAGCGGGGAATTGATAGGCGAGTGCGAGGCTATAAAGGACGGATCAACAGGCAAGGTCGGCATACTTGTTGCAAAAGGTCACAGGAAGAAAGGCATAGGCTCAACGCTGCTGCGCAAATGCGAGGAAGATGCGCGCAAGATAGGAATAACGAAGCTTGTTGCCGAGATTGCCAGCATAAACAGCGCAGCGATATCGTTTTTCGTAGGCTCCGGTTTTGCTATAAAAGGCGAGGGATACCCGAAAGCCGGCGCCATTAATGTGGTGCGTGCAGAAAAGGAAATAGCAAAAGGCTAGCGTGCTACAGTGTAATTAAGGAGCAGCTTGCCTCCTACCTGTGATATCAGTACATACTCGGAATAGTTTGAGTTTGTCGCAGAGTAGTTGACAAGCCACACGCGAGTGTAATTTTCACCCATTATCGAAGTGGCATTGTAGAACTTTGCGTGCACGAACATGTTCGCATAGCCGTATTTGCCTATGAAGTTCTTTATGCTCTTCAATCCTATGTCGTAAGAAGCGGTAATTGCGGCAGGGTAAGATGCAAGAATGTAACTTTTGTTCTGCAGCATGCCGTATACTGTGCAATTGCTCGTGTATATGTTGTCAACCCTGTTTATGAAACCGTATTTGGGGTAGTCGAAAGACCAGACGTAGTAAGAAGGGCAAGGCTTCGTGCTGTTGAAAATCACGGACGCTACTATGTGCCAGCTTCCGGGAAACGCGGAAGGAGTCACGTTTGTTATGTTGGCGTAAGCAGTAGGATACGCGTCGCTTATGTCGCTTTCTACCGCGGCAATTGCCTGCTGCTCAGTTACGGGCGGCGCAGCAGAGATGCGCGGTATCAAAAAATACGCGCTCACCAACAATATGGCTATGACCACAGCCGAAATCACTGTTTTGACAAGCAAGTCCACATTATACCTTCTGTATAAAAATTTAAATACATTGACTGATAACAACAAATATGGTCTATGCGTCTTTTTTGGCGCTCCAAGCGATAATTGGATGGATGTCCTTGACAAGATCAGGAAGATAATACTAGGCTACGAGGAAATAGGCTCGGTTTCAGAGAATAGCAAGCGCATAGTTGCATACATGGAGAGCGACGGCTCCAAGCTTCTTACTTACGACGGCGTCACTTATTCTAGGATAGTGCCTGGGCTGTACACGCATTCATACTGGGACTACTTCATACCTTTGGCATACATATACGAAAAACCCAGAGTGCTGCTCATAGGGCTCGGCGGCGGAACCACTCCGACGCAGCTTGAAACTTTGCTAGGAAGCGACCTGAATCTTGATGTTGTCGAGATAAGCAGAGGCATGGTAGCGCTATACAAAAAGATGAATCCGGATTCGAAGGCCAACATAATAATAGCAGACGGGGCCAAATTCGTATCAAGCGTCGAGCCATCCTCTTACAATCTTATAATACTGGATGCCTACAACGGTTCGAAGATACCAGAGCAGTTTCTGAATGAAGATTTTGTAAATTCGGCATACAGGGCGCTTCTTCCAAACGGGATCCTTGCAATCAACTTTGTGCTTGACACAAAGAACATATTGCTATACCACAGTTACATAATGGCACTTGCAAAACACTTCAGCACTTTTACGCTTAGATACAAAGCTTCATCACTCAACGAGATAATAGTGGCTGCAAAAGGGCTGAGTAAAGATCAGATACTAGAAGGCATTAGGAAGATGCCCACAGGCAGCGAGAACAGGTTCCTGATAGAAGACTATAAGAGAATGGATCAGAAGCGCTTCTGATATTCGCCAATTGCCAGACTCTAACCAAAGCATATAAGCAAGTGCGTTTCAATCATTTCCTCGGCATTTGCATGGCTGTAGAAACAAAATCCCCCGCAGTAATCAAGCTCTATGGAGAGCATGCGGTCGTATACGGAAAGTCAGCAATAGCCGCGGCAATAAGCATGTTTGCAAGCTCTTATGTTGACGAAAGCCCAGATGGCAAGCTGCACGTGATCCTCAGCGACCTCAATAGGCATTTCGAGATCAGCGCAGACCAGCTTTCAAAATTGTACGAGCAATATTCGAATAGGGTTGACATGCAATCTTATGCAGCATCTGCTTCCAAAATAGCGCCAAAGGAAGTACTTCCGTTCGCCACTATAGCCTCTATAATCTCAAGTGCATACAATGCGGAGCTCGGCATGAGTGTCAAAGTGCGCTCTGAAATACCGATGCAGAGAGGACTGGCAAGTTCAGCTGCATGCTCGACGGCTTTCGCGCTCTCGTTGCTTAAGTCTTCAGGAATAAGGCTGAGCGACAGCGATGCGATAGAGATTGCCAGGGTGGGGGAGAAAGTGAGCCACATGAGCGAGGGCGCAGGGAAGATAGACGTAAACACTTCATACTATGGCGGATATGTAAGCAGCATCTCCGGAAGCTTCAAGGTTGAGGATGTTGCGAGCGGAACAGAAGTCGTGATAATCGACACAGGGCCCAAGAAGAGCACAGCAGAAACTGTCGGCAGGGTGCGGCAGCTCTACAATGAAAACAAGGTAGTTGCAGAGGAATACTTCGACAGGATAGACCACATTGCGACAGAGGGACTTTTGGCGCTCAAGTCTGGCAACCTGCGCAGGGCAGGACAGCTTATGACTGAGAACCACGAACTTCTTGGAAAGCTCGGCGTTTCCTCTGAAGCTCTTGATTCTGCAGTGTCTATCGCGGTGCGTGACGGCGCATACGGCGCCAAGCTCAGCGGCGGC
This sequence comes from Candidatus Micrarchaeia archaeon, assembly GCA_049966395.1. Taxonomy (GTDB): domain Archaea; phylum Micrarchaeota; class Micrarchaeia; order Micrarchaeales; family CABMGC01; genus JBMFUT01. Next base: position 36,786 of record JBMFUT010000002.1, read on the forward strand.
GGAGGCGGCGGGATAGCAATAGCCCTTGCTGAAAACCCCGACACGTTTGTCATGCGCATGCGGAGCGATGGCATTGCAGCCTACAAGGTACGTATAACCAGCAGAGGCGCAAAGAGGTACTACAATTCAAGATTGCTGACATCATCCCACGAATAAATTCGTGGGCTTTCTGCTAATCATCTTGTAAATTCTTTCTAGTATCGCTGCGCAAGCAATAATAACTTTTATTTGGGATATTCCTTTGATGATGCATAATGCCAGCGGCAGAATTCAAGGGCATGAAAGTTGAAGAAGCGATGAAAAAGCTTTCATGTACCGCGGAGGGACTCAAAAGCGAAGAGGCTCAGAAGAGGCTCGCGTCATATGGTGCAAACGAAATACCCTCTAAGAAGAAGAGCATGGTCCTTCTTTTTCTGAGCAAGTTCTATGGCCCTATACCAATAATGCTCTGGCTCATAATAGTGATATCATACCTGCTGGGCCACATGGTAGACTTTTATGTTGTGCTTGCGCTGCTCTTTTTCAATTCTATAGTCTCTTTTGCGGAGGAATACAAGGCAGACTCTTCGATAGAAATGCTCAAGAAGAGGCTAGTTGTCAAGGCAAGGGTCCTGCGCTCAGGATCTTGGATAGAGATAGACGCTAAATACGTCGTTCCGGGAGACATAATGAGGGTGCGGCTAGGCGACATCGTAGCCGCCGATGCGAAGGTAATAGAGCCTGAAGGACTCGAGGCAAATGAAGCTGCGCTTACCGGAGAATCAATGCCTGTTGCAAAGTCAAAGTCTGATATGCTTTATACGGGCTCTTCAATAACCCATGGCGAGGGAACGTGCGTAGTTGTTGCAACTGGGATAAACACTTACTATGGCAAGACGGCGAAGCTTGTAGAGGAGGCAAGGCCGAGGTCGCACCTTGAGGATACGATAATGTCTATAGTAAAGTACCTGGTAGCGGCAGACCTGGCAATAGTGCTCCTGATGTTCGCATATGGAGTAATTGTGCTGCATTCCGAGATAGCGATACTGCTTCCATTTTCTCTAGTGGTGATACTCGCTTCAGTTCCGGTGGCGCTGCCTGCCGCATTCACTGTAGCTATGGCGCTCGGGACAGAGAGGCTTGCCAATAGGCATGTGCTCATAACAAAACTAGAGGCGCTTGAGGAAACTTCCAACATGAATGTGCTGTGCCTTGACAAGACAGGCACAATAACCGAAAACAAGATTTTCGTCGAGCAAATGAGTGCGACGGGCTGCGGCGAGGAAGAGCTTGCAAGGTTTGCCGCCGAAGCCTCGAGGGCGGAAGATAAAGACCCCATAGACGCCGCAATGCTGGAAAAGGCAAAGGCGATGGGAGTAGAGCAGGGCAAGCAGATAAAATTCGTGCCTTTCGATCCTAGCTCAAAGAGAACAGAAGCCGAAATATCATTTGGCAAAGCTATCTATCGCGTTTCAAAAGGCGCGCCGCAGGTAATCGCGCAGCTTTGCAAACTAGGCACCTCTGAGCTTAAGAAATTGAATTCGATAGTAGAGAAGTATTCTTCTTCTGGCTTCAGGAGCATAGCTGTTGCAAAGCAGTCAAATGGCAAGTGGCGCCTCATGGGTGTTGTTGCGCTTTCAGACAGGATAAAGCCCGACTCCCAAAAGTTTATAAGGGAACTAATATCTCTGGGCATAAGGCCGAAGATGCTTACAGGCGACAACATTGCGGTGGCTGAGCAGGTTGCGTCTGAGCTGAATCTTGGCAAGAATGTTCTCGATGCATCATCATTCGATAGGCTCACCGAAAAGGAAATGGCGATTGCTGCTGAAAACACCGACGTCTTTGCAGGCATATATCCGTCAGACAAGTACAAAATAGTGAAGGCGCTGCAACAGCGCAAGTACCTTGTTGGAATGACAGGAGACGGAATAAATGATGCGCCAGCCATAAAGCAGGCGGAGGTAGGCATCGCGGTGGAGAATGCCACAGACGTGGCAAAAAGCACGGCCGACCTGGTGCTCACAAGGAACGGCATCGACGTCATTGTCGAGGCAATAAAGGAAAGCAGGAGGATATTCGAGAGAATGCTTACCTATACTATGGTAAAAATAGCAAGAGTGATACAGATAGTAGGGTTCATAGCCATAATCTACCTTGCCTTAGGATTTCTGCCAGTACTCTCGCTGCAGCTTATACTGCTCATATTTACCAATGACCTCATAAACATATCTATAGCGACAGACAATGTAAGCTTCTCAAAGAGACCTACCGAATGGGACGTCAAGCAGATAACCTACGCCTCTTCGATTTTCGGCGTGCTGCTCGTGTTAGGCGCGCTCTCGCTTTCATATATTGACATCGCTATCCTGCACCTGAGTACGGCAGAATTCCAAACTACAATATTCCTGATGTTCGTGGTGACAGACAAGCTCGTGCTCTTCAACATAAGAACAAGGGACGCTCTGGCGTGGCGCATAAGGCCAAGCTCCACTCTCACAATAGCTGCTTTGGTAGGGATAACTGCGGGTATAGTACTTTCTTACTTTGGAATACTGATGGCAAGAATAAGCGCATTGGCCCTTGCGGCGGTACTACTGGTGTCTCTTGCGTTTTTCGTCATTACAGAATACGCCAAGCCAGCGATTTTCAAGAAGTTTGGTATATTATGAGCTGGGTCTGTTTACCTTCTTCTCTATCTCTATGAGGAGGTCTATTATGAACCCCGCTATTATAGACAATATGCCTATCACTACAAGCATGAAAGCCATGAGCGCCCTGCCTATCCAGGTGAAAGTGCCCGTAGCAAGGAAATTCAGTATGACCATACTTCCTAGCGCCACTCCAGCAATTATCAGCGCAAGCCCTAATCCCCCGAAAACCAGCAGCGGATTGTAGTCTCTCGCTAGCCTTATTATGTGAGAAGCCACATTGACACCATAAAGCAGTTTGGATCTTGTAAGCTTAGATTCTCCGTAATTCCTTGGATAGTAACTGATTGGTATATCAACTATTTTAAATCCTCTCTTTGCGAGTTCTATAGAGAAGAAAGCATGACCCGCCCTGTAGGCGTCAATGTCCCTTATCGCATCAAGGGCTTTCCTGTTCATCACAAATAACCCAACTAGAAAGTCGCCCACGTTAGTCTTGTATACCGCGTTGAAAAGCCGCGACAGGGCCTTGTTGCCGAATATCTGGTAGCGCTTCATGGATCCCTTTGTCAAGCCCCCGAGCCTGTTGCCGAGCACCAAATCCGCCTTGCCCGACTCTACTATCTTGACTCCTTCTAAAATTCCCCTCGGATCGTGGGTGCCATCTCCGTCTATGCTTGCCACTATGTCTCCATGGGTGTGCCTGAGCCCCAGCAGCACAGCTCTTTCCACTCCGCTGTCTTTCTGCCTTATTACTCTGGCTCCAGTGCTTTTTAGTCTTTCGTAATAGCTTCTGCTGCTTTTGTCCACTATTATTATTTCTACATTGCTACCGAGGAGTTTCCTTATCCTTTCCACAAGGCCGAACACCGCCTCCTCTTCTATGGTCGGTATGACAACGCTTATCCTGCTTTTCACAAAAGCACCACGGCAATCTGCAGCAAATGCCTCAATCTACTTCCAATTGAAAAATATAAATATGTGAATAAATATGCATATTATAGCGAATTGGCGGCTCTCCGCAAAGCATTATTGGTTTGCATATTACAATTCTAAACTTTCTATAGAACGGTGCTATGCCAATCCCAACTTAACGCATGCCTTAACAATGTGAGCGAGAAATCCCACACTCTTTAGCGGTGGTAAAATAATTCAACATAAGGGTGAAATTCCTGGTGCCGAATACCTGCACAAATACGGTATAAATCCCTTAGAGGCAAAGAGCATAATAGGCAACATTATAAAGGAAGAAATGGAAATCGAAATATCAGGCGTCGAGGAAAAAGTGATGGAAGATGCAAACCTCTACGCCATATTTAACGTCAAAATCATCGCAAATGGCGTGTCATATCCTATAAAACTCGCATTTTCGATTACTGGCAACGGCAATATCGAAAAACTCAATGATTATTTCTCTGCGGTTATCTCGTCAATTGAAGAGATCTTGTCGCCAACGCTTGGCAAAGAGATTGTGAAGCCATTTGTCGCAGATCTAAAGGAAAGCACTGCCAAATTTTTGAGCGGGTATGGCAACCAGCCAGTAGGGTGGTACATAGAAGCAGGTAACAACATATACTACAGCAGGTACACCTACATATCAATAGCAGATAAAGACGTTGTAAACAGTCTCATGTCTATACTAAAGTCTTCCACAGGCAACGCGTCAAGTGCACTTAAAGATGGCAGCATATTTACAGAGCTTATACCAACCGGTTCGACTTTGCAAGCAATTAGCATATGCAAGAATATGCATGTTAACTTGCCTTCGCACGCAATAAGAATAGATGCAAGGTCCAGGCTTGCTGATGAGGCAAAAGTTTTTACAAGCCTTCTTTTGGCATTGGATGTGATAGCAGCTGTTGATCTTTCACAGCGCAATATTGAATACACCACAGGCATAATGCACAACGCGTATCGGCAGTTCCAAGACGCAATGAAAAAGTCAAAAAGGGAAGACCTGCCAGGGTATCAATAGTTTAAGTGCGACCGCCGGGATTCGAACCCGGGTCTTTGCCTTGGAGGGGCAAAGTCCTACCAGGCTAGACTACGATCGCGCAGATAATATATATTTCAAAAAGTTTATAATCCATTACAAGAAAACTGTGGCCTTCAGGCCGCTGATAAATTGTCCATTGCAGGTTAAGTTAATGGAGATAAATATATAAATATAGACTGCAATCCAATATTTTAGATGCATAAGGGCTTCGAGGCCACAAAATGCAAAGGAACGCCTCGCAACCTGTTCGCCGATACCGCGTATGACAGCTAGAAAAGGCAGACTGCAAAGTATATAAATACTTCTGCTCATAATACTTCCTTATATATGCAGTTAAAGAAGGATGTGCTTTACGGCAGGGCTTGACTGCATTCGCCCAACGAGGGCGCTAAGCAGGCTCAAAAATCCAAATACTTTAGCTGTGATAGGCACTGGAAATTGCTAGATGATCTTATGGCTGACCTTGGCAGAGACATAAGGCTTGCTGTGGACACCGGTAAGGTGGCCATAGGCGCAAAAGAAGCCGCTAAAGCTATAAACGCCGATTCGGCAAAGCTTGTGATCGTGGCTTCGAGAGGGATGAAGGAAGCCGTAGCAGACATGCTTCACACATGCAAGGTCGCAGGCGTGAAAGTAATAAAGTTCGAAGGCAGTGCCATGGAATTGGGAGCAACGTGCGGCAAGCCGTACTCAATAAACGCAATGGCAGTGCTGGAGCCTGGCAACTCAAACATACTTAGCGAAAACTATTAACAAAAGTGATTTATTGGCGAAGGGAGAATTTGCTGCGAAGGTGCTCTCTAAGAAGAGGAAAGAGCAGCGTATGCTTAAAAAATGGTGGAAGAGGAAGCATTTCAAGCTGAAGCAGAAATACGATCCTGTTGGCACAGTGCCTATGGCAAGGGCAATAGTGCTGCAGAAGTTCGCTTTGCAGCAGAAGCAGCCGCACAGCGGCCAGATAAAAGCCGTGAGGGTGCAGCTGATAAAGAACGGAAAAGTTGTAGGTGCCTACGTGCCTTACGATGGTGCAATAAGCTTCATAGACGAGCACGACGAGGTTACAATACAGGGCCTTGGAGGCTCGCAAAGAGGCCAGATGGGTTCGATACCAGGGCTCAAGTACAGAGTTATAGCAGTCAACGGTGCTGACCTTTTCGAAGTGGTCAAAGGCAAAAAGGAGAAGCCTAAGAGATGATGATTATGGATCAAGCAGAGAGCAACAACGCAAAAGCTGCAGAAGCGGCACAGGCGCCAGCGCCTGAAGCAGCAGCCCCCGCAGCACCAAAGAAGAGACAGAGGAAGCAGGCTGCGGCAAAGGAAGTGCCTTCTGAAAAGGCGGAGAAGCCGCAGAAGGCAAAAGTGCAGAGCATTCTGCTTTTCGACAAGTACAGCTTCGACGATATAGTTGTTGAGGACAGGAGCCTCGCGGAATACATGAACATGAGTGTGAGAAGATACCCTAACATATACGGCAGGAGGAAAAATCACGCCTATTACACATCCCACATAAACATCGTCGAAAGGCTTGTAAACAAGCTGATGAGGGGAGGCACAGGGCGCAAAGTTGGCGGCAAGGTCATAAGAACTGAAGGAAGGCTGCAGGGCAAGAAAATAAAGACAATGCACATAGTTGAGGATGCATTCGACATAATAAACAGCAAGACTGGAAAGAATCCTCTCCAGAAGTTCATAGAGGCGCTGGAGCACGCCGCACCTATAGAAGACACTACAAGAGTAAGATACGGAGGCATAACTTATAATGTTGCCGTGGACATAAGCTCAAAAAGGAGGGTCGACGTCGCGCTGAAGAACATAGCCCTGGCGGCAATAACCGGCGGCTTCAACAGCAGGAAGAGCATTTCTGAGGCTCTGGCAGACGAGATAATACTCGCAGCTAATGGAGATCCAAACAGCTATGCAATAAAGAAGCGCACTGACGCGGAAAGGATGGCAAGAAGCGCAAGATAAAGATAGTGGTTCTTATGGTAAGAAAAGAGTTTGTGGCTGAAGAGGCAGCTCACATAATGAGAAACATAAGCAAGATCAGGAACGTAGCCATAATAGCGCACGTCCACCACGGAAAGACGACGCTGACAGACTCTCTGCTGGCAAAGGCGGGCATAATAGCAAAGACTGTTGCAGGGGAAGTGCTGTATACTAATTACGACGTCATAGAGAAGGACAGGCGCATGACAATAAAATCCGCAAACATATCACTTGCCTTTTCTTACAACAATGAAGATTACATAATAAACCTGATAGACACGCCGGGTCACGTTGATTTCGGAGGCCACGTCACAAGGTCGATGAGGGCTGTGGATGGAGTAGTGCTTGTTGTAGACCCAGTGGAAGGCATAATGCCTCAGACAGAAACAGTGCTGAGGCAGGCGCTGAAGGAGCGCGCCAAGCCAGTGCTTTTCATAAACAAGGTGGACAGGCTTCTTAACGAGCTGAGGCTGAACCAGGACCAGGTTTACGAAAGGCTTCTTGCGCTTATAAACGAGGTAAATTCTCTGATAGACAGGTATGTGCCAGACGAATTTGCTGGAAAGTGGCACGTAAGCGTCGAGAACGGAAGCGTGTGCATAGGATCTGCCTACAAGAAGTGGGCATTGTCAATAAAGATGATGCAGCGCTACAAGGTAACTTTCAAGGACATTTACGAATACACTGCAAAGAACGACGAGGAAAAGCTCCAGGAGGTTGCGCCTATAGAAGAGGCGGTTCTCTCGATGATAATAGAGCACCTGCCACCGCCAAGCGAGGCGCAGCGCTACAGGATACCGCAAATATGGCATGGAGACATAAACAGCGACATAGGCAAGGCGATGGTAAATGTAGATGCCAACGCCCCAGCTTGCATTGCAATATTCGGCATAGTCTACGACCAGCACAGCGGAGAGGTTGCTATAGGAAGGGTCTTCAGCGGCACTGTCAAAAAGGGTACAGAGTTATACGTTTCGGGGAAGCCAGATCCACAGCGCGTCCAGCTTGTCGGAATATTCATGGGCCCTGATAGGGTCACAGTGGACAGCATATCTGCCGGCAACATAGCCGCGATAGTAGGCATAAAAGATGTTTCAATAGGCGACACTGCAAGCGAGGTAGTAATTGAGCCATTCGAGCAAATAAAGCACTATTCGCCTCCTGTGGTTACCAAAGCCATAGAGGCAAAGGATACAAAGGACACCATGAAGCTCATAGAGGCTTTGAGAGAGCTTTCTAAATCTGACCCCACGCTGGTAGTGGAAATAGACCAGGAGACAGGCGAGCACAAAATAAGCGGAATGGGCGAGCTTCATCTTGACGTTATAGAGACAAAAATACGCGACGCATATGGAATTCCGATAGTGACGAGCGAGCCTATTGTGGTTTATAGGGAAACAATTGAGAAGGAAGTAAAAGACATAGAAGGCAAAGCGCCTAACAAGCATTCCAGATTCTATGTAAACGTAGCACCTCTTGAGCAGGGAGTTATAGACCTTATAGAAAACGGCACCCTAAAGGAGGGCAGGCCAAAGGGAAAGCAGTATGTCGACGCTCTCATAGAAGCAGGGCTGTCAAGGGAAGAGGCAAAGGGAGTGGAGGACATATCAAACAGGAGCATGCTCATAGACGCAACGCACGGAGTGCAATACATGAACGAAGTCATGGAGCTGCTTATAGAAGGTTTCGAAGAGGCAATGAACGACGGGCCTCTCGCAAGGGAAAAATGTTCTGGTATAAAGGTCTCAATAACAGATGCCACGATACACGAAGATCCGGTGCACAGAGGTCCGGCGCAGATTATACCTGCAATGAGAAGGCCCATATACGCCGGAATGCTAACTGCGGGGGTTGTGCTTCTCGAGCCAAAGCAAAAATTCACTATTAACGCTCCTCAAGAATACATGTCCGACATAATAGGCATGCTTCAGAGCAAGAGGGGGCAGATAATCGATATACAGCAGGAAAAAGAGCAGGTGACAATAGTAGCAAAGATGCCCGTGGCAGAAGTGATAAAGGGCTTCTCAGACGAAATGAGGAGTATAACTAAGGGCAGGGCAATATGGTACCCAGAATATGCCGGCTACGAAAAGATGCCGAAAGATTTGCAGGAGCAGGTAGTAAGGGAAATAAGGAAGAGGAAGGGACAGCCGCCGGAGCCTCCGGTGCCGAGCCAGTTCCTCGACTGAAACAAAATGCGAAGCAATAAGTATTTATATATACTCATTCAAATAGGAAACCACTGATTGTTCCACCAATGAGACGAGGTGCTGTAATGGCAAAATCATACGTGAAATTCGAAGTATCTAAAGAAGTGGCCGACAAGGCCTACGAGGCAGTGAGAGCAGCAAAGCAGAACGGGACAGTGAAGAAAGGGATGAACGAGACGACAAAGAGCATAGAACGCGGCCTTGCGAGCCTAGTTGTAATTGCCGAAGACGTCGAGCCAGAGGAAGTGGTAATGCACTTGCCAATGCTTTGCGAGCAGAAGAAGATTCCATTTGTTTATGTCCCTGCCAAGCTCAACCTGGGCAAGGCAATAGGACTAAACGTGGGCTGTGCTGCAGTTGCAATAGAAAAGATGGGCGCCGCCGAGCCTATGGTAAAAGAAATAGTCGCCAAGGTGACAGGAAAGCCTGCAACTTCGCAATCAAAGCCAGTTGGAGAAGAAGCTCCGAAGCAGGAGCAGAAGCCCAAGCAGCAAAAGCAGAAGCAAGAGCAAAAACCAGAAGCGTAAATTTGCAAGTGTGTTTTGAATGGCTGAAGAGCAACAAAAATTTGCGGGATACCTGGCAGAAGTAGTGGAAGTGCTCAAGGTAAGGACCGGCATATACGGCGAAATAAAGCAAATAATGTGCAAGATTCTCGAGGGCGACCGCGACAAGGGAAGGGTCATAAGGAGGAACGTGGTTGGCAAGGTGAAGGCAGGAGACATAATAAGGCTGCCTGACACTAGCAGAGAAGCGAGGGAGATAAAGGCAAGGTAGGTGTGCTCATGAGATGCTCATACTGCCAGAAGGAAATAGAAAAGGGCACTGGCATAATGTTCGTGCGTAAGAACGGCTCTGTAAGGTACTATTGCTCTAATCGCTGTTTCAAGCGCGACAGGATGAGGATGAAGATAAACAAGAAGGAGATAGAGGAGAACCTAAAGCAAACGGCATAGCGTTTGCCTAATCTCCTTAGGAGTGCTTCGATGGAAAAAGTAATGCTTGTCCATTTTGGCGAGCTGTGGCTTAGGGGCAAGAACAGGCCTAATTATGTCAATCTCCTGAAAAATGACATAAGCTACAAGCTCAGCGGAATCGGCTACAAGCTCTACGACAGGCGCGACAGGCTTGTCATAAAAGCCCAAGAGGGCGCAATGCAAGAAATATCCTCAAGGCTGTCTAAGGTTTTCGGCATAAGCAACTATGCCGTTGCAACTGTAGCAGAGCCTTTACTGCACTCAATATCATTGGCAGCGTTGCCATATCTCAAGGAGCTGAAGGAGCGAGGCGCAAAAAGCATAAGGATAAACGCGCACAGGTCTTACAAGGAGCTGAGCTTCGATTCTAACGACATTGTTAAGGAAGTTTCAAAGCTCATAGCCTCGGAAGGCATGCAGCCTGCATTGAAGGGCGCGGACGGCAGCATTTTCATCAACGTGACGAAAGAAAGCTCGTACATATACTCAGAGGTGTCTAAGGGCGCCGGAGGCCTTCCAGCATTCAGCAGCGGAAAGGCTGTAATACTGCTTTCTGGAGGCATAGACTCGCCAGTAGCCGCATGGTTCGCCATGAAACGCGGAATGCAGCCAATATATTTGCACATACACGGCTTCAGGAGCAATGCCGAAGTCTCGCAAACAAAAATACCTCGAATAATAAAAGTCCTGGACAGTTATGCAAAATCTAAGTTTTACTTTGTGCCTGCATACAAGTTCCAGATAGCGGCAATGAGGGCTAGCAGCAGATACGAGGCCGTACTCTTCAAGGCTTTTGCACTGAGGATCGCGGAGAAGATTGCTATGAGAGAACACGCATACGCAATATATACTGGAGAAAGCATGGGCCAGGTTGCATCGCAAACCCCTATGAACATAATGGCATCGCAACTCGGAATAAAGATCCCAGTAATGAGGCCTCTAGTAGGCATGGACAAGGAGGAAATAATAGCCATTGCCAGGAGGATAGGGACATTCGAAATTTCAATAGAGCCGTACAAGGATGTCTGCTCGATAAACGCCAGGAATCCTGTGACAAAGGCGGATCCAAAAATAGTTAAGGAAATAGCATCCAAAATAAAGCTCGGAAGCGTTGTCTCAGGATCAGTGAAGCTCGCCGGTGCATGCGAAGCTACTTGAGTATGAAGAGCAGCTCTACAAATATCTCTACCACAATCAGCAATATGACTATTATTTCCAGAACGTCCATCCTGTGGCTCCTGGCGGCCTCTATTATGGTATCCCTCCTTTTTTCTATAACTTCTAGCCCGTCATTAAGCAGCGATTGCCATTCACCAAGCTTGAATACGTCGAAGAAAAGATCATAGAGCCTTGAGAGGTACCATTCCCCAAACCCTGATATGGCTGACCTTGCGGCATTTGACATTTCGCTTATCTTGTCGTAGGAGCTGTTGAGCCTCATGCTCGCCATGCTGAGCTCCTTGCCCCCGAAAGGCTCGCTGCTCAGCACCTTCCTGATTATCCCTTCTGTCTCGCGTATCTCTTCAGAAAGCATCTTGCTGTATATCTGCATTTCTAGGAGCTGCACGTTGGCTATCTCGCTCACGATAAGCTCGTACTCGAAAGAGTCTGTATTGTCTATCATGAAGGCGCTCTCCCATCCCACGAATAGCGCGTCGCCGCTGCTGTAGGTTATGCTTTTGCTTAGCACTTCCCCTATGTAATGTTCATCAAGGCTCTCTGCATCAGGCTCGTCTATGAGCAGCCCCGCAATGAGCTTCCTGTACTGAGCCAGCGCCTTTTCCCTGTCAGCCTTGAGGTAATAGAAAGCGTAGCCCTCCTTGTAAGAAGAAACATGCACCTCTTTTATCTTTGCTAAGTTTTTTTCGACTTTTGCAAGCGCCCTGCCGGCAACTGCAGCTATGCCCTCCTTGGCATTCTTGTCGAACGCAAGCTTTCTAAGCTGCTGTTCAGTAAGATTTTCCCTAAGCCTCACTCTTATTGACACGCTGCCAGTGTTGTATATTGCGGCCTGGACCTTCAGCTTGTATTGCTTGTCGTCAATCGAAAGCACCTCGTCCTTGAGATTGAATACAGAGGGAAGGCTGAAAGTAGATATTTCCTCTGGCGTAGGCCTTGCATATTCATATTTAGAGAAGTCCTCGGGGTTCTTAAGCAGGCCCTTGAGCTCCTCTGCGCTGAACTTGCTCCCAACGTTGTATATGTATAGAAAAGAGGCTTCCGCATCCATGATATTAAATCTGCTGCAAAGCATAAATACATTGGCGCAACGCACGCCATTTGGTAAAGTCTAAAAATCTTGCTTTCAAAGCTTATACTAGATTGCATGATATTCGTTGACGATTTCTTGGATGGGATAAACCTGATGCTGCATCCTAGTGCCGCCACTTCGAAGAAGATGGACATAGGCAAGGCATTTTCATACTACTACAAAATGACCATAGTCCCTCTGGTGATCTCAGAGGTGCTTGCAATACTGTTTGCGGTCTTCATGCTATCTATAATCAAGAGCAGCTTAGTCTTTACGAGCATCCTCGGAGGATTCGGCGCGCTTGACTTTATCGCATTGCCGTTGCTGATACTCTGGATTTTAATCCCAATCAGCATTTTCATCAGCGCAGGGCTCTATCACATATTCGGCAAGCTCTTCAGGCAGTTCAAAAACAGCTACAGCGCCACTGTCACAGCAGTAGTCTATAGCGTTGTGCCGACTGTACTGTTCTACTGGGCTATAATAATACCAGTACTTGGCGGCATAATAAGTTTTGTCATGGGTATATGGGGCTTCATAGTGCTAGTGATAGCTCTTTCAAAGCAGCAGAAAATAAGCACGGGCGCCGCATTCGGCATAGCGATACTTGTACCAATAATAATAGGTATAATAGTCGTTATAATTGTCGCGCTTTTCGCCATTGGCGTTTTCCTTCCTATATTAATGTCGCACAATTTCACTAGTGCGCAAGTGCCGTATTCCGGCGCAGCAGGCTACAATTACAATTACACAGTAGCGCCCCAAGTGCAGAACCCGTCTGTTTCATCGTCCAACTACTCTTCATGCAACGGTTTCACGCTGTCGTCTAATTCGTGGGGTTCAACAATAAGAGGCGTATGCAGCTGGACAGGAGGCAAGCTTTACGTTTATGCCGGCGGGGGAACCTCCGGGTGGGAGGCAGTTAAAATAACAGGCGCAGACAACGTCACATACCTGAGCCAGTCTTCATCCACTTGGCATATGTCAAAATACGGCGCAGTGTACCTTCCTTCGCAAGACTACTTCATCACGCTCGCCACTGGTCAAGGCGGAGGGGCTTATGGAAACGCCGCTGTAGAACTTAAAGCATCCTAGTAATTCTTGTTAATCATGACGTCAATTGCATGGAGCAGCGCGTCGTCAGATCTTGCATATTTCAGCTTTATTCCCATGCTTTTCATTTTTTTATTGCTGAGAAGTGTATTCGCTATGTCTCCGGGCCATCCCTTGCTGGTGCCGGTATAGCGTATCCTGGCCGTGCTTCCAAGCTTTTCCAAAAGTTTTTTTGCTATGAAAGATACGCTTGTCTGCCCATCCGTTGCAAGGTTAAGCAAAATATTCTTTCCAGTCTTGTGCGATGCGAACATTGCCTCAACGCAATCCCCTACGTCTATGTAAGATTTCTTCTGCTTTCCATTGCCAAGCACCTCAAGCTCTTTGCTGTTGTTCCTGAGCTTTTCTATGAAATCTACTAGCACACCGTGGCCCTGCTTGTTGCCTACTACGTTGGCAAACCTGTATATGGCATAGCTGAAGCCGAAAAGTTCGCCATACGCGCTTATGAGCCCTTCTGCAGCAAGCTTCGCAGCGCCGTACATGCTTATCGGAAGCAGAGGTCCATAGTCTTCAGGAGTCGGCTTCACTTTTGCATTGCCATAAACGACGCTAGACGAAGAGAACATTATGTCTGTGCAACCCGCCTTTCTCATCGCCTCAAGCAGGTTGTGCGTTGCAACAATGCCATTGTTGACGTCTATGCGCGTGTTCTTTATGCCTGCCCTTACGTCCGCATTTGCGGCCAGATGAACAACAGTGTCAAATCTGCCTTCCTTCAGCACTTTTTCTACCATTTTGCTGTCAAGGAGGTCGCCCTTTACTAAGGCAAAATTCTTTTTCCCAATTACGCCATTCAGGTTGCTGATTTTGCCTGAACTCAGGTTGTCATACGCGACCACGTAATTGCCTTCATCGACAAGTTTTTGCACTACGTTGCTCCCTATGAAGCCTGCGCCTCCTGTAACAAGAAATCTCATAGCATCGCTTATTGATGGCATTTGAATTTATTAATTGTTACCATCGGCAAAGGTTACCTTTAAATATCACGAAATACATAAAATAAACCATGGAAAAGACGGGCGAAATCAGAATCGAGTTTGAAGTGAAACTGCCGGTAAAAAATCTTGAGCAGCGTACAAATTTGGAGTGCGGCCCTACAGTAGTGCGAGCGATGATAGAAGGCTATACAGGCAAAAGCATAAACGTGGACGAATGGGAGCGCGACCACCTTTATCAATTCGTGGAGCACGGTGCTGACGCATATCAGCTTGCAGAGCTCATCCAAAAAATAAACAAAAGCAATGGAATATCAAGGAGAATCGATGTTTATGCAGACTACAATCTCATATCTCAAGCGAATATTGAAGAAAACAAAGCAAGGCCTGAGAATCAGAAAATAGAGAGCACACCACATACGTCTTACAAGGTCGCGGGCAGGGAGCATTTGAGCGAAGTAGAAATGCATCCAGGGATGAAACTAAAAGCAGAAGACATATACAGAAAGGTTTCAGAGGGCAATTACGTTATGCTTGAGTCTGGAGGGCATTGGGTGCTGGCATACGGGATAGTCAACTTCTATTTTGGAAATGCAAAAGAGAGGCTTCTTCTTATAATGGATCCTGCGGATTCGGTAAGCAGAATGGCGGAAATAGGCGACGACAAATTAAAATTATATCAGTATACGAAACTGCTCAACGACAAATATATTAATGTCAAAGATCTAGTGGATTTGGACAAAATAACAAGCAAGAACATAAATTCTATTTCAGCAGAAGACTTTAAGGAAAAGCCCGCTGAATTCGACTGCGTGACTGTGGCTCCTGAAAATGTAAAGAATCTAATAAAACATTACGGCCAGCATGCGCCTAAACCTTAAAGGCAATACTCATATACTATACGCTCTGTTCAACTTCAAGTGTTTTTATGAAGGCTATAGGAATAGATCTTGACGATACAATTGCCGACTTTACTCCGGTGTGGCTCAGGGTAATCGAAGATACCACTGGCGTCAAGATAAACTACAGCGACATAAAGATGTGGCATGTCGAGAATCAGTTCAAGTTCCTTGACAAAAATGCCATAATCAGTGCCCTCAAGGTTGCATGGGATGAGAGGCACAGTGAGATAGAAATTATTGACAGGCACATACCCTCGATAATCGACAACATCAGCCAATTCTACAAGATATATATCACTACAGCTTCGCTTGCTTCCGACAGCACAATCAAAGAATGGCTTTCGCTCAACGGGATAAGGTACAACAGGCTGGTGCATGTTGCGCACCATTCTGAAAAAATGATGGAAGAGGTTTACGCATACGTTGACGACAATCCCATGATGGCCGAAGAGTTCACATCGGCAGGCAAGAAAGTGGTGCTAATCAGGAGGCCTTGGAACGAGGGCACCAAGGAGAAAGAGAACTTGCTAATTGCAGACAATTGGGACGAGGTAGAGCATCTTCTTGTAAATCTAGCAGATAGGCGCCCTGATGAATGACTGCGCTCATCCTGTCCTTTTTATTACGTGGTAGCCGAATTGCGTTTTGACTATATCAGAAACCTGGCCCACTTCCAATTTGAACGCGGCGTCTTCAAATGGCTTTACCATCTGCCCCCTTGAGAAGTAGCCAAGGTCGCCCCCGCGCTTCCTGGATCCGTCTATGGAATACTGCTCTGCCAGCTTGGCGAAGCTCTCGCCCTTCTTAAGCCTCTCAATCACTTCCTGCGCAGTGCTCATCTTCTCAACAAGTATGTGCGAGCATCTTATCTTGTCGGACATGACATCACAATAGCCTTTAGTAGGGAAATATTTTAAATAATGCATGCAATATACTCCTATTCGGTGCTACAATGGGAGAAAAAATGGTCGTCACGCCATGGGAAGTCAGCGGTAGCATA
The DNA here is from genome assembly GCA_049966395.1 of Candidatus Micrarchaeia archaeon. GTDB lineage: Archaea > Micrarchaeota > Micrarchaeia > Micrarchaeales > CABMGC01 > JBMFUT01. The sequence goes on from JBMFUT010000002.1 coordinate 52,789, forward strand.
GACTACGACAGGCTTATCAAGATGTTCGGCGTGTCTAGGATACCCCAGTCTGTTAAGGACGAAGTGCAGAATATCTCAGGCGAGAGGAGCTTCTTTTTGAGCAGGGACATCTACTTTGCCCACAGGGACTTCGACCTCGCGCTTCAAGAATACAAAAAAGGTGAGGGCTTTTATCTCTACATGGGGAGAGGCCCGTCAGGACCCATGCACATAGGCCACCTCATGCCTTTCATATTCACAAAGTGGCTTCAGGAAAAGTTCAACGTCAACCTCTACATACAGGTAACTGACGACGAGAAGTTCATGTTCAAGAGCAGCGCCGAAATGAGCAGCATAGACAAGTTCGCAGACGACAACATACTTGACCTCGCCGCTGTGGGATTCGATCCGGACAAGACTTTCATATTCAAGGACACCGAGTACATAGGCAACGTCTACCGCATGGCAATAAAAATAGCCAAGAAGACGACATTCTCCACAGTAAAGGCGGTTTTCGGCTTCACGCCATCCACAAACACAGGCATGATATTCTTCCCCGCAATAGAGATAGTGCCTACAATGTTCGAGAAGTCCCGCTGCGTTATACCTTCGCCGATAGACCAGGATCCTTACTGGAGAGTGGCAAGAGACATAGTAGATGGCATGGGCTATAAAAAGCCGGCGCAAATATACTGCAAGTTTCTCCCTCCACTTGCAGGCACTGAGGGAAAGATGAGCGCCTCAATACCTGAAAGTGCAATATACCTTACAGACACTCCTGAGGAGGTAAAGCACAAGGTTAACAAATACGCTTTTTCTGGAGGAAGGGACACCGTAGAGCTCCACAGGAAGCTCGGAGGCAACCCAGACATAGACGTATCTTTCATATGGCTGCGCTACCTTCTAGAGCCGGATGACAACGAGCTCAAGCGTATAGAGGAAGAATACCGTTCTGGAAAGATGCTCACTGGCGAGCTCAAGGCTATAGCAATAGAAAAGATAAACAGCTTCCTTGCAGAGCACAGGAAGAGAAGAGAAAATGCAGATAAAGCGGCCGAAAAGTACATGCGCACCGGAAAACTGGCAAGGAAAATGTGGGAGACTTTCTACTGACAATTCCTGTAAAATATATAGATGTATCAGAACAAATATGAAGTGTTTCTATGGCTAACGAAGGCAACGCTTCAGACATAATTTCAAGGAGGGGCATCTACTACCCGGCCTTCGGCATATACAACGAGGTCGCGGGCTTCTACGACTACGGCCCTATAGGGCTCAGGATAAAGCGCAACATAGAGGCGCTCTGGCGCAGCACTTTCGTTGATCAGCTTGGCGCGCTAGAGATAGAGACTACAAGCATACTGCCAGAAATAGTCCTCAAAGCCAGCGGCCATCTTGCTTCATTCACAGACCCTATAGTAAAGTGCAAAGTCTGCGGCACGCCCTACAGGGCTGACAAGCTGCTTGAGGAATTCTACAATTCCAAGGGCGACGAGAAGTCAGCGAGCGAGGTAAGCAAGCTTCGCATGGAAGATATAGAAAGGAGGCTCAAGGAGCACAACATAAAGTGCGCAAAGTGCGGCGGCGAGCTCTCAAATGTAGAATCCTTCAACCTGCTTTTCAAGGCGCCGATAGGCCCCCTTGGCAGCGAAACAGGATATCTTAGGCCTGAAACCGCGCAGGGCATGTTCCTGGATTTCAAGGCGCTCTTCAAGACATACGGAATGAAGTTGCCCTCTTGCATAGCGCAGGTCGGCAAGGCATATCGCAACGAGATTTCGCCTAGGCAGCAGCTCATCAGAATGAGGGAATTCAGTCAGATGGAAATTGAGATGTTCTTCGACCCCTCTGAAGAGCTGCACGGCATCGGCACCATAGACATTGAAGCGGCGCTCAAGACAAGAATAAACTTCTACAGTGCAGAGAAGAAAACCGAGGAAAAAACGCTTGGAGAACTTCTAGAGTCAGGCAAGTTGCCAAACAGGCACTTTGCTGTGTTGCTATACCTGGAGCAGTCTATCGTAAGGGCGATGGGCTTTGACAACAGCATAACGAGGTTTGCCGAAATACCTAAGGAGGAAGCTCCACACTATTCGAAGGGCAATGTCGATCTAGAGATAAAGACGTCATACGGCTTTATAGAAGTTGCTGGCACCGCATACAGGACAGACTACGACCTCAGTGCCCATTCTAAGGAGTCTGGAAGCGAGATATCAGTTGTCAGCGGAGAAAAGAAAATAATTCCTCACGTGGTAGAAGCAAGTATGGGCCTAGACAGGCTGCTCTTTGCGCTTCTGGACAACAGCGTAGCTGATGACAACCGCGGCTGGAAATGGCTCAGGCTACCAGAGCGCATTGCGCCATACGAGTATGCGGTATTCCCGCTCCAAAAGGACGAGAAGCTCATGGCAAAGGCACGCGAGATAGTAAGGCTGCTAGGCGAGAAGAGGGTGAGCTGCTACTACTCTGATTCAGGGAGCATAGGTAAGAGATATGCGAAGGCGGACGAGATAGGCGTGCCGCGCTGCATAACAGTTGACTTCCAGAGCATTGAGGACGACACTTTCACAATCAGGGATCGCGACACAGCAAAGCAGGTAAGGAAGCAGCTTGGAGAGATCATATGATAGCTAAAGACTTCAGCATGCGCTATACTATAGAAAGCGCGCAGCCCTTGACATTCTGCGCAGACTACTCTTTTTCTGGAAGCTCCGGAAGCGTAGTTTATGCAACGCGCAAGGGCGTTTTCAGGGTAAGGGCTTATCAGCATGGGAAAGATGCAGAACTGTCATACGAATACTCTGGCAAATATTCTGCGGCAGGGGCAAGAAGCGAAATAACACGGAGATTCAGTCTGGATCACGACATCAAGGAAATATACAAGCGCATAAGCACTGACAGCAACATAAAGAACGCAATAAGCCGCTATTACGGCTTGAGGGTCACGCTTAATGACCCTTGGGAGGCTGCTTTATCCTTTGTAGTGTCTCAATTCAACAACGTGAAGAGGATAAGGCGCATAATGAAGGCACTTATCGAGAATTACGGCGAAGAGGCAGACTCATCTCTTGGAATTGGCAGGCTCTTCCCAGAGCCGGAAGCAATAGCCGCAGCGACAGTGAAGGAACTCATGGCATGCGGCACAGGCTTTAGGGCGAAGTACATAAAGGAGCTTGCCGAGGAGTGGAATAGCATAGAAAGGAAAAATCTTGCCTCGAAGGGCTATCAAGAGGCCAAGGCGGAGCTGATGGAAATGAACGGGATAGGGGACAAGGTTGCGGACTGCATACTTCTCATGGGCTACGGAAAGCTAGAGGCGTTCCCTATAGATACTTGGATAAAGAGAGTGATGGAGCGCGAATACCTTAAAAAGCGGAGCAGCATCAAAGAGATACACAATTTCGCGGAGAAGAAGTGGGGAAGTTATGCAGGTTACGCTCAGCAGTACATTTTCTGGCATGGGAGGAGTGCCGGGAGGAAATGAGGTGTTTTGATGATACCAAATATAGACGAAATAACCAAGGAGCTCTCTGCGCTTCAGAAGAGGCAGGACAGGGTGATGGATCTTTCAAGATCCATAATAAGACTGACAGGCTATGCGATAACAGCAATACACAACCGGGACTTCAAGTCCTCTTCGGCTTCTATGAAGGAACTGCAAGCGCTCATGAAGGAGCTCTCAGTCGCAGAAAAAGGCTTCGAATACTACTCCCAGCAAGCTCATCAGGAGTTCACAGAGCTCATGGTATTCATGTCTGTAATCAAGGATGGTAAAATACCATCAATGAAAGAAATAGGCGAGACGGCAGTGCCCTATCTGCTTGGCATCATGGACGTCGTCGGCGAGCTTAAAAGGGAGGCCTACGAGGCGCTCAGGAAGGGCGATGCCGCTGAAGCAGAGTCATACTACGAGAAGATGCAGGGAATATACGATGCAACGAGGCACATAAGGTTTGCGGAGTCTCTCATGCCGGGCTTCAGGAAGAAGCAGGATGTTGCCAGGATACTGATAGAAGGCACAGGCAGCGATCTTCTTGGAGTGGCGCAAAGTAAGCACAGACACTCTTCACCAGGAAAACGCAACAAATAAAAGGTTTAGACAGCTAATTTGCGGTATTACAAATAAAGTGGTTAGTATGAGAACCTTAAAAGCGCAAAGCGCAATGGAATACCTAATGACATACGGTTGGGCTATACTTATAATAGCCGTAGTGCTAGGGGCATTGTTCTCTTTGGGGGTGTTCAGCACCGCCTCTTTAGTTGGCACAACTTGCGTTGCAAGCTCTGGATACCTTTGCAGCAATCCCATATTGCACGGTGGCTATTTCAACGTTACCATAGGCCAGGCTACCGGCACAGGCTGGTATAGTGCAATTGTATGCTTTGCGCCAGCCAACAGCACTGCCTCATTCTCATCGATGTCGGCGCCAAGTGGCAATACTATTTCATTTTCTTCGATTCAGCTTTCTACTACTACAACTACCACTACCATCCCGCCACAGTTAAGTACGGTGAGCTGCCCGAGCGGTACGATAGCAGGCTTTGCAGCCCCACAGGCAATTGCGAGCGGGCAGCAGGTAAGCGCGTCTTTCAACGGCCTGCCAAGCACCGTAGGGGCAACAACATCAGGGGCGATATGGGCGGTATACCAAACTACAAGCTCAAGCCCTGTGTATGCAACTCAGATAGCAGTAGTTACACTCAAGGCGGTGTAAATTCTTTTTCGTTTTTTGATCATTACTTATGTACATTCTGCCCACAAAGTGCAATGGCAAGGTTTAAATAGGTTTTATTTGCAGTATTACCAGGAAAGTGGTTAGTATGAGAACCTTAAAAGCGCAAAGCGCAATGGAATACCTAATGACATACGGTTGGGCTATACTTATAATAGCCGTAGTGCTAGGGGCATTGTTCAGCCTCGGCGTCTTCAGCGGTGCTTCACTGTTGGGAACAACATGCATCGCTAGCAGCGGATACCTGTGCAGCGGGCTTATATGGTCGCACACAAATGGATTGCAGTTCACATTCGGCCAGAGCACTGGCGTGAACTGGGCAGGAGCCAATATTTTCTATGTACCTTCGGGCACCGCCGCGCCAAGTTCAGTACCAAGCACTTGCGTTCAGTCACTTGGAAGCTTTAACAGTGGTCAGTCAACTCCAGTAACTCTAACAGGCAGTTGCTATGGCACTACTGTATCTGGATTATCTTCAGTAGGTGCAACAACGGCAGGTGCATTGTGGGCAGAGTACCAGACAGCGGCCGGCGGAACACAATACTTTACCCAAGTCGCAACCCTAACTGCAAAAGCAAGCTAATCTGCTGAATTTCTTTTATTTTTTCTTTCTATTTTTCTGTTTTTTTGGTGTTTAGCATCAACTTTATTACTGTATATTTGCTTTGCAAAGTGCAATAGTAAGGTTTAAATAGGTTTTATTTGCAGTATTACCAGGAAAGTGGTTAGTATGAGAACCTTAAAAGCGCAAAGCGCAATGGAATACCTAATGACATACGGTTGGGCTATACTTATAATAGCCGTAGTGCTAGGGGCATTGTTCAGCCTCGGCGTCTTCAGCGGTGCTTCACTGTTGGGAACAACATGCATCGCTAGCAGCGGATACCTGTGCAGCAGCCCTATATTACACGGTGGTACTCTAACTGCAACAGTAGGTCAAGCAACTGGAGCCACATGGAGTGCAGCTACTCTCTGCTTGGTAGGCAGTGGTGTGGTACCGACAACATCATGCACAAATGTTCCTGGCGCAAATGTCATAGTTAGCGGAGGACTAGTGTCAGGGCAGACAGCAACACCTCAATTTACTGCATATGTAAATTCTGCTGGTGGAGCAACTTCTCTGCCTAGCTCTGTAGGCTCCACATTCTCAGGCTACATATACGCAGTCTACACAGTCGGTAGTCAAAGCGGCCTTATGACACAGATAGCAACTATCACTGCAAAAGCAAGCTAATCTGCTGAATTTCTTTTATTTTTATTCTATTTTTCTGTTTTTGTTAGGATTAGCCTTCGCTCTTCTTTGCCTCTTCAATCATCTCCAGCGCTTCAATAAGCTCGTTGGCGCTTAGAAGCGGTTTCCTGAGCCTTTCATCGTCATCAGTGACCAGCCTGGGACAAGCAGTGTTGACGAAGGCATCGATTTCCATCATGTTGTTCAAGGAGTCGAAGTCGAAAGTGTTCGAAACCAGCAAGGCCGCCCGGAGCCCAGCCTTTTCTATCCTTTCCTTTATGATCTTGGCAAGCGCCATGTTGTACTGGCCGTTCTTCGTGCTAACCAATATTCCGAAACTCTTTGCATACATCGCGCTCAATATTCTGCCTTTTGACCTCTTTTTGTAGGCCTCTCTATAGCTATCTATAAACTCTACCTTTTTCGCAAATGGCTCTACGACAAGGAAAGGCTTGGTGGTTGCGAGAAGCGCGCCCATTGGATGGAAGAGCCCTCCGCCAAAGTAGACGAAAGCGTCAACATCTCCATCTATTCTAGCCGCGCTGCCTACGTCGCATCCGAGTATCTGGCCTTCGTGCCTCGCGAAGCCATAAGGCTTCCCTATTAAAACCTTCTTTCCGTGCTCCTCGTAGAAGCGCTTTATTTCCGGAAGCTGCTGTACATGTTGGACAGTCGTCACTACTCCTATGGTATCGTGGCCCTCGAGCATTTTCAGCGATTCGGGAAGCAGCTCGAGGCTTGCGTCTATCCTGTATTCAACATATTCTACGTTGAAATCGACGCGCATGAATTCAGCATGGCCGAAATGCACTAGCTTGTCCGCGCCTATGCGCCTTGCCTCGTCCAATGCCAGGTCGCACGCTCCGAAAGTCGGCGATGCCGATATCGCAACCTCGTTGCCCTCTGCTTCGAGTTTTCTTGCGTACTCAAGAGCGTGCTGCTTTAGCCCTTCAGGAAACTGCAAAAGTATCTTCATTGCCATCACTTGAGATTCTCGTATTTAGTTGCCCTGTTCCACAGCTCGTTGAACCTTCTCTCAGCCTCGGTGTGGTTTATCCCTACAATATGCTCACTCTTTCTGTTTATTATGTTGAGCGGCGGTATCTTGTAGGCTATTGCCGAATCCATTATCATCCTCTCGTGCTGCCCCACGGCATCGGCATCATCCATGATCCGCAATTCGAAGGCAGTGCCGCTGTTTTCGAGCTCCTTCTTGAAATCGTAATAGGCTTCAGAGAGCTCCTTGTTAAGCCTATCTCTTTTTGTAAGCACAGAAATGCTGCTGTAGTTGTTTGCATGGCCCCTCGAGATCCTGGAAAGATTTTTGAGCCCAGTGGCATCGAAGTGCGTGTCCAGTATCTTTATATCGCCATTGAGCTTTGACATGATCCTGTTTGAAAGCACTTCTATATTTGTGTAAGGTGTCTCGGGATTGACTTCAAAGTCCTTTGCAACCTTCTTTGGAGCTTTCCTCTCAGAAGTGGCAATGACGTAAATGCCCGCGACCACGCCTATGGCCGCGCCTACATAAGAGGATTCGAATATGTTTGCGGGCTCACTGAAGCTCAGGCTGAATTCAAGTATTGCCACAAGCACAGCTGCGACTATTGCAGAGAGCATAACTACTGCGGCTACAGCCCTTATATATGTGCGCGCAAATAGCCAGAGCGCGCCTGCAGCGAGGATTATTACAGCAAATGGAATTATGGCATAAGCGACATACATGGCTATGCTGAGCGATTGCATGCCTGCTATCGCAGCTATAGTGGAATTTGAAGCCTTTATACCGTATGCACTTATCGCACCGCTCAGCCCTCCGGCAAAGCCGATGGAGTATGATATCCTGGTTATGAGAAAGAGCGCCCTGAAGGACAGCATCACACCGGATATCAGTGCAAGTATAGCACCTATGTACAGGCTCCTTTGCGTTGGCATCAAATCCTAAATAATAATGCAAGAAAAAGTATAAATTAGGCGGCTTCGACAGCAGCAGCGCCCTGAGCTTTGGCGCTTGCATTGCCAAGATCCTGCCTAATTATCTTGTATAATCCTGAAAGCTTTGATTTTGACCTCCTCAGCGCTTCGTAGCCTATTTCTTTCTTTTCTGAAGGTATCTTCACTTCAAACAGCGCCTGGCCCCTGCTGACTCTTGCCGCTACAGCCGTAGGCTTTCCGAATGCGAGGGTCATTCCCTGCGAAATTCTGTCTGCACCGGCCCCGGTAGCCATTCTCTTTTCCCTAAGCACGTTGTGAGGATATGTGAGCACTCTGAAGAAGTAATTGCCAGGAATCTCCCTTTCCAAATACTTGTTGGCTGCCTGTCTTGCGGCTTCTATAGCATTGCTCCTGAGCTGCACGTCGTTTTCAGCCTCAAGTATAAGCTTCATGCCGTAATCTGGCTTGTCAACACCCATCTTGAATATAAGCAGGCTAGTGTGTGGCAGCGCTTTTATGTAGTTCTTCCTGGGCTTCCTAAGCGAGTACCTCGCCCATGCCTGGCTGTTTATCTTTCTAGTAGCTCTTGCAGGTCTAAGTCTCATTTAAACACCGTAAGATGCAAGCACAGCTGACCTGTGCAAGCACTCTATTATTGGGTGCAAAAGCTATATAATGATTTCTATTAAGCGCGCATTTTTCTTCTCTCTTCAGTCGCAGGGCTCGCCGTCATTGTCAATCCGTTTGCGAAAGCTTTAAATATTTATTATAGTAAATATAATTTAGCAAAGTAAAAAGATGAGTATATGAATATACAAAAAGGCAAGGTATTTCTGGGTTTCGCGAGGAGCATATACCCAAAGCTCATAATACTGGTGCTCTTTGTGCTTGGCGGCGAGTACAAGGCGTCTGTGTTCTCCCTTGACATAATAGGCACGCTCAACTACGTTCAGGCGCTGCTCATGCACATAGGTCCTATGCTGAGCGCAGTGCTTTTCATAGTGGCAGGCATATTCTACGCGCTTGGCCAGATGCTGCCTCCGGACAAGAAGGCAAACTTCCACACCGCTTCCATAAACATAATAATAGGCGCAGTTATAGTCGCTGTACTCTCTGTAGCTTCAAATGGGCTTGCAATAGCCTCAACGCACCTGCTTTCGAATCTCACCATAAACATGACAAAGTGAATAGATGGATTACCAGCAGTTGCCCTTTGGCATTTACGGCTTCGGCATGGCAACTCTAATTATAGCCATAATGCTTTCAATAAGCGGGATAGTACTAGGTATAGGCTACGCCTTAGATGACAAGCGGCTCAAGGAATTTGGGAGAAGCGAGATATACCAGTCGATAATAAACGCCGCAATGGTAGGCGGTCTCTTGGCGCTTTTCGCCAGCAACGGTATAATTACATCATTTATGAACAACATAACATACTCATCAAGCAGCAGCTTCTCATGCCCCGAGTTCATGTCGAACAACGCTGCGCTGTGTTTTGCGTATAATTACCTTGCTGGAAGCTCCCCTTACACTTTCATGGGATCGCAGCACTCGTCGCTTCTTTCTACTATCTCGGGCATGCTTTTCGCGCTGATAGGCCTTGCAATAGTGCTTGGCATAATAGCAGGCATAAGAATAGACCTTCTTGTGGCTTCATTTTCGTTCAGCAATGTGCTGAACCCTTTCCTTTCCGAACTGCAGCACATAATAACAATCACTGCCGCAGCGTTTGTCGGAATATCAGTCCAAGCATCTGTGCTCTCGTTCGTGGCGCTTACTGCGACGACCGTTATACTTCCTACTGGGCTAATATTGAGAAGCTTTTATCTCACTAGGCGAGTAGGAGGCTTCTTCATATCTTTGGCAATAGGGCTTTACGTGGTATTGCCTTTGTCATATTTACTCAATGCCTTTCTTATGAACAGCTATTCCACAAGTATCAACCAGACAAGCATAGAAAGCGTAACCAGCACAGCAAGTTCATTCAGCGGAAGCCTAGACGGCATATCTAGCTACAACTCTACCAACGAAACTTCAAATGGCGGTATTGTTGGCATGATAACTGGGGGAATAAGCTCTGTAGCAAACTCTGTCAGCGGCATTTTCAGTTCGCTGCTTGCCTTTGTCTCTGGCTTGGTAATGCAGGTTTTCATACTGCCTGCATTTAGCCTGGCAATAACATACATATCCATAAGGGAGCTTGCCAGAGCGTTAGGCTCAGAGGCGGCGTTTGGCGGTCTTATAAAGATGGTATGATGGAATTGAACGACACAAACATTTACGCGTACGCCATATACGCTTTTGCAGTGCTTTCGCTAATTTCCGCAGCGCTTTTCGGCAGCGCAACCCTGCTCCTACTGGCGCTTGTCCTTTCAGCGGCATCAGTTATTTACATGCATTCGGGCAGAATAATAAATGGCTTAATACTCAGTAGGTCCAGAGTAATAGAACTTTCAGGCGGCTATTCCTTGGATGGCAGCATGACCTCGGCAGTCAAAAGGGAAGGCGGTTCATACAAAAGCGTTTCTATAGCCGAACTTAAAATGGACAAACCCCTGCAATACAAAAGCGAGCAGTTTGCCGAAATAATAGAGAAGGCAGGAGTGCCTTTCGAATTTACCATAGGAATAAGAAAAATAAATACAAAGGCATTTACCGAGGCCCTGGAAACAAGGCGGAGGATGAAGGAAATAGCCATTTCTAACACTCCTTCTTCATCATACGAAAGGATCAGCAGGCTCAAAAGAGAGCTGTCAATGATAGAAAACGAGATAAAAAGCGTGGAAGATGGAAGCAAGCCTGTAGAAGCCTTTGCTTACTTGCGCTCCTTCGCAACAGGCAGTGCCGCTGGCATAGCGGCGAGGGAATCCCAAGAGCAGCTTGCGCAAGTGGCCGAAATATTCAGGGCGGCGCTCGGAATAGGCTACAGCGTGTGCAAAGGCGAGGACCTTTTGCGAATAGTGGGGGATTGAGTGCGCACATTCAGGCAGAGCTCGCGGTCTGTAAGTAATCTTTTTTTCCTTATCGGAAGCACCGAGCCATCCAAGGCAGAAGCCGCAAAAGCATCTGACAGTTGCATATATCTTGGCAGAAGCTACATTCGTAGCATGCCGTCCTTCCTAGATCTAAGCGCGTCAATGAACCCTCACATATTCATATTTGGAATGACTGGCAGCGGGAAAAGCTACCTTATGAAGAGCCTGATAATGATGCTCTCTGTGGTTTCAGATGCGCTTGTCCTGGTAATAGATATAACTGGGGAGTACGCCGAATTTGGGGATTTTGCCGTGAATGTGGAATCTACAGCGCAGCTGCCTGAAGCGCTTCGCGGATGCAATGGGGGAATCATATATATGGATCTTCACTCCCTCATGCCAGAGGAAAATAAGATAGCAACTGCAGATTCTGCTCTTGTTGAGGCAACAAATTACATGAGGACTGGAGGAAGGAGAATGCACATAGCGATAGACGAGGCCTGGAAGCTTCTTTCGCACAGCAACACTCTCGAAATACTACTGAGGGAAGGCAGAAAATACGGCTGCGGGCTTATAGTGGCGTCGCAAGCAGTAGAAGACGTGGCAGCGCCTCTTCTTGAAAATGTTGCAAACGTCTTCATATTCAGGCTCCAGGACAGGCAGAGCATAGAAGTGCTTTCTAAGAACTACAACATTTTGCCGTCTGAAATGGCTGAAATACAACGACTTGGAATAGGCAGCTGCATGCTGATACAGCTGCATGGCAAAGAATCAAGGAGTGCTTTTTTCATAAGGCGCATAGAAGGAGCCAAAGCTGACAAAATTCTAAAAATCGGAGCAGGTGACAATATGGAAGTCAGAATAGGCAGACAGGAGCTTGAGAAATTTATTGCAGATGTCGCAGGCAGCGACGCGGCAGTGATAGACGATGGGGATTATGTAGACCTGGCAGGGATGATAGCAGGGCTTTTGCACAGGGGAGCCGACAGGCACGCCATTCTTTTAGGCCTGTCCAAAATGGGCTTGAGCGACTTCGCAATAGCGGACGCGTTTTCAAAAGCAATAGACGAACCAAGGAAGTGAGCAGATGAGGCAGAATGGCAAGAGATACCTGAATTCAGCAATAATAGTCAGGGCGGAGGCAAAGTGCAGGCTCAGCACAATAGAAAAGGCTATGGAAGGGTATCCCTCTGCCAAGGCTATTCGCCGCGGAACTTCACTGCTTTATTCCATAGAAGAAGATAGCGACCGTTATTACGAAATAGAACTTTCGCAGAACTACATGCGCTTAGGCGTATTCTCTGAATCATCGCCCCTTTATTTCATGAGGGATGCCATGCTGAAATTGCTGAGCATTTGTTCATTCCTTCAGGGCAAGTATTCTGTAGACATTTCAAGCATATTTCCATACCTTGTAGAGTTGCTTGCAGACGGACAGATTGGCCATTATCGCGAGGTCTCAGCTGGTATACAATACACGCAAAGCGACTCCTACATCGTTTTAGCAAAGCGGATAAATTTCTTGCGAGCTGAAAAATCGGCATTGGAAGCAAAGCTGAAAAGTGCAACTGCCGAGGCCGATAGCCTTTTGGAAGGCATTCTGGTGTCGGAAGCAGTAAAGACCCCCTCTTCTATAGATGCGCTTTCAGAAAAATACAAGGTAAGCGCTAGAAGCTTTTCTTTGGCGCTTGAAAACCTGAAAAAAAAGGGATGGAAAGTGATAAACAACGGAAATCTTTTTACTCTGGTGAACATATGAACAGCAGCATAGTGAATCTTCTGTTTCAGCTCTTGCCAATAGCGCTCGGCGTTGCTATTCTTGTTTCATTGAGGTCAATGAATTTTGTCAAGCGCTATGCGATTCTGCACTTTCAAGATGAGCCAGGCAGCCCAGGAAGCAGCGCCTCAGAGCTGCCAGAGGCAAACGGCTTCAAGGAATTCGCATATGGCGAACTTATAATCAACGGAATATTCGAGGGCAGAAAAAACAGCATTGAGCATCGCGCCATGTCAGAACTATTGCTGGTAAGCGCATTGTCGTTGCACAGGCTGTCCGGAGCCTTCAATCCTCGCAATCACGACATCCTGAAGGTTGCCGTAAGCTCGTACGATGATGCGGCTAGCACTGTCTGCGCAGCGTGCAGCTATAGCAAGGCGGGAGGAATACTGCTTTCATACATGATAAATTACAAGCTTGACATAGAGGTCATTACACGAACATTATAGTTAGTCTGATATTCTCGCTTGCAAAGCTTACAGGCATCTTGGCAAGCCTTGCGCTTAGCACGCTCATACTTGCAGGCGCATTCGCCCCAGAGGGAAAGGTAAAAAGCGTAGAATATTCTATCGGGGCAGCGATGGCCCTTACATTTGCTGTTGCAATTGCTGCATATCTGGTGTTTTCGTGATAAAAATTAAAAAAATTTACAAGGAAACAAGTCTTGTGCGTTTGTATGCGTCTGCAATTCTGGCAGGGGCGGGTGTGGGGTCTACAGCTTCAATTGTATTGTCATATGTTGACCAAATAAAATTAGGGCCTCTCTGCATGGTTTTTGCTTCGGGGCTGTTTGTAATGGTATCGTGGCTCAGGCACGGGCATCCACCTGGGCTGCTGCTTTCCAAAAAAATACTCGCCATAGCGGTGCTCAATATTGCGATCGCTGTGCTTTACGTTGTGGTGCTTTCTTGAGCGTGAAATTATTCAATGTATCTTCAATTCCGGATCCGATGCGGCATATCAACATGGTCAAAGCGCCATTGGGAAAGCCTTTCATGATAATACACAACCTTGCGTCATCATCAACGCTTGTGGCAGTTTCTGATAGCCGCGTAATCAAAGACATGCAAAATGCAGTTCTTGGCATGGAGTTTTCAGAACCTGGCGGAATAGTGGAACCCAACAATCCGATGATTATCACATTCTTCTCCCTACATGGCAAAATGCAAATTCTTGAAGGCATTTACGCTGCGTTGAGGGGCTATGATGCTAGGGTTATAGTATCATTCATGCCTGCGGAGATGGCATATGTAGAGAACATGCGCAAGCGCCTCGAAAGCGCAATGAGTACGGAGGGCACTAGGTTCACCAGAAGCCTCAAAGGTAGATTCGGTTACGAGCAGGCAGGATCGCTCCAGATGGACCTTTATTACGGCTCAGTCGAAAAGAGGATCGCTGAAGCCATGTTAGAAACTCTGAACGAATCCATTTTAGCAAATGGTATGGCATACAAGCTCGCCATAGCCATAGATGCAAAAGATCCGGAATGCGCCGAGCGAGCCAGGAGGTTTGTCATGTCACGAGTGCTTGTGCTTGATGAAAAAAGAGCACGCATCTCAGGCTTTGAAAGGCTTTTCGATTATCTCAAGTCAGCAGAAGCGGTCCCGTTCAGCATGCGCCTTGCTTCCCAGGCAGTTTCGTTTTCAGATAGGATACTTAGAGTAGTGCCGGTTGCCACCGCAAAGCCGATGCCTTTCCAAGGTGAAATCACGATAGGCTACTTTGTAGAGGATGCTGTTTCTCCAACCGGAGAAAAGATAACAACAAGCAAATCTTCTTTCAACCTTGGCACTATAATAACTGGTTTGCCAGGCTATGGCAAGACAAGAGCTGCAATGTCGCTAGTAAGCCAGCTCGTAGGGAATAACATGCCCTCTGTAATAATCTCTCCCACTGACGAATGGAATGCTTTTGCAGAATCGCATGGGATGCGCGTGATAAAATTTTACAACCAAGAAATACCAATAAACTTTTTCTCGTGCCCAACAGGCACTAATGTCGAGCGCTTCTACGAAAACCTCGCAATGTTGATGGCCGCTGCATCAAATGCTGGCCCATACAAAAACTCGCTGGAAAAGTGCCTGCTTTCGGCATTCCAAAAGGCTTACGCGAGCTCTGCCGATCCGGACCCTGTATCTACATACGATTACATAGAGGAAGCAATAATAGAGCAACACGGGAAGCGCAGCAACGTCGGAGTAAAATATACAAAACACGGCGAAAACATAAAAGCAGCTTTGGAGAACCTTAGGCTGATGCTATCGAGACCAGAGTTTGCTACAAAAAACAGCGCGAATTTCAGGGAGCTCGTGGATAACGGCGTCCTTTTCGACCTCTCTGCAGTTAGCAACGAGATGAAACCCTTCTTCTACGCCCTAATACTAAACCAGGTTTACGCCATTGCAGATTCTTTCGATTCCTATGGGGAGCATGACTTAAGGATGCTTGTATGCATAGAAGAAGCGCAGCTGGCTTTCGGGGAGCAGCAGTCAGCGGCATCTTCTGATCTAAAGCAGCGCATACAAGACTTCAGGAAGCGCGGAATAGCCTTGATACTGATCGCTCACAGCGTGACTGAGATAGATGTAGGCATAAGGAGGCTATGCCAGACAAAGCTTTACTTCAGGCAGAGTTCAGATGTCGTTAAACTGGCGTCGCTTGACATTGGAATGGAGGACAACGAGCAGATAATGGCAAGTTTGAGATCTCTCGGCCAGAGGAGATGCGCCTTAAGCTACGTAAGCTACGACAGGGGCAACAGAAGGCCTTCTGGTGCAGTCTTTGCCGAAATACCTGAGGGAGAGATTTACGGAAGCGTTGCCGCATCGCACGAAAGAAGCCAACCAGCGATCCCAAAGATGATAGACTGCAATATTTCTATAGGCGGTGCAGAAAGTCGCACTGGAATGCGCGTAGATCTTCACTATTTGGGAGAGAGGAGAGCGTCAGCGCTGCTCAGCAGTTCAGGCAACGTAATTTTCAAAGGACTGATAGAAGGAGCACAATACACACTGTTGTTGCGCGGCGAAAAGGCTAAGGACAGCATATCATTAAAATTCAGCGCTTCCGATCACGTCACATTGAAGCTGTAGCCAATTCCAAGCCTGCGCTGGCTGTACAGGTTTGTAAGCACCTTGCTATTCTGCAGCCATATCCTGAATTTTATCATCATTTTTGCGTCCACGTGCCTTGCCACCTCGCTCATGTCGTCAAAAACAATTGGCTTGTTTCTCAGCGCCGCCCTTACGTGCTCCCTGACATTCCACACTCCCACCGGCATGGTGTAACCTTCGTGCGCTTCCCTCATTATTACCACAGCCGCCTGCCTTCCTATCTTTTCAAGAAATTCGCTTACTGCAAGCCTCGCTGCATAGTAGCAGCCGCCTATTTCAGCGTAATCTTTCCTCCCCTCGAAAAACTCGTGCGAAGAGTATATAGCAACTTTCTCTCCCGCCACGTTCCATACTGTCTTGGGGTACCATGCCTCTATGAGCTCGTAGTTCCAAGCCATCGGAAGCATCAGCACAATCCATCTGTTGTCCAAGGCCTCGTTCTCATACACCCTTATGGAGTCTATATAGCCGTAGCTCTTGACATTTGCGAGGTTAGCCTTTGATACTGTGTCATCAACCGCAGTGATGCTCCATCGAGTAGGCACGTACTTGCGCCTTTTACCCAAGCCAAGCGTACCTGCTGACAGTGCTTTCTGTATTTTTGAAACAAGAACCCCTTTCTTGTAGAGCTCTAGAATGCTTTCGGTTGCTGTAGCATCGGTGTCATGGTAAGCATTTTCTATATCCTTGTTTGCATGAGCGCTGCCTATAGAGAAGCTTTCAATAGGTGCGCTAGGCCCGAAAGGCTGCGTTACGTCGTCAAAAACGGGCTTCATTATTGGTGGGCGCGAAAACTTGGCATCGGCATAAACATACTTATCAGATATTGCAAGTTCAGTAAGCATCTCCTCTATTTTACCTCTGTCTGGGTTGAAAACGTTGGTTCTGTGCATTCCCCTTACCAGCAGGGACCTGAATTTTACTATTTCTTCCATATCCTTGCCTGGCCACGATTCGGGAGTGCCCAAAATGGTGGTATCTCCATATTGTGGCGGGACCAGCGGCCCAACGAAAACGTTCGGGTAACCGTAGCTCCCTACAAAAAGATCAGGAGGTGTTGAGCCCTCTATTTCGTTGCCTTTTATCATAGAAAGCGTTTTCATCCTATAATACGCCCTGATAAAAGAAGGGCTGCGCATGTTCTTATATACCTGGTCTGTCCTCTCTATCTCAAGCATTCATACACAGTCTATATTGGGGCGCCAACGCCTAAATCCTTTACCTTTCTTACATTTTCATAAAGCTCAAGGCTTCTTATTATCTGCTCATTCGCATCTTTTATCTCTTTTATTATAGCGAAGGCAGCATCCAAGTTCTTTTCTGAAGATCTTATTACAGTAACATAAGGCACCAGGACAAAAGGTGTCATGATATCACTGCCTGCAGTTGCAGCTATCCTTTCAACATCAAACCTGTCAATTCCTATATCTATTTTGTAAACCTTCTTTATCCTCTCGCAAGTGGTGCTTATGCTTGGCAAAATATTCATATACTCTATTGCCGCATGCCTGTTCTGCCCTTCTATAATCATTTCAAGCTTCTTGTCGATTTTTTTGCGCGCGTCAATTTCTTTAATTTTGGCTTTGGCCGCTGACTCATCTGAAATTCCAAATGACATCAGATGTGAGAAAAAATTTGCCCTCTGCGCACTGAGTACCTTTTTTTCAAGTTTCAGTATGCTTATACTGATCTCGAAGTTCTCATGCGGATTGTTTTTAATTTCTGCAATTTCCCCCATGGAACCCACAATCTTATGATTTTGTTATCATATAAAAACTTTTGCATAGGCTTACGGATTGTCTAATTTTCTAATGGTGCCATAATCAGCGCTTTTCGGGATTATTTTATGTCGATTACATTAAGTATACTTATTTATACAAAATGAAATATTTAAATACTTTAAGTGTTAATTAAAAATTAAGAGTAGCGCTGCCTTGCGCTTTATAAGAAGGCTTTTCTGGGTTTTTAATTGCTGTGCGCTGTGGCTAGCGTCAGCGTGCTAATTTGTCAAATTGTATCCTGGGTGTTATGATGAGTATAAGGTATAAGATAACGAAGATGTTTAATTTTGGAAAAAAAGATCCCAGCGGCATAAAGATAACATTGGGCAAGTCAAGATACCTGCTTTCAAGGCCAATAAAACTTGAAAATATCCATGGGACTTTTACGTTTGTGCGGCGTTTTGCATGGAAGAAGCATGGCGGCACGTTATCGATAAGCCCCTCTAACGAGGCAAACCCACACATGCTGATATTTGGTATGAGCGGACAAGGCAAGAGCTCATTGCTGCGGAGCATGATGGCAGATATAAGGGAATCGGGTGCAGGCGTGATAGTCTTCGACGCCCACAACGAGCATGAAAAAACGGTTAGTAGCATAGGAGGCACAGTGGTGAATGCAGCAAATTCTGGCATAAACATATTCGCGTTAGAAGGAAGCACTGTTGGGGAGCGCATATCTGAGCTTTCCTCGATTTTCAGGCAGGTATACTCCCTTGGTTACCTTCAGGCAATAAAGCTTGAAGAATGCATGTGGTATGCCTACAGAAAATGCGGAGCTTCAAGCAGAAGCGACACGCGACTGCTCAGGGAGCCTGTGCTACGTGACATAATGGCAGAGCTAAGCATATTCATAAAAATGTCAAAAAGCTCGTCAGAGCAAAACAGCCTTATGCACATAAGGAGCAGGCTTTCGCAGCTCTACAGCAGCTTTGGAAACACAGGCAGCATGGATTTGGGCAAAATGGAAAGCGGCATAACTTCTTTTTCGCTTGCGGGTCTAAGGAATGAAGAATCGCAGCTAATATACATAAACGAGCTTCTCAGAAGGCTGTACGCAAGGATGAAATCTAGAGAGAAGGAGAAGGGAGTTGGAATGTATATAATAATAGACGAGGCGCAGCAAATAATAAACGATTCCGATTCCCAAATAATAAAGAAAATAACAGAAGAAGGGCGCAAGTACGGCATAGGGGTAATAATAGCAACGCACATGGCTAGCAGATTGCCAAGGGAAATAGTTGCAAACGCTTCAACATTCATAACTTTCTATTCAAGAGAGCCTCAGGAGGTCAATTACGTAGCCAACGTGATGTCAGAAGGAATGGCAGAGAAGGCATATGAAGTAAAGAAAATGCTTCAGAAGCTAAGACAGAATGAAGCCATGGTCCTGAGTTGCGCGGTTCGAGAGCCCTGTGTTGTCGAAACGCCACGGGCAATTTTCAGTCCTGTGCCAGAAGCTGTCCAGGCTTCTGCAAGAAAGCCTGTGCTGGTTAGCTCCTCGGAGCTGATAGAAGGCATGCAAAACATGTACTTAAAATCTGGTGACAAAACAGAGCACTGGGTGATGGACAAAAACGCCTCGACCAGCATAGAGCACGAGGTAAGCGTAAAGAAGATAGCAGAAGCACTGTATAGTCTAAGCATAAAGGCATCAATAATCAACAACTCAAACGGCCCTGACCTAGTGGCTTACCACGATGGCAAAAAGATAGCAATAGAATATGAAACAGGCAGGAAAAAATTCAGCGACACTGCAAGGATGATTGCAGCAAGAAAGAAAGATTACGACGCAGTAATAATAGTAGTCAACGATGCTGCCTACAAGTTCTACAAGAACTATTTCGAAGACGACAGCGTGTGCGTAATCCCATCGTCGTCTTCTACTCTTTTGGACAGCCTACGAAATGCAATAAAATTCGCTGCAACTGTGAAATGCGAGGGCTCCTGACGGCACTGCTAATATGAGTGACGTCATGCCAGACCGCAAGCATTTTATATGAAAAAGTGCATATTAAGATTGTTGAAATGCGTGCCTATACTATAGCTGGAAAGAAGAGGAGCAAAGAGGAAATAAAAAGCAGTATATCTTCTGGCTACCGCATCGGAGATCCACATTACGAGATTTACGGAAAGGAGTATCATGAAGTGAATTTTTCAGAGCAACGTTGCCCAGTGTGCGGAAGCAAGATAGACGAGCATGGCATGTGCGCTTGCGGCGCAGGCGGCGCATAATCAGAATATCCTCTTGCTGGCGAGAAGCGAGTTTATGTTTGTAAGTGGAACTTCATTGCGGTCAATTTGCTGCGCCGACGGCGGCATCTCCTCGTAATTTGGTATGTTGCCCTTTATCCTATCTTCATACGTAGGCAGCAATTCGTTCTTGTAAAATATTCCGACCGGTATTTTTTCTTCAACGTAAGCATTTTTTAGCGCCTGTGCTATTTTTTGCCCCATTTCTGCCTGCTCGTGCACTTCAGGATCGTCTTCAAGTTTGTATATCCTTTGCTTGAACCATTCGTTTGTATTTATGTCGTTGTATGTGGGGCATGGCTGGAGCACGTCCACAAAAGCCATGCCTTTATGCTGAATTGCCTGCTTTATCAGATCCTTTGTCATGGTCGTATCATACGCGAAGCTCCTTGCCACGAAAGTATAACCTGAGGCCACTGCGAGTGCAATGGTATTTATGGCAGAGTTTATGTTGGGCTTTGGCAGGGACTTTGTCTTTTCGCCGAGCGGCATCGTCGGGGCTGCCTGGCCTTTCGTAAGCCCATAAACCATGTTGTCATGAACTATCAGCACCATGCTGGCATTTCTCCTTCCTGCACTCACGAAATGTCCAACCCCTATTCCAAACGTGTCGCCATCGCCAGCGTCTATTATTACTTTTAGCGAAGGATTTGCAAGCTTTATACCTATTGCATAGGCAAGAGATCTGCCGTGAAGAGTGTGCACTCCTGATATAGGTCCGTAGACAAAATGAGGAAGCTTTCCCGAGCAGCCTATTCCAGAAACGATAACCGCATCTGTGAAGTCAAGCTTCAGCTCGCTTAGCGCGCCCTCGACGCTACGCAAAATGCCAAAGTTGCCGCATCCAGGGCACCAATCATTAAACTCAAGAGCCTCATTTGCCTCCATTCAAAACAATCCTCTTAGTATTTTTGTTAACTATTTCTTGTACTGCCTGCACTATCTCATCTCTTGCTATCGGCCTTCCATTCCACTTCAGTATGTAGTGCGTGGGCATTACGCCAATATTTTCTGTCATTACCTCGGCGCCCTGAGCACCATAATTGTTCTCCACTGCAATTATCCTTTTCTTTCCGGCAAGCGCCTTAGCTACTATTTCCTTTGGATAAGGGCTAAGAAGCCTTACCTGCACCATTTCTATATCGATGCCACCGCTTGACAGTTCGTCAATAGCATCAATTATCGCACCTTTAGGGGATCCCCATGTCAGCAGCACGGTATCCGAATTGCCCGCAATAGTAACTTTGTACTCTTCGCTGACGCTCTCTTCTGCAATCTTGAGCTTCTTCATCCTTTTTTCGTACATTGCTATCCTGTTGCTACTGCCTTCTGTTATATGACCATATTCGTTGTGCTCATCCCCGGTATAAAACATCTTCGCGTGGCCCAAGAACGCCCTTGGGGAAATTCCGTCATCAGAAAATTCGAATCTCTTATAATCTTCAGGATTTTCGGGGAAAACTAGCTTGCCCCTGCTTATCCTGACGCTCTCAGTTTTGAGTGCGCCCTCGTCCATGGCGGAATAGGCGTTTGCAAGCGTCTTCTCGATTATGTGTATCACCGGGGTCTGGCATATCTCAGCCAAATTCAGCGCCATTACGGCATCGCTGAATATCTCTTCGTGACTTCCTGATGCTATTACTATGCGAGGGAATTCGCCGTGACCTGCATTTAATGCAAGTTTCAGATCAGACTGGCCGCTTCTTGTTGGAAGGCCGGTTGCCGGTGCGCCCCTCATGTAGTAGGAAATCACAACAGGCACCTCATTCATGCCGGCCCAGCTTATTCCCTCGTTCATCAGCGAAAAGCCTGGCCCAGAAGTAGCTGTAGCCGCTCTTGCCCCGGTTAGCGCAGCACCATTCGCAGCGTTTATCGCAGCAAGCTCATCTTCAGTTTGCAAAACTACGACGCCATTCTTCTCTTCTGAGCCTGTTATGCCCAGCATCTGGTTTGCCTCTATGTAAGTGCTCTCGTCAGAAGCAGGAGTTATCGGGTAATAAGACTGAAACCTTAGTCCACCATAAATTTTGCCTATTGCTGATATGGTGTTCCCATCAAGCTGTACTCTGTGGCCAGAGCGTGGCAGTTCCTTAAGAAAATAAGCGCCAGTGGAAGCCTGCATGCCTTCCTGCACAGCAATAACATTGAGCTTTACGAATTTTTCGTTTTTGCCAAAAACAGAGTTTATCTCGTCTATTATGTGCTGTTGGTTTATGCCGAGCAGCGCGAAAGAGGCGCCTACTGCTATCATGTTCCTTGCCCTTTCAGCAACAAATGGATCTATACCCACCTTGCTTACAACATCATTCATTATTTTTCCGTAGTCTATTGGTATGCTCTTTACTCCCCTGCTGCCAAGATATTTGGTTATGTCAGCTACAGTCAATCCAAATCCAGCATTTTCCAGTATGGCCGCCTGTTCTTTCGCTATGCCGGGCTCTATTGACCTTATTTTGTCCAACGATGCCGATTCCTGCGCCTTGTCGTATACGAACCAACTTTTCGCCTCGTCAAAATGTTGGAAAGCAGTTTCAGCATCAAAGGTTGCAAGTATATCGACTTTGGAATCTATGCTGTGCTGCGGCTTGTCGCTTACGATCAGACTGAAGTAGCTATGCCTCCCTTTTATGTTAGAATAATATTCCCTGCTGCCGAATATGTAATACCCTGCCCTTGCAATTGCAGCGCCAAAAATTCCTGCAGAAGTGTCTATACCTGTACCCTGGGCGCCGCCTATAAGCCATCCAAGCCTCATTCAAATACACCTTTAACAATGTGAGTGGTAAATTTTACGCTTTTATTGGCGTAGTGGAAGTGGGCTGCCGCGATAAAAATATAATACAACATATATATAAAAATGCCTTTGCAAAAGAATGTAACAGAAATCAAGATCTAAAAATTCAGAATCTATTCTTATGCCAGTGCAAAGGCACGCAGATGCAGGTCCTTTGCAGTGTGCCTGAAGCAAGCACCAGAGCAAGCGCAACGCGCTGAAAATGTTCAAGACGTCAGCGCGAATTGCGTAGGAAATTCATTACTTCGTTTGCATGCCCTTTCGGATTCACCTTCTTGAATACCTTAACCACAGTGCCCTCGCCGTCTATTATATAAGTATTCCTGAGAGTGCCCATGCCGAATACGCCGCGGTTTCCATATGCGTCATAGCTCTTTATCACCTTGCTTTCAGGGTCTGCCAGAAGCAGAAAGTGCAGTTTGTACTTGTCCCTGAACTTGTCGTGTGAATTCAGATCGTCCTTGCTTATTCCCACAATCTCGGCTCCAAACTTCCTAATATCATCAAGATTCTTATTGAATTCGTTGGCTTCCAATGTGCATCCTGGAGTATTGTCCTTCGGGTAAAAATACAGTATGAGATACTTGCCTTTGAAATCCTTCAAAGTGTGCAGTTTTCCATCAGATCCTCGGAGCCTGAAATCAGGCGCCTTATCTCCTTCTTCCACCATCCGATCACCTATTGCTCTTTGCAGTGCGGTTTTTTTAAGCATGCTGGAAAATTCTTTTATACTGTTCCTTTTTTTGCTGTAGCATTTTTGCTTCCGGAGTCATCTCAGCTTTGTTGATTAAGTGAGACTTTATCAACATTTTTAAGACTTTATCAACAAAATGCGGCTTTTTCAACAAAGCCAGCCATCTCAAAAGCTTTTTATATGTTAAGTGGCATATTCAGTAATTAGGCTCCAGCATTTTGTGGTGACATTTTTAGCTGCAGTATGCATTGGGTAAAAAC
>JBMFUT010000003.1:0-51157 GCA_049966395.1 Candidatus Micrarchaeia archaeon
GTTTCGCCCCAATGGAAAGAAATAAAACCTTTATAAACTTTATATTAGAATGTTTGATTTGATGGCTGAAGGAATAACGACCGGTATAGATGCCCTTGTAGAGTACATAAAAACGCATGGCGAGTCTGACTCTGCTACGCTGGCGTCGGCAATGAACGTCAGCGAAACGGTTATAGAGGAGTGGGCGGGAATACTTGAGAAAGCCGGAATAGTCCAGATAACCTACAAAGCAGCAAAAATGTACGTTTCGCCAGTGGAAGTATCAAGGGAGCACGTAGAGGAGCTTCAGCATTCTGTAGAAGTAAAAAAGAGCACGTTGGAAAGCGACATAATGGCGCAGAATAGGCTCCTTGGAGACATAAGCTCCAGATTGGATGCACTGAACAAGTTCATAGCAGACGCAGACGCGCTGTTCAAAAGCAGATCCAAGACAGCGCATGCAGACCTCGATGAAATAGACAAGCTGCAGTCTGAAATATCCAAGCATTACAACGAAATAAAGTCAAAGAAGGATTACATAGACAAGGCATCTCAGACAATAGGCAAGGAAAGCGGCGCACTCATAGAAAGAAGCAACAGGATAAGGGATTTTGACATAGGAATAGAGGCTGCAAACAAGAGCATAGAAGATGCAAAGAGCAAGGTAATGCTGGCAGAATCTATGATAAAGGAGCTTCCGAAGAAATTCGATGCCATGGTAAACGAAAACAGGAAGATGCTAAATGAAATCATGGAAAGCGCAATGCACGAGCTGAACAACGTAAACGAAGCTTTGGATGCGCAGAAAAAAATGCTTGAGGAAAGTGTCAAGGCAGTAGAGAATTACAAACGCGATGCTGAAAGAATAGCAAGGGATGAGGAAAGGCACCGCGAGGCGCTAGTTGACAGCTTTGCCAAAGCAAAATCAGAAGCGAGCCAGCTCTACTTGCTTTCGGAGAAAAAATTCAACGACGCAAACAAGCTGCTTTTGGAAATGAAGTCGAGTTTCGGAGAGCTCGCATCGATGCACGAAAGCATAGAGAAGATTAAAAACGAAATCGCGGAACTTTCAAAAGAAAAGGAGTTGCTGGCTGCCGAACTCAAAAAGCTCAGCGATGAAAACAGCGCCATAAGGGCATTGGGGCCTTATGATGCCGCCAAGAAGCGGGCTCAAATTGAAACACTTTCAAAAAGATTCACCAGCATATCCTCCAGGACTGCAAAGCTTAAGAAGAACATCGATAAAACTGATGAAGAGGCGAAGAATATTGCGAATAAAAAGTGAGCTAAATGCCTGAAAAGGTTTTTGCAGAATATGACTTGGATGTTCATGGCATGCAGGCCAACATAAGGATTGTAGACAGCGGAGGGTTTGTGCCTGACTACAAGGTAACTGTGCCTGGCTTGGGTGATGCATCAAGGATACTGCTGCTTTCCCTAAGGCAAGAGCTCTTGTCGCTGGTGCCTATAGACCCCACTAGAATAGAAGACAAGGAGTACACTGACGAGCTCACAACGAAATATGTGGAGGCGTCAAGTGAAATAATAGAGAAGTATCTTCCCGGAGTCGGCGGCGAGACCAAAAAAATACTCATAGCGTACATAGTCAATATGATGCTGGGCTTGGGAGACCTCGAAATACCTCTTGCAGACGAAAACCTCGAGGAGATAGCGGTAAACAACTCGCAGAGCTCCGTGTGGGTTTTTCACAAGGTTTATGGCTGGTGCAAGACATCGATAAGAATACAGAGCGAGGAGATGATATATGACTATGCGGAAGAAATAGGCAGGAGGATAGGCAGACAGATAACAAACCTTTCTCCTCTGATGGACGCCGAATTGCCAGACGGCTCAAGAGTTAATGCAACACTTTATCCTATATCCCAAACCGGCAACACTATAACAATAAGAAAATTCGCCAAGAACCCGTGGACTATGCCGGCACTGATCGCAAATCACACAATATCAAGCAGCCTTGCCGCGCTCGTATGGCTAAGCATACAGAATGAAATAAGCATGCTCATATCAGGAGGCACTGCTAGCGGAAAGACGAGCTTCCTCAATGCCGCAAGCATTTTTATGCCGCCAAACCATAGGATAATATCAGTAGAAGAAACCAGGGAGCTTACACTTCCGTCCTTCCTGCATTGGTTGCCAATGCTTACTAGGCAACCCAACCCCGAAGGAAAGGGAGAAATAACATTGTACAACCTCATGATAAACGCCCTCAGGCAGAGACCTGATATAATGCTTGTTGGAGAAATAAGGGTGCAGTCAGACGCCGAAACTCTCTTTGAGGCAATACACACCGGCCACGCCGTGTATGGAACTGTACACGCCGACAACGCACAAGATACTATAGTTAGAATGACCAATCCGCCTATAAACATTCCGAAAATAATGCTCAACTCCATAGGAGGCGTAATAGCTCTCTTCAGGCACAGGAGGCTCGGCATAAGGCGCGTCCTCGAATTCAGCGAGATGCTCAGAAGCGGTGACGTGAACGTCATGTACAGATGGAACATGAGAGATGACACCTTCTCCCAAATATCAGACATGTCAAGGCTGGCAGATATGATAATGCTCTATGGCGGATACACCAAAAGCGAGATAGTTGAAGATGTTGCAGAAAAGACAAAGATACTTGACTGGATGGTTTCCAACAAGATCACTGGAGTCGACGACGCAGGCTACGTGATAGCCAACTATTACAAAAACAAGGACAAGATTTTACAGATAATAGATGAAAAGGTGCCGTATTCGCCAGAACTGTTCAGGTAGTGATTAACAATGGACAGCTACGATAATATATTTGGCATGCTCGAAACTGTTGAGAATGCCAGCAAAAGGCCAGAGTCTGTAGTCATAGACTCGGGCAAGGTGTTTTCCAGCAAGATAGAAGAAAAGATGTACAGTGTAGAAGAAACGCGCGCGCTTCTTAGCAAGCTTGAGGGAATAAGAAGAGTTGAGCAGGTGCAGTATGCCCCAGAAAAGACACAGTTTGCGGCGCAGCAACAACCAAGGGCAGGTGCTCCAGACATAACAAAAGAGATAGAGCAAATAGTTGGCAACGCTAGCAAGGACTTCGAGAAAAGCCTTGAAAGGGAGCTAGAAAAGATAGAAACCAAAAAGCTAATACTGCCTTCGCTTTCGCTGCAGGACCAGCTTTCAGAACTCGAGAAGATAAGCGAGGGGCTTGACGAGCAGGTTTTCGACGACGAGCAGCTCAAGATAATAGTGTCAGAAGTGAAAGGACTCAGGGAACGGCTGAAGTTCGAAAAGATGCCTGCAGAGCAGTTCCAAAGCTCTTTTATAGTGCCAAGGAACAATAGACTTATGGAAGTAGAAGAGAAGCTCTACAAAATGGGAAGGCTGCCTAAAGCGGCAAATACATAGCAATAAATTGGTTTACTTAGAAAGATGATTAAAAGTTGTTGAGATGCAGCTGTTCAAAAAGAGAAATACAGTAAATGCGGGTGCTGGCAACGCACCGGTAGGTTTCACCAAGCCAAAAAAGTTTCTCTTTTTCAAGGTAAGGGCGAAGCCAATATATCCGCAAGCGCAACAGCTGCAAAATGCAGGCCATGCTCAAAACATGGCCGGGAAGACAAATATAACCAAATTCCAAATGTATGTCGCCAAGGTGCTTGAAAAACAAAAAGACCTGGAAATGTCGCTAAGAGAACTGAACATAAAGGAAAGCGGCTTTGAATTCGTAAAAAAAATGATTATAAAT
The DNA here is from genome assembly GCA_049966395.1 of Candidatus Micrarchaeia archaeon. Taxonomy (GTDB): domain Archaea; phylum Micrarchaeota; class Micrarchaeia; order Micrarchaeales; family CABMGC01; genus JBMFUT01. The sequence goes on from JBMFUT010000003.1 coordinate 3,716, forward strand.
TCGATAATAGTCAGCGCGATCATGTCTGTAACGATTTTCGTGCTTTTGCTTCATTATGGCCTTAACTTAGCTTATGGCATACTGTTTACCGCAGTGCTGTTTTATGCCTTCTATACGACATTTCTCGCAAGGTTTGTGCGTTATCCGATAGACAAAAGCAAGAGCATAGGCAGTGAAGTAGAGAAAGACATTTTGTTCGCAGCAAGGGACCTTGTGATAAGCATGCGTTCCGGCATGCCGCTGTTCAACGCCATGGTTGCAGTGAGTTCAGGTTACGGTGCAGCAAGCAAGGAATTTGAAAAAATAATAGACAGAGTTCAGCTGGGCATGCCCATAGAGCAGGCGATAGACGAGGTAAGCAGCAAAAGCAACTCTAAGACTTTCAAAAGGCTCATGCTCCAGGCTTCAGTGAGCATAAAGGCGGGTGCTGACATAGTAGGCGCGTTGCAAGGAGTAGTGGACGAAGTGATGCAGGAGAGGGTGATAGAACTCAGAAGATACGGGCAAAGGCTTAACGCTCTCGCAATGTTCTACATGCTCTTTGGCATAATATTCCCGAGCATGGGGATAGCAGTGGTGGCGATACTCACGACCTTCATAAGCCTTTTCACTGTGGACTTCACCACCCTGATATTCGGGCTCGTAGGCATATTCTTCCTACAGCTGATATTCCTCAACATAATGAGGTCGTCAAGACCTACTTTCGCAATGTGATCCAATGGTAGAATTTGAGAAGCTTGTCTCAAGGGAAATAGTGAGGATGCTTTCCAACGAGCTCGACCTTGCCGGCTTCAAGATTTCAGTAGAGAAATTCCTCAGAATAGCCATATTGGGAGGCATCGCGGTTTTGATTGCGGTTTCGTACACGCTATTTCTTGCATTCAAAATAAATGCCGGAATTTCTGCAATAGCAGGTATAGTCGGCCTTGCTGTATTCGAAATTGCTCTCTATGCCATACTTGAGTTCAGCATTGGCCGAAGGAAAACGTTTGTGGAAAGCATACTTCCAGACTACCTTCAGATAACAGCAGCGAATGTGCGAAGCGGAATATCGCTTGACAAGGCTATGCTTTTGGCCGCAAGGCCAGAATTCAAGTACTTCAGCGACGACGTCAGACTTGTGAACAAGGAGCTGTATGGCGGCGAGACGCTGCAGAACACGTTACAGCTGCTCGCAAACAAGTACAGGTCGTTGCAGCTCAAGCACACAATAAGGATGATAACCGAAGCCATACAGTACGGAGGCGGAATGACAGATTTGCTCAACCAGGTGGCAAAGGACACCAGGAACCAGCAAATGGTGCAAAAAGAGGTTTCGGGCCAGCTCTTTATGTATACTATTTTCATTGCATTTGCTGCGCTCGTCGGAGCCCCTGTCATGTATGCGCTAACATCCCAGATGATGGGCGTTACTAATACGGTATGGTCTGGAATATTGCAGCAAAATCCAGGAGGCCTCCCTACTGCCGGGCTTTCCTTCCTCAGGCCTTCGCCGCCGAAGATAACCACCCAGCAGTATCATATATTCGCGCTTACCGCAATACTGCTTATAACTGGTTTCGGCGCTTTCATAGTTTCGGCTATTTCAACAGGATCAATAGTAAACGGCATAAAATACTTGCCAGCTTTTCTTATAATTGGCTTTGCGGTTTTCTTCCTGACCTCGATGGCAATAGGAGGTATATTCTCTTCGATAAGTGGGGTGTAGAACGTTTTTCATGAATCGCCTTCAATACCGAGCTTTTTCATTAGCCCTGAGTAGAAAGGGATTATGTTTGAAGTTGAAAATGCCTTCAGGCTTTCCGTGTTTTTTTGGCTTTTCGGGGCGCCGTTTTTAATGATTTCTAGTATTTTGGCGTGCAGTTCATCAGGTTCTGCAGTAATGCATAGCCGACGTATGTCATTTGGGATTGGGGAATCCGAGGGAAGAACTACCGGAGTGCCCAATGCCATACTTTCCAGTGTTATCATGCTTAAGCCTTCCCTTGCCGAGGTATTTAGTAATACTGAAGAACAGCATATCTCTCTGTAAAGCCTGGATCTCGGCATAGGTTTCTCAATTCTTACCTTATTTTCGAGCCCCAGCTCTTTGATTGCAGATTCTATGTTGTCCTTCTCTGGGCCGTCGCCTATTATTATGCCGGTAGCACGTGGAATGCTTTCTGTAACGCGCTTTGCCACATGCAACCACATGTCTATCCTTTTCTCTTTTATAAGCCTTCCGGCAAAAATTATCTGAGCTTTTTTGCAGTTCCCCGATTTACGTTTTGCAGCCTTTATTGCGTCTTCCTCTATCACAGGCGCAAAAACAAGTATCTTGCTGTTTTCTATTCCTCCAAGCTTATGCAAAAGTTCTTTTGTAGTAGTAGTATTTGCAATATAGGCATCGGCGCCTTTTATAAGTGCCCTGCTCAGGAAGTATGCTATCCATCCGCTGAAATTACCTAAATAGCGCTTCCAGTAATTATAGTCCCACACTTCGGCAACCCTTATTGCGACTTTCACTCTAAAAAGCTTCTTGTAGAGCATCACTACTGGAAGATGCAGGTAAGGGAAGGCATCTACAACAACTAGATCGAATTTCTTACGAAAAAGCCTGAATAGGCTGAGCGAATATAGGATTGCCATCCGTATAGATCTCCTTCTATGCATGTAAAGCGACTCCTGCGAGGCACTGAAAATCGCGTCATACTTGACACCATACTTCTTGAAATTGCGCTGCATTCCGGGCCAACGCAGGGTATAGAAGTAGACATCGTACTTCTTAGAGAGCGCGCTACTCTCTAGCATGTTTATCTTCTCTATGCCTCCCACGTGCCACGGATATGCGCTGTCATATGAGAATGCTATGCTTATCCTAGAGGCGTTGCTTTTATCCATGCATGATATATGAGATATCAGCCTTAAAAACTTTGCCAGGCAGCCATTCTCTTCGCCATAGATGTTTTATTTTGGGCTCGTACGTGCAAAATTAGAATGGCGTTGCCAGTCAAAAAAGCCAACGGCGAACGTCGCATCGACGTCGCCGGAAGCCAAACCCGTTCGTTCAGTCTATTGCTATGAAGTTCTTCAGAAACTTCCTTGCTATAGTGTCTTTTGCGTTTCTGTAGCTGTATCTCAGCTTCTCCCTGGTGCCAGATGTTATTTTTGTGTAGCACTCTGCGCATATATAGCGCTTTGCTACCAATCCCGCTCTCACGTATGGGTCCTTTTCTTGTATGTAAGAGGAAGGCAATATCTTTACCGCACCTTTCTCCAGCACCCTGTTGCAGAGCATACAGCTGTTTTCTATGAGGTGCTTCAGGTCTGTCTCTTCTGCATCCTCTATTGTATATTCAAACCCATCGGATGCAGCCCTTTTTCTGGCAAATTCTGGTATACCTGCGTCTCCCCTACTATATATTCCCTCCATTCCCCACTCCTCTATTGAACCTTTTGCGGTTCAAATTCCCCACTTTCAATTAGTTATAGTGCATATCTCATATTTATTTATTTCGATTCCAAATGGATAATATACATATGCAACATGTAACGCCATTACGTTTTCACTCGACAAGCGGTAGCATGAAAAGGCAGATATATGTAATTTCAATAGGAGGCAACGCCCTCTCGACAGAGCCGTCGGCACTGAACAGCGTTATGAAAGCCATTTATAAGCTCAGCCATATGGGCGACGTGGTAATAACGCATGGCAACGGCCCCCAGGTTGGCGAGCTTGCCAAAGTCGAGCGCAAGCCATTGGCATTGCTTACTGCACAGACAGAAGCAGAAATAGGAGTATACCTTAGCGACAAAATATCAGAATACTTTCACAGAAAGCGAAAGAAAGCAGTAGTTGACACTGTTATCACTAGGGTGCTCGTAGATGAAAAAGACCCCTCTTTCAAGAATCCATCTAAGCCGATAGGGAGTTTCTACAGCGCTGGAAAAGCAAGAGATCTTGCCAAAAAAGGAATGGCGTTGAAAAGGCTCATTGGAGGGTACAGAATCGTTGTGCCATCACCTAAACCCGTAAGAATAATCAACATAGAGGAGATTGCTTACCTTGCTTCAATGCAGCATATAGTTATTGCAGCTGGAGGTGGCGGTATACCAGTATTCAGAAATTACCGCCTTGCCAATGGCGTCATAGACAAGGACTACGCGACATCTCTTTTGGCAGCCCAGATCCGCGCCAAGAAAATGTTCATACTTACTAACGTCGATGGCGCTTATTTAGATTTCGGCACATCAAAGCAGAAGAGGATAGGCAGAATAACTGCCAATGAGATGATTGGTTACGTCCGGAAAGGATTCTTTGAAGATGGAAGCATGAAGCCTAAAGTAGAGGCGTGCATAGATTTTGTCAGGCATACAAAAGGGAGCGCAGTCATAGGCAACATGTCAAATGCAGAAAATGTCATTGCCATGAGAGGATGCACGATTATCTCTCGTTAGCAAGCCTCTTTGCAGCATCTATCACCGCAGCTATCTTTGCATCGGTTTTTATGCAGCCGTCGCAGAAGATAGTGCCTGTTGCCTTGCTTCCGCCGCTCAGGGCTTTTGCCAACTTCTTTGGAGAAACTGAACTTATTCCCAAAAATTTCGTGATTTTAGGCACAGAATAAGAGAATGGCGTGTCGAGCTCCTCTAATATTGAAGAAAGCATTGCCAGTGCCTCCTTCATGTCTGCATGTCCGCTAAAATCGTGGGCAACCTTTGCCAGCAGCTTTTTGTCGCTGATGCTCCCGAGCCATAAAGGGCCATAAGATCCTGTCGCTTCGCCGCAATAGCTGCATTTTCTTTCCAAGCTGCTTGAGATACCCTTTGCAGTGTAAAAATTATGGCAGTTGTTGCAGTATCCTAGGAAACCGATCTGCTTTATAGACTCTATTGCATTTGCAGCGCCTTTGTGAAGTCTCAAAAAGACGCGCATATAGTGCATGTCTGCTATTCCAAGCATTACTTCTATGCCAAAATTGAATTGGGAAGCAATCTTTGCTATAAAGCTTATCAGTATCCTCAGTCCGGCTTCGTGGCAAAGCTCGTTGTGTATCGGTTCTGCGCCATAGGTCTTAAGGCAGGCAAGCCTGTGGGCGCCGCACAGCACTGCAGTATCTGTAGCGGTAACCATTATCATTGTGTTGTCCCTCGAAATCTTCATTATGTCATATATGTAAGGGGCCGCAGAGCCGAAAGGATCCAAGTCTATTATGTCAAAGTGCTCGTTGCTTGTGTTTGCAAATTCCTGTATGCTGATGTTTGCCACGCTTGCCTGCAAGCCATTAATCAAGGCGTTTTTCACTGTGTTTGCCGCGGCCTTTTCGTTTATGTCAATAAAAGTTAGATCTGATACTCCAGCCTCGAGAGCGTAGCGTATGCCCCTCACGCCTGTTGCTGAAGTCGCGTCGAGAAATCTGCATTTTCTGCCGCGCGCAACTGATGCTACGAGCATTACAGAAATGTCCCTGAGCTTTTTCATCTTGGGATTGAAAAACACACCATCTTCTACCGTTATGACTGCTGAGCCTTCTTTTATCTCTGTCATAGCGTCTCCTCTTGCACGTGCATTCTCAATTGGTAGCATTTCAGATAACTCCTTTGATTTTAAGTATGGCATCGGCGAGCCCATGGGCATAGGATATGCTAGAAAATGCCGTATAATAGTCCTCCTTTTGAAGCCATGAGTCCGCGTCGCTGGCATACATTTTCGCCAATTCTATGACTTGCGATTCCTCATTGCTAAGCGCAACGCTTGAGAGTTTAGCCATAGTATCTGAAAATTTGGCTATGTCCTTGGCTATTCTGTCGCGTATCTCTGCTATATTACCACCACATTTGACATTCGCATTTGCGCCTTTTATAGCTTTTGCAGGCTAGTGTATTATTGTCTGGTTGCATCCTGGAGGAGTTGCAAACTCGCCGCTCAAGATCAGTTTAAGATAGCCTAAAATTGGAACGCGAGCAACGTTATATCCAACTATACTGCCTTCTCCTGGAGGGTAATTTGCGAATTCTATGTCGAGGGCAGGATTGTTGTCCCCCTTTGTAAGCATGTAGTAGCTGCCGTTTACATCTATTGCTGCATAAAGCCGGTGTATTATGTCTCCGCTAAACGAATCACTGCTTGTCGTCCTGTATACCAGAATAGGATTGTTATAGTTTTCATATATCGTCTCGTTGTTTACGGTTATGCTTGAGGTATATACTATGTTCACTATGCGCCCGCCAATGAACATCTTCCCTATGCCATAGTTGTACTTTATAATGTTGCCAGACTGGCTTGCCACATAGCACTTGTAGTAATTGTTCGGCTGCCCCATGTAAGAGTAAGTCGATAGGCATTTAGTATTGTAGAGGCCTATTTGGTAATTGCTGCTTGGAAGTATGTCGCTAATGTACGATTTGTTGCCATCAGCATATGCATAATAGGCAAGGAATTCTTTGTCTATGTTATTTTCAAAATAGTAAAATTCCTGTCTTGTCATATTTATAACTGGCACATGGTTAGAATCGACGAATTGCGTAAAATTAGTAATTCCAGAAAGGAGAACGAGATCGCCGCGCTGAAGTGTTGGAAGCATGCTGCAGCTTGCAACCGCATCTATAGGAGAATAAGTGTGCATTGCAAGTACTAGGACTACCCATAGTACGAGCGCCGCGGCAATCGCAACGGCTATATCGACAACTGTCTTCCTTGCCCCTTCCGCCTTGACGCTTGTCTTTGCTTCGACAATGAGTATTGCTATGATTGCCATGAAGGACAGTATACCAAGAGCGATGCTCCCTGTTCTGGCGTAAAGCAGCACAAGTATCAGGAATAGGATGTAGTATGGCCATACTATGGCGCCTTTAGCCTTTTTCGCCCTTGCCTGTTTTCCTCTTTTCAAAAATACACCTATTGTTTGCCATTGCCTAAGATCTTTGATATTTCTATACCGAATGCTTTTGATTCGCCATTTATCTTCGTAACTCCTATTGCGGCATCGGCATTGGATATGAGCGAATCGTTGTGGCTTACCAGTATGAATTGCAGATCCTTGCTCAGCTCCTTCACCAGCTGTGAGAGCTTTTTGGAGTTCTCCTTGTCCAGCGCGTAATCGACTTCGTCGAATATATATAAAGAATAAGGTTTAAACATGTGTATGGCGAATATGAGCATGAGCATTATCAGGCTCTTCTCGCCGCCTGACAGGCCTTCCATCCTCTTGATGTTTTTGCCCTCGCTTATTTTCATGTAAAGGCCGCTGCTGAATGGATCCTTTGGATTATCAAGTTCTATCTCTGCAGTGCCAGGGAATATGTAATTGTAAAGTTTTGAGAAATGTCTGTTTATTCCGTTGAAAGTTTCCGTGAATATCTTGAGTTTTTTGGATTCCACTTCGTCTATCATCTTCAAGACTGCCTGGCGCTCTGAATCCAGTGTCTTCAGCTTTTCCGACGCCTCGTCTACATATCTCTTTTTTTCTGCATAAATTTCAGGAGCCTTGAGATTCACGTTGCCAAGCTCGGTTATCATCGCGCTGGTCACGTCGGCTTCCTTCTGCATTTCAGCTGCACTCTTTTCGATTGGCGTCATGCTTTCAGTATACGCCATCATTTCGGCCTTGATGTCGTTCAGCCTTATCTCTGCCTGACTGCTCTTAAGCGCAAGGTCGTTTATCTTTCTCCCATTTTCTTCAAGTTTGGCGCTGGCAGAACCTCTCGCAGAGCTCAGCTTGGCGATCTCTGAATTTATGGCATTGAGCTTCTCATAGGCGTCCTTGTTTGCATCGCTACTTTCGTTTATCTTGGCTACTAGCTCTGCCTTGGACTTTTCAAGCAGGATTCGTCTTTCTGACTTTTCTGAAAGCATTTTCTTTGCCGCAGCTTCGGCTTCTGCCTCAGATGCCACCCTGTCCTTTAGTGCACCAATGCTCTCGCTGAGCATCTGAATTTCTTTTTCCATACCGGCAACTCTCATCTTCAGCGAAACAAGGTCATCCCTTGCCTTTTCGACTTTCTGAAGTTCCTCCTTAGTGGCGGAGCGCCGGGAAGAAACGCCAGGCGAAACGGAATAGCCTGCATACAACTTCGTATGCTCTTCCTTGAGCGCTGACAATTCTGCATTTGCTTTGCCAAGCCTCTCGTTAATTGCGGCAATCTCGGCGTTGATTGATGAAATGGCCTTTTCCGAATCTGAAATTTTCTTGCTGTAGGAGTCGCGCCTGGCTTTTTGATCGCCGCTCATTGATTTCAGGTATTCAAGCTCTGCCTTGCTCGAATTTATAGAAAGCTCTATTGCAGCCGCGTCTTTCCTTGCGCCAAACAGGCGGCTGCTGGCTTCTTCAAGCGCCTTCCTTGACTTTTCAATCTCGCTTGATGCTGCGCTTATCTTGCTTTCGATTGAAGACAGGGAGCGCCTTGCCTTCGAAAATCCTCCTGAAAGCACCCCCGATTGTTCTACTATGTCTCCGTCAAGGGTCACATATCTGCGCCTGCCTATCCCAAATTTTTGCGCATCTTCTATGCTTCCAACAAGGTAGGTATTGCTAAATATGTACCTGAATGCCTTCTCGAACTTGCTTTCGAATTTGACTAGGCTTATCGCCTTCTGCATCTTGCTGTCGTTTTCTTCCTGAGCCACCTTCAAATCTTCCAGAGGAATGAATGTTGCGCGGCCGAGTTTCTCGGATTTCATGTATGCTATTATCTTGTCCGCAGTCTTGATTGAATCTACAACAAGGTAATCCATTCTGCTCCCTGCGGCTGCCTCTACAGCCAGCGAATACTGGTCGTCATAAGAGCACAGCTGTGATGCCTTTCCGTAGAATCCGTCCTTCTCGCTGAATTTTGCCTTGAGCTTTTCTGCTATGCCGCTTTCCTTCTGGTAGTATATCGCGCGCTGTTCTTTAAGTTCTATGAGCGCCTGCTCGTTGTTCCTTATTTTCAACTGCAGTTCTTCCACCTCCTTTTCCAGTGACTTGACCGAAGCTGCAGCTTGAGCGCGCCTTTTTTCCATTTCCGCAACCTTTGCCTCGCTCTCGCTGATCTTCGCAACGCTTGCCTCGTATTGCTTCTCCAATTCTGAAAGGTCTTCCTTGTAAGACTCCTTTCTAGACAGCTCTCCCTGAAGCGCAGTTTGCTTTGTTGCAAGCTCTGAGGTTATAGATTTCATGCTCGCCTCCATTTTTTCTATTGCCTTGTACAACTCTGCGCTTCTTGCCAAAAGCCCGTCCTGACCAGATTGCACAAGATCCTTGCTTTCGTTTATCATCTTTTCTATGGGTGCCATTTCTGATTCAAGCCTTTCTATTTCCTTCTTGTTAGAAGCTATTTTTGCTTCTGCCGCCATTATGTCGCTCTTAGCCTTCTTTTCAGCCTCGGCGTGGTTGCTTGCCTCGCTTTGCAGTGTTGATATCTGCACTTCTATAGTAGAAAGCTCGTTGTTTATCACTTCTAGTCGCTTGTTTATCGCGCTGACCGACACGCTGCTCTCGCTGAGGTCTTTAGTAAGCTTGCTCGCCTCCGCCCCAAGCTCGTCTATCTTAGCTGAATAATTGGCTATTTCATCCTGTATTTTCTGCTTCTCGGCATTTGCTGCAGAGAGAGCGTTAGAATATTCTTCAAGGCTCTTGCCGAGCTCTACGCTTCTGGCATAGAGTATGCTGTAGTTTAGCAACTTGAGCCTTTTGCTAAGGTTGATGAACTTCTCTGCTGCCTCCTTCTCCTTTTCCAATTCCTTCAGGAATCCTATTCTCTCGTTTAGCATTATCTGGGCTTCGCCTATCTTAGCATTCACTTTGTCGAGCTCTTTCAACGCTTCGTTCTTTTTGTCCTCGAATTCCTTTATTCCTGCAGCTATCTCTATGAGTTCGCGGCGCTCCTTTGGGTTGAGCTCCAGCATCCTGCTTATCTCCCCTTGCGTTATTGTGTTTGTTTCGTTCGCGTTTATTTTGTGCTTCCTCAGAATTTCGATTACCTCCTGCCTTGACATGTGTTTCCCGTTGACCCTGAAAGCGCTCTTTCCGTCGCTGCGCGCTATCCTCTGTATCTCGAGCTTTTCGTCCCCATCGAGCTCAAGCCTCACATGCGCCTTCTGTAGCAAGCCCTCCTTTGCGCTACTGGTCGTGTTTATTAGTGATTCTAATTTGTCTACCCTAAGCCTATGAAGGGATGTTTCTCCCAAGCCGAAAAGCAGCGCGTCGCAGATATTGCTCTTTCCGCTCCCGTTTGGTCCTATTATGCAGGTGAATCCCTTGCTGAAAAGAAGTGATGCTTGCCTGAAAGACTTAAACTTGCTTATAGATAGGCTTTTCACATATAGCATCGATACACCGGCTGGTCGCAGGGCGGTTTCTGTTCGTTTATTATTCTAATGAAAAATTATAAATAGCTGCCATTTGCCTGAATGCTCAGCTTTTTGACGTCTTGTAGCCGCGCCTTTCATACATGCTTGCCAAATGGAGGGTAATGAACGCCTGCAATTGCGAGCTCGTCACTATTCCTGCAAGTCTGCCGTTTTGCACTACTGCCATTATGCCGGACTCTGTGGATTCCATTCTCGAAAGCGCGTCTGCAACCCCCGCTTTCGCGCTTACTTTTGGTATAATCCGGGCAATGTCGCGCACATAGACGGCGTCTTTCATTTTTTCCTTCTTGAATATGTCTACAATTGCGAAATCGTTGCCTATCTTGGTGACCATTATATGCTCGCCATACTTCTTAAGCATTTTGTAAAGATAGCTTATCTTCCTGTCTGGGCTTACGAAGACAAAGCTTCTGCTCTTAGCATCGCCGACGTAAAGACCTTTGGTGTCTCTTTTGATTATGGCGTTCTCTTTCTCTGCCTGGACGCCGCCATACAGGAACATTACTATTATCAGGTCCCATATGGACATGAATTCTCTGTAAGAAACTGAATATCCTGTAGCAAAGAGGGCAAAGCCGACAGTTCCTATTACTATTGCCGCCATTATGTATTCGCTTGCCTTTATTGTTATCATTGTTGCATCAAAGAAATTGTGCCGCTTCTGAAGATAGCTCCTGAAGACTCTGCCTCCGTCCATCGGGAATACCGGAAGCAGGTTGAATACCCCAAGCAGTATGTTTATCTCAAACAGGAATTGGAGCACCTGCGTAATTATTCCAGGAGGGGAAAAGATCACGGCAATACCAGAGATCCCTCCAAGGAAAAGACTCATTATGGGGCCCACTATAGCAATGTTGAATTCTACCTTTGGGTTTATGTCTACGCTGTCTATTATTGACGCGCCGCCTATTGGCAACAGCATTATTTTCTTTACCTTTATGCCGTTGCGGATTGAAGTTATCGAGTGGGCAAGTTCATGTACAAGGACGCATATGAAAAGGAGTATTATTAGCAGAGAGAGATATAGGCTTATCAGTAGCACGAAAAGCACGAGCAGGATGAATGTCCAGTGCAAAGAGATTTCTATGCCGAAAAGCCTGCCTATAGGTACATCGCCTGCCATCAAATCTACTCTTAAAAATATGAAAGCAAATTATAAATAGTATAGCAGCATTTATATCACTGCCAACGCTTTCTGCTGGCGCGTGTGATATAGTGAAAGGCGTGCTGTTCATGAACGGCTATCCTGCCCTGCTTGTCGTCAAGGAGCGCGCGCTTGTTGTTGGGGATTTGCATATAGGGATAGAGAGCAAGCTTGAGGAAGAGGGTGTGAGCATTGAAAACGCAGCGGACAGAATGGCCGAAAGACTTCTGCAGCTATATGATAAGGCTAAAGCCAAGAGTATAATCCTGCTGGGCGACGTAAAGGACAGCATATCCTTTCCCACAGGAGATGAGTATGAGAGTATCAGGAGGTTCTTCATGCGCATTGGAGGCATTGAAATAAGGATAGCCAGGGGGAATCACGATGCGCACATGGAAAGAATTGCGAAAAGCGCCGGCTTAAGTTTTACATTGGAGAATGAGGTGCTGCTTGCTGACGCGGCGCTCTTGCACGGCAACGCGTGGCCCAGCGAAGCCGCCATGTCAAAAGATTACTTGATAACCGCGCATTCCCATTTTGCAATAGAGCATGATGGGTATCTGCAAAAGGCTTGGCTGGTGGCGAAAGTGTCAGATGCGGCAGCAAGCAAATACACCAAATTCAACAAATTGGCGAAGCTTGTTGTGATGCCGGCATTCAATGACCTCATACTTGGAAGCAGGATATCGGAAAGAACAAAGGACTACTCACCGCTTCTCAAGCACGGGATATTTGACTGGAAAAGCGCAAAGATATACACAATTGATGGGGTGCTTGTGGGCAGCGCGGAATCGGCCTCGCGCGCTGCCAAGTAGCTTGTATAGTCACTTCTTTCCCTGCTTTGACTTTTTCCTGCGCATTGCAACCGCAACAATTGCTATAACGACTATTATCAAAAGGGTTATGCCTTCATAAGTTGCATTGCTCCCTCCGGTGCTGCCGATTATGCTTATGTAGTAGTTATTCGAGCCGGCGTATTCCTGGTTAGGCATGCCATTAGGTTGCTTCCATTGCTCAAAAAGAGTTATAGGATAATTGCTTGGCACTGCACTTGAATCTATAGAAACCAGGAATGTTACGTTGGTCTCCTGTCCGGGCAATAGCTCGGAAATATATGCGTTGCCGTTTACCGGAGTAACAGGGAATATGCCTTGGAGGGTTACAGATATCCCTTCAGCCGCTATGTCCCCCGTGTTCTTTATAGTGTAAGTTACTGGGACATTTGTGTCTCCCGGTTTCAGGCTTGATTGTATGCCAACAACCTGGAATTGCGCGGTTGGAGCGACGTTGAGGTTTATCTCTGAGCTTTTGCTATAGCTGTTCTGGTAGTCCCCAGAAAGGTAGCCGATGCTTGCAAGAATGGTGGCTGTGTTCGGATTGCTTGTAGACACAAGTACTGTCTCTGGCACGCTCTCGCCTGGAATTATAGAGCTTATAAAGAAGCGGTTTACCGAACTTTCGATTGTTGTTCCATTCAGCGCCGAAAGAGATACCGAGACATTTTTTGCTGTTCCAGTACCTATGTTCTCAACAAGAAGTTCTAGGCTTTGGTTGTATCCCTGGTATAGCTGCTGCGGCAGCGCCGCAGAAGGGACGACCACTATATCTGGCTGGTTTATCACGACACTTATTGGCAGCATGAAGGTGCTGTTGTACCTCGTGCCAGAACTTGAAGTATAGCCCACAACTACAGGGATGTCGTAGGTTCCAGGTGGAAGAAGCTGCGATGCGTAATATGAGACGGCAGCCTGGGCGCTCGCACCTCCAGGCAGTTTTCCTATCACAAATTTGCTGCTTCCTTCAAGGGCAAAATTGCTAGTGCTTTGAAAATTGATCGAAAGATTCTTTGCCTCGCCCCCACCGGTGTTCTGTATCGCAAGGGCCAAAGAAAATGGAGAGCCCGGGATTACCTCGCCTTCGGAAGTGGCCGTAACGCTTACATTAGGAATCCCCTGGACGTAAACTGATATAGGCATCACCGATTCGCCCATGACGCTTTGCGAATAGCTTGAAAGGCCGCTTTGGGTGGTTGATGTGGTTTGGTATGTAGCCACCAAGTCTAGAGTATAGACTCCGGTAGGTGCATCGCTTGGAACTCTTAAGTTGTAAGTCATGTAAGATCCAACTCCCCCATACAAGCCCTGCCCCATAGAACTTACAAGATATGAATTGCTTGGAGAGAAGTTGAGCAGAGGATATGATCCTTCTAGCTCAAGGTTGACGTTCTGCAAAGGATAATTGTAGTTGTTGTACAGTTGCAGGGTAATTGTGACGTTTTCCCCAGCAACGATCGGATTTGGAGATATGTTCAGGTTTGCTATCGACAATGCGCCGGAAGATGATGGCGCCGCTTGGGCAATCGCCAACCCTACTGGCAGCATCATCCAAAGCAGTATCGTGGATATTGCAAATTTGTATGTTGCATTCATCTTTACACCTATTCTATTGTAGTCTTAAACATCAGAAGGCTAAGCGCGAGCATCGTTCCAGAGAACAGAAGCAGCGCACCCAGATCCAAAACCATGGAGGAAATTGGGTAATAGCCAAGTATCATCACGTATCTTATGCCCTGAACAGCGTATGTCATGGGATCGTAAACGCTTATGATCTGAAGCCAATTTGGAAAGTTGGACGCGGGGAAAAACGCACCAGAAAGAAACCAAAGTGGAAGCGAAATCATGTTCGCAAATATCGCATAAACTTCGACCCGCTTTATGCGTGAGGCAAGCAGTGTGGTTGCGCCGCTGAAGCCAAGAGAAACCAATCCTGCCAGCAATAGAATCCATAGGTAGCCTATTGCCCCCATGGCCACGCCTGCGCCATCAAGTAGGCCAACCACAAGCGCAAGCATGCCGTATATCACAGCTTGCACTGTGCCAGAAAGTATCTTGCTCAGAAGTATAGAGAGCTTGTTTATTGGCGTTATCAGAAAGGCCTTAAGGTTTCCAAGCTGCCTGTCCATTATTGAAGTCATCCCTCCCCCGAAAATTGCACCGAAAGCTGCTACCATGATTATTATACCTGCTACAATGAAATCCTTGTAGCTGCTCTTTCCTCCGAACGCGGCGCTAGCACTGAAACTCTGCGGCTGCGCCGCAGCGCTTCGGACTTGCGCGGCTGAAGCGCCGAACTTGTCGGCCAAGGATTCTATCACGCTAATAGATGAAACTTCGGTGAAAGAAGATGCTGAATAGTATATGTATATTCCTGGGGAACCGTTTGAAGACGTGGGAAATGTTGGGTTTATCACTACCAGCATAGATATCGTACCATCCTTAAGCATCGACATGCCGTTTGCCTCGTTCGTTATCCCTTCTACGCTGAAGGTGCTGGTGCTTTCAAGCGAATTTATAAATGATATAGATTGTGGATTGCCAGCATTGTTGACTATTGCTATTTGCACCCCTTTGATTGAATTTCCAAGATTTCCAAAGAAAAGTATCAGTATCACAGGAAAAAGTATTGATCTTATTATGTTAGTCCTAAGGTTGCTCCTGAATATGAGCATTTCCCTCTTGAAAAGAGTATAAGTGTCCCCAGCTACGCTCATTTTATCTGCCCCATCTCACTGCCTCAGCTCTGGATTGCATGTCACCAGTAGCGTCCCTAAGTGCCGATCCTGTAAGCTTTATGAAAACATCATCAAGTGTCGGCAGGTGCATGCTCACCTCGAAGATTGGTATTCCGTTGTGCTGCAGCTTTTCAGTTACCTTTGCAAGAAGGTTCCAGTCCGTCTTCCCGACTTCCGCAGTTATTACCTCGTTCTTTACCGATGGAGAGAGGCCGAAATCCTTGCGGAGTATGCTTGCGGCCTTATCTACCTGGTCATGCCCTACTACAAACCTCAATATGTTGCCGCTCCCAACAAGCTTCTTCAATTCGGAGGGGGTGCCTATAGCCTTGATTTTGCCGTGGTCTATGATTGCAATTCTGTTGCAAAGGAGGTCTGCCTCCTCCAGATATTGTGTAGTAAGTATTATTGTAACGCCTCTCTTGTTGAGATCGCGTATGTGGTCCCACATTTCAACCCTGTTTTGAACGTCAAGCCCTGTGGTCGGCTCGTCGAGAATCAGTATTTTGGGCCTTTGGGTCATTGCCTGCACCAAGTCAAGACGCCTTTTCATTCCTCCGGAGAAAGTGCCTGCCTTCTTGTCTGCAAATTCTACAAGCTGCGCCTCCTTGAGTGCCTCTTCCACTCTGGACGGAATCTCTTTTTTAGGCACGTGGTAAAGCTCTGCAAAAAGCGTCAGATTCTGCCTTGCGGTAAGGTCAGGTTCGACTACTGTCTCTTGCATCATATGCCCTATCTCGCTTTTTATCTCGTTTTTGTGCGTGTTGATATCCATTCCGTTTATAAGTATCCTTCCTGAAGTAATGCTCAACAGACCCAGAATAAGATTTATAGTTGTAGTCTTGCCTGCGCCGTTTGGCCCAAGAATGCCAAATATTTCGCCGCGCCTTATCGAAAGGCTTATGTTGTCAACAGCAGTGAAGCTGCCAAACCTTTTGACAAGATTTTTTATTTCTATAGCGTATTCAGTCATTGAACTCTGACCTCAGAAATGCAAGAAATTCCTTTGTTGCCTTTTGAAGCATTCTGCTTGATGATTTTAGGGTCTCTCTACCTCTCTGGGTTATGACATAATATTTCCTTGCCCTGCCGTCGCTGTGCACTATGGTGGAGTTAGCCTTTATAAAACCCTGCTTTTCAAGGGAACTTATTATGTTATAAAAGTCCGATTTTGTAAGCTCCAGCATGTGCGGATGGCTTGCGCTGCTGAAGTGCGCGTAGAGTTCATAAGGGTACTTTTTCCCGCTCTTGAAATGATGCAACACTATAAACTTTATCATTTCGTTGCTCACGAATTTTTTAATATGCCCTTCAATCATCTTACCAACTATGGTTTAAAATTAAACTATTCTAGAATTAGACTATTTTTGCATGAAAACATATAAAAAGCAATTTCCGAAAAAAATTTATTTTGGTTCAAGCCTGATTTCTATCCTCTTTCTGTGCGAGCCTTTGTTTTCGAATCCGGTAAGTATCATTTTGCCAACTTCCTTCGTGTTGGCAACATGAGTGCCGCCGTCCATTTGGGCGTCAAAGCCTTCTATTTCTATTACTCTCACACTTGACAGGGTCTTAAGAAGCTCTTCGCCTGGCGCGGTTCTTGCTATCGACTCTATGCGCAATGCTTCCTCCTTGCTCAGCATTTTCACAAGAACCCTGTGCCCTTCATCTGCTATCGCCTGCGCTTCCTCTATTATCTTTGCTGCTGTTTCCCTGTTAAGCGAAGGCATGTCATAATCGTCC
This sequence comes from Candidatus Micrarchaeia archaeon, assembly GCA_049966395.1. Lineage (GTDB taxonomy): Archaea > Micrarchaeota > Micrarchaeia > Micrarchaeales > CABMGC01 > JBMFUT01. Next base: position 20,504 of record JBMFUT010000003.1, read on the forward strand.
CGCGCCCTGTCCTCGTATATTTGCCCTCCGGTGTACATTCCTCCATATTTTTTAGTTATGACACCACCTATTATGTGAACTGCCGTATGATAGCGCATGTGCGCGTATCGCCTCTGCCAATTTATTTTACCATGAACAATATCCCCTATCTTGAAATTCGGTTCCTCGCTAAGCACGTGCACCACGCTGTCGCCATTGTTTTTAACTTCAATTACCTCATATGATATGTCGTTTGCACTGAGAGTACCGGTATCGCATGGCTGACCGCCACCAGTAGGGTACATTGCCGTTTTGTCTAATTCAACCTCGTTTCCTGTTATCCCAGTTACGATTGCATCAAACTCCTTTAGGTAAGAATCGTTCAAATATAGCCTTTCTACCATCCTGCACACCGTAGCAAATTAATTGCTGCAAAACTTTATATTACTTGTCAGGTATTGTTAGTAGGTGGTAAAATGGCAGGAAAACTCTCAATTATAATGTACAGCGGGACTGCAGACAAGTTTATACCCCTTGGAGTGCTTGCGCAAGCCGGCTGCGCGATGGGCATGGAAGTGAATGTATTCGTTACTGGATTTGCACTGCTAGAATTTCTAAAAAGCAAGAAAGAGGCGCCATTTCCAAAAGAATTTGAATCCATGGCGCCGATGCTAATGGAAGGCATGGCAAAAAACAACGTGGCACCTTGGCAAGAAATGTTAAAGCAGGCTAAAGATCTTGGGGCTCACGTATATGCGTGCTCGCTGATGTGCGGGGTCATGAACTTGAAAAAGGAAGATTTCGACCCTATTGTTGACGATATAGTAGGCGCGGCGACCTTCCTGCAAAATTCTGAGGGAGGGCAAACCCTATTTATATAAGATGTGATAGGATGACCGACGGAAACAAAAAAGTTGTGGATTCGCGCGGTTCCACGTGCCCCGGACCAATAACAGACCTTGCTATAGCTTACAGGAATTCTTCTGTAGGGGACGAAATAGAACTTTGGGCCACCGACCCTGGGGTAAAAGCTGATGTACAGGCATGGGCTGCTAAGACCGGAAACATAATCGAATCGATAACGGACCAAGGTGACAAGATAGTGGTTCTCATAAAGATAGTAAAAAGGTAGTTATGTGGAAAAGAAGCGCGTGCTTATAGTTGGCGGAGGGGCCGGAGGTACAATACTTGCAAATAGCCTTGACAAGGCAAATTTTGACATTACCGTTATTGACAAATCTACAAAACATTTTTTCCAGCCGCAGCTGCTTTACATAGCCTTCAAGGGCGAATCAAAGCCGAATATGAAGGATGAAAGGACGCTGCTTAAAAAGCATGTGAAATTTGTAAATTCCCAAGTCACTGAAATAAATCTAAATGAGAGAAGCGTCAGCACCTCCAGCGGAACTTACAGCTATGATTTCATCGTAATAGCGACAGGCATAATCACAAACCCTAATATGATAAGTGGACTTGCGGAAGTCAACAGTGCCTTTGGCGACTATCACACAAATTATGGTCAAGCGCAGAAACTCTGGAGCAGCCTGAGCAAATTTTCAGGAGGCACAATTGCAGTAGGCCAGTCGTATCCTGTGTGCAAATGCCCGCCATCGCCTCTTGAAGGTGCATTTCTGGCGGAAGAGTTCATAAGAAAGAAGGGGATAAGAGGGAAAACGCGAATAGTCTTCTTCACTCCTTATCCAAGGGCATACCCAGCGGAAGGCATAAACGAAGTTGTCGCTCCAATGATGAAGGAGCGTGGTATAGAGGTCATGACTTTTTTCGATGTCGACCACATAGATCCCATTGCAAAAGTGATATACTCGATAGAAGGGGACTCTATAAAGTACGATTTGCCAGTAATAATTCCACCGTGTGCTGGAGTGCCTGAGATAAAGTATACTCCGGATTCAATATTGGACAGAGACAGGCTCATTCAGGTAGACAAATACACCTCCAAAATAAAGGGATTCGACGATGCGTTCGCCATAGGCGATGCTGCGGCGCTGCCCACTTCAAAGGCAGGTGTTGGCGCCCATCTAGAAGCAAAAGTTGTAGCAAAGATAATCAGTGGGGAAGACGCAAAGTTCAACGGAAGGACTAATTGCCCCTTTGACACAGGATATGGAAAGGGAACCTTCGTGATTGGCAGTTATGACGAACCGGTAGTAAAGTATCCGGCAACGCGAATGAACCTTTTCATGAAGCACATGATGGCAAGGATATACTGGGGCAGCCTGAAAGGCACATACGATTTCATTTTTGACGCTTATTTTAACATGACAAACCCAGAAAAGCTCAAGAAAAAATATGGCACCGGAGCTACGCAAAACCAGCCATCACAGTAGATCGCACTGCCTTTTGAGAGACAAATACAATATTAGTAGCCCCAGCCGGATTCGAACCGACGTAGCAGGGTCCAAAGCCCTGCGTCCTTGGCCGCTAGACGATGGGGCTGCCACTATATAATGCTGCGTTCCTATTTTTATATTTTGGCGATTGCAAGCAAACCTATGCTGGCAAACCATATCGCTTTTTGTCTAATGACATATAGACAATTTAAAAGATTAACTTAGAAATTCCTTTGATTCCATGAAAAGAGAAATTGACTCTAAATGCCAAGAGAGCATGACCTTCTTCATAGACGTGCAATTTCCTTATGTGGACAATGAAGGGCTTGCCGCAGTAGTAAAAAAGGAGTTGAGGGACATGAACTGCGATATTGATATCAGAGTCATTAAGGATGAAATAAGGAAGTATTCCAACAACGGAAAGGAAGATGAAGCTACGCGCTTCTATTAGCAATTTTAACAGGCAGAAAAAGGCAACGCGCATAAATAATCATTGCTGTTTGCATAGGCGCCGTTTGGCTGAAGTAACTTTCAACATATTGCTTTATGCAGGCAACTAACAAGAACATCTAGTTCTTATGTCTGACATGAAAAATGAAAAAATCGAATCCGGCTAGCCCCAAACATCAGCCCTTACCTTTTCCGGCGGGATGCCAAGAGAAGCCACTACTTCCTTCATTGCTTTTGTAAATGCCAGCGGCCCGCATATATACACGCCCCTTTCTTTAATGTCGCTAGCGTATTTGCTTATCATTTTTGCGTCTATATGTCCTGTTTCGCCTGTCCAGCCATCTCCAGGCTGCGGCCTTGACACGGTTACGACTGTTTTAAGTTTTATCTCTTTTGCAAGGCTTTCGAGTTCTTCCTTTTCTATAATTTCGTTAGGGTACCTCACGCTATAAATCAGAATAACGTCGTTCCCAGAGGAGATGTTCTTTATATGCCTCAGCATCGACATGAATGGCGCGATTCCGGTGCCGCCAGCTATGAAAAGTACTTTGCTGTCGGAATTTGGATTGAACTTGAACTGCCCGTATGGACCGCTCACGTAATATACGTCGCCAACTTTCGCATTGTCGAGCTTTGATGTAAAGCGCCCATGGACCATGTGGACGAAAAAATCCAGGCTTTCTGAATTTGGAGCGGAGGCTATTGAAAATGCCCTTGCTATCTTTTCGCCGGTTTCGCTGTTTACGTAATTCAGCATGACGAACATGCCTGGCTCGAAATTCAGCCTTGTGCCATCCTGCGCTGACATCTTGAATATGTCAACGTCTGGCGTAGCGTGTATTATTTCTGTTATTTTGTAAGGCTTCATTATTATTGTAGCGCTGTCGCCCAATAGATCACCGATAAGAATCAACATCTCTTTCTCATGAAACAATTAATTATTTTGCGCTTTCATTGTTTTGGCAATAGGCAAAATGCACGCAGCACGTTGCCATATCATTGAGATTTGCTTGCCCGGCAAAATATATATGTTTAACTGGAACAGTATTAACAGACTGCATGTACATAAGAGACGCGGTTTTCGGCAATGTGGACATAAGCGAAGCAGAGCTTAAGCTCATAGAAGATTCTCACATGCAAAGGCTCAGATACATAAAGCAGCTGAGCTTTGCCTATCTTGTTTATCCTGGCGCCGAGCATACGCGGTTCGAGCATTCAATAGGCGCAATGCATGTCACTGGCGAGATAGTAGACAAGATTTTCGGCAAAGATACTGAGGAAGAGCTAAAAGTTGTGGGATTGATGCACGACATAGGAGTCGCGCCGTATTCTCATTCTTCCGACCACATATTGCTCAAGTACCTTAGAAAAACGCACGAACAGATAGGCGCGGAGATAATAAAGGAAAGCTCGATAAGAGACGCCATAAATTCGTCCACTCTTTCACTTAAAAAGATTTTGAGCTATTTCAACGGCGAATCTAAAGGGTCTTTTGTCACTGGAGCAATAGGCTCTGATAGGATAGACTACTTGATGAGAGATTCTTACCATACAGGCGTGGCTTACGGCATAATAGATTTCAACAGGATAAAGGGAAAGATTACTTCTTACAAAGGCAGCCCGGCCGTTTTCGAGGAAGGAATACAGGGCGCAGAGTCTCTTCTGATTGCAAGGTATTTCATGTTTTCTTCGGTTTACTTGCATCACACAGCAATAATCGCTTCGCTCATGTTCGAACGGGCGCTTGAAGCGGCACTTGACGCAGGGCGCATATTCCCAGGGGAGCTTACTGAGCTGAACGATGAGACGCTTACTTTCAAGCTGGCCAGTATCGACGTATCGAGGAATCTCATTGGAAGGATTTCAAGAAGGCAGCTTTACAAGAGAGCCTACTACAAGGAATTAAAGAACGGGAACGCCAATGTTGATGAGATAGCTAAGGCACTTGACAGGAACGGCTTCGACTCTGAAAGCTATGTGATAAGCGTTTACGGATTCAAGGGAGAAGGAGACGACCTTGCAGTAATAAGCAAGGACGGAAGCTATTTAGGTACGCTAAAGGAGCTTTCGCCGCTTGTAAGCACGCTTAGCGCTATACTCAGGAACAAAAAAATGCTCATAGTCGCGTGCGACCCGCGCGACAGGGAAGAGATAAGAAAAATAGTGGAGAAGAGCTTATAATGCTTCTAGCCGCTTCTTCTCTTCCTCAAGCTCTTTTCTTAGTTCTGCCGGAATATTTCCTATTCCATCGAAGAAGCTTTCCATCGACGCTATTTCCTTGAGCCAAAGAGTTTTGTCCACGCCGAGAAGCTTCTCTTTTGCACTTTCTGGGATCTCAATGCCATCCCAATTTATATCTTCGACCCCTGGCATGTAGCCTATAGGGGTTATCCTGGCATTTGCTGTTCCGTCGATCCGCTTTACAATCCATTCAAGCACCCTCATGTTTTCCCCGAAACCAGGGAAAAGAAACCTTCCGTCGCTGCCTTTCATAAACCAGTTCACATAGAATATTGGAGGCGGAGACGCAATTGATTTCCCAATCTCAAGCCAGTGCGAGAAATAGTCCGCGATGTTGTAACCGCAGAAAGGCCTCATTGCCATTGGGTCGCGCCTGACCGCGCCTATGCTTCCTTCTGCCGCGGCGGTCTGCTCTACGCCCATCGTCGCTCCTGCGAAAACCCCGTGGCTCCAGCTGAAAGTCTGATATACAAGAGGTATTGTGTCGCTCCGCCTTCCTCCGAACACTATCGCAGACACGTTGACTCCGTACTTGTCCTGCCAGTGCAGCGATAGGTTTTCCGCTTGTACTATTGGAGTTGTATATCTTGAATTTGGATGGGCGCACTGCATGCCTTCAGAGCAGATATTGCCCTGCCAGTCATACACGACCGAAGGCTTTGGGCCCATGCCCTCCCAGTAAGGCATACCGTCCTCTGTCAAGCCGACGTTGGTGAATATGGTGTTGCGCCTTATGGCTTTCATAACATTTGGATTTGTTTTCATTGATGTCCCTGGCGCTACTCCGAAGAAACCAGTCTCAGGATTTATTGCGTTGAGTACGCCATTCTTTACATGCAGCCACGCTATATCGTCCCCCACGACCCTGGATTTCCAGCCCATCTTTTCATATTGCTCAGGCGGCAATATGTTCGCAAGATTAGTCTTGCCGCTGGAACTTGGAAATGCGGCTGCAATGTAGAAAAGCTTTCTATCTGGATTTTCAAGCTCCAAAATTAGCATGTGCTCTGCAAGCCATCCTTCCGATTTTGCATGGACACTCGCTATCCTAAGCGCGTGACATTTCTTGCCGAGAAGCGCATTGCCTCCGTAGTTGGTATTTACGCTCAATATGTCTGGCATCCCTGAAGGCTTTTCGCTATCGGTGAAATGAATTATGTATTTTTCATCAGGATTCATGTCCATTGTTGCATGAATACCTCTGACAAAGTTTGAAGAACCACCGAGCTTGGCAAGCGCCGCACTGCCCATGTGCGTCATTATTTTCATGTTGGCTACTACATATGCGCTGTCCGTAAGCTCAACGCCGATCTCGGAATAAGGAGAATCTATTGGTCCCATCACATATGGTACCACGTACATTGTCCTTCCTTTCATGCAACGCGGAAGCAGCTTATTGTATATCGCCACTGCATCCTCAGGGGGGAGCCAGTTGTTCAGCGGCCCGGCATTTGACTGCTCCTTGCATGCGATAAAGGTTCTTGCTTCAGTTCTTGCAACGTCGTTTTTGTCGCTTCTGTTCAAATAGCAATTTGGGTATTCCTTCTGATTAAGGGCTATCATTGTGCCGTCAGAAAGCATCTTCTTGATAAGGGCGTCGTATTCCTCTTTTGAGCCGTTGCACCACACTATCATTTCAGGATTTGCAATTTTCGCTACCTCTCTAACCCACAGCAAAAGTGCTGAATTTTCTATTGGCACGTTTTCAAGGCCGTATTCCACCATGTACGCATCCGAATTCTAATGCAACTGAAAAATCTAAAAATAGCACGTGCCTTGTTGGCAAAATAAAAAAAGAGAGGCAAAATGCCTCTAACCAGCTAATTTCTTTGCATAGTCGCCTATTTCAGGCACCATTACATCTGTTCCCTTGTATGCCATGTATCCTATGTACATTCCATATATCCAAATAAGGAATGCTATGAGTATTCCTATAAATGGAATGAAAGCCATTACTAAAATTACTCCTATTACTCCTCCTAGTATTATTGCTTGGGCTCCATGCATTTTGAGCCTTTTATTCTGCCCGGCGGTAAAAAACACTATAAGACCGGAAAGCCATGCGAAGAAATATGTTATTATGTAGATCCCTTCCCCATCTCCTCCTGTGGTCTTGGCATTATTAGCCATGCATTCACCATATTATTCTCATACTTAAACTTTAAATAAGTTAGTATTTTGGCGGATGCGCTACTGCGCATGACTTGCAATGACTTTTACCATTGGATTTGGTGCTGCGCCATCATGCGCTATTGCGTGTTAGCAAGACCAAGAGCCTGCCATTCGTTTGCCGTGCCCGTAATCGCAGAAAGGCCTACAGATGGGTATGCTCCTGAAAAGTAAGGGTATGTCATGCTGTATGCAGTCCCGTTGTTGCCGTTGCCGCTGTAGTCATTAGAGTTGCCGTCCAATGGCCACCATGCTACCAGATCTGCATTAGGAAGCGGGACGCCATTTATGCCCTCTTTGTAAAGTTGTCTTATTTGACTGCCAGATAGGGATGTGTTATAGATTTGCACATTGGAAAGATTGCCATTCAGGTCATAGTTTGTGCACCCGCCTACTAGTTCTCCTATGTAACCATAGCCGCCAGAATGCGCAGTCAGGGTGTTGCCTACCGGGACGCTGCCCTTGAAATCGCCGTCTGTATATATGCCTGCATTGGTGATATTGAATGTTCCAGCAACGAAAACCCACTGGTTTGTTGGTAGAGGCGCATCGCCTCCAGTGTCTACAAAGCCGGTGCTTGTAGTGACTCTCATCTTTACATAGCCGCCCTCTATGAACAGCTCGTATTGAGCGTTGCAACCGTCTTGCTCGTATATGGCTGCGGTCGAATTAGAATGGGCATTGACCCATGCCGTCACAGTCAAGGACTTGAATATGTTTAGCAGCTGGGAATTTCCAACATTTACATAGCTGTTCTGGTTGCCATTGAAATTTGCAGTCTGGAATAAAGCATTGGTAAGCTCAAGAGGCATCCTGCCTAGGTAGAGCTTTGGAGAAGAGCTGCTGCACTGCGAAGGCGTATCGCACGCGAGTACTCCTGGTATAGGCGAGACTTTTGTCGGGAGGGGTGCATAGAAGATGCTGTCCCTGCTGTAGTTTTGCAGCGCCAAGAATTGAACGCTGTTCAAGGCACCGTTGTTGTTGAATCCGCTGTAGTCGTTTGCGTTGCCATTGAGTGGCCACCAGCCTACAAGGCCGGAATTGCTTATCGGAGGAGCAGATATTCCTTCGTAGTAAAGCTGGGATACCTCTTGAGGAGTAAGCGTGGTGTTGTATATCTGCACGTTCGCTATGCTGCCAGTGAAATTGGCGCCGCTATTGCCTCCTCCAATGTTTGCTATTGTACCGACGCCTGTCTGAACGTTCGGAGTGCCTGTTCCAGAGCCCACATACGGAATTCCGTTTACATACACTATGGTGTTAGTTCCGCTGGCATACGTGAAACCTATAAAGTTCCACTGCCCATTGTCCACAAGAGGACCGGCGCAACGGTGGTCAGCCCAGCTGTCAGAGCAGGTTTGCCCGCTGTAAATTCCAAGAACCCAGTTTTCTTCGTTTGTTCCATACAGACCATAATTAAACACGAATGGGTAATTTGCGTTTTCAGTGGTTTTTACCCAAGCGAAAATGCTTACTGGATGATTACCGCTTGGGAAGTTCGAATCTGATATCTTGTTTATTCCAGGGCTAGGATATCCGCTGAAGCTCGCCGCTTGCCTGTTGTAGTTAGAAAAAGTAAATATGCCGTTCTGCGATTGCTTCAGGAGGCTGGCGCTTGCCCTGTCTAAATAAGAGGGCGCGAAAGGCGATGCGAAGTAATACCCGTTTGCTATTGCATTCCTCAAATTCTCTATGCTTAGAGTATCCATGCCGGGGCCATAAAGTAGCACCTTGCTTCCGTTGTACAGGTAGCTGAGAACTCCAGAGCTGCTTGAGTATAAAAGATAGGGCACCGAAGGGGGCGCATTTGTGTTGTTTATCTGGTAGGTTATGAGCCCACCGTAATTGTTTGCAGCCTTGCACGTTCCGTTTGTAATGTACTCCGCGTTTGGCGTTACCAGTATCATCAAAGAATTGAAAGGAGGATTCTGGAAGCGTACCGGCACGTTGCTCGTAAGGCCGGTGCATGTGACGCCAGATGGCACGTTGATTACAGTTCCGTATATAAATCCGTTGCCAGCAGTTGCATACACATTGCCAATGATTCCAGTAAGGTTCTGAATTGCGCCAAACCTTATCTCGCGAAGTATGCCTTCCTGCGCATACATAAGATCGTAAGTACCGTTAAGGGGCAATGTAGCATTTACAGGTATGCTGTAGCGGTATATACTGCCAGAGGAATTTATCGCTATGTTTTCCGTGTATTCAACCGAAATAGTATATGGGCTATACTGCATAATTACCGGTTGCGTCTCGTTTATGCCTATGATTTTCGCTCCTCCTACAAAACTGTTTAGAGATTTGTTGTATTTTGCCAGAGTCAAATTGCCCATGTAATTAGCGATTGCATTTGCGGCTGGAGAGCCTATTTGCGTGTATGGCAGTGTTCCGTTCTTAATCAGCTGGCCTGCGTACAAGTCAAGATTAGTTATAAAGTTGTCCTTCCTCAGAGACGCATTGTATTCATATGCTGTCAGTGTTCGCAGTGCAGCGCTCAGGCTTGACTGAGCGAAGCTGTCAGCGCCAAGTCTGAGAAGGTTGCCGTAGTTGCTCGAGCTTGCAGACATCGATACCTGCTGCTCTATGTTGTTATAGCCTATGTTCAATATCACAAATGTCATGAGCTCGGCAAGCATTAGCATGAATAGCACTAGCATCAGTATTGTCATTACCAATCCTTTCCTGCTGCTATTTAGCGCCATGCATATACACCCACATTGTAAAGATTTGAAATTCCGCTGGTACTGTTGGTAAGCCCAATTGGCATTGATGCTTTTGCAACTTCGAAAGCGTTTGCCATGCCGCTTGGGATGTATCCAGCGCCCTGGTAGTTTATGTTAAGAGAATAGCCGGTGTCAGGGATAACGCCGTATTGATTATAGTCGTTAGTGTCGCCTTCTAGGGGCCACCATGCCGTAGCGCCGTATACGATCGGCTGCGCTGCCATACCGCTAAGGTATACTCCCGCAGCCTGCGAAGCCGAAAGGGATTTGTTGTATATCTGCACGCCGGCTATCATGCCTTTGAAGTACCCAGAAGGATATGCTGGAGAATTGCCAAGGCTGATTGCACCAGGGTAGTGCGCAATTGAAGTGCTCTTTGCAAACGACACTAGGTTGCCGTTGACATAAATCGAAAGCTGGGATTGACCGTGCACAATAGAGGCATAGGTTACAATAATATTGGTCCAATTGTCCAATGACACTGGCGCATAGACGGTATAGCCTGCAGCACCGTTGTTTATTGTAAATTCTATCCTGTATGGTGCGGAAGCATTTGAAGTTTCCATCATTATCGGGCTTCCTGCATTCGTCGTGTTCTCGCCCATTATCACCGTGTTTGCTGACCACGAGCTAGCGTTAATCCAAAGAGACCAGGTGTAGTAGTAACTCATCAGGTTTTGATAGCTTCCGAGCAGCACTTTGCTGCTAGCGCCATTGAAAGCTGCTATGCGCATGCCTGGCGCATAGTTGTTGTTCAAGAATATGCTGTAGTTAGACATTGGGTAAAGTCTGTTAGCAAGCGCGGTTGCGCAGCTGCCTTCACCATTGAGGTACATTGATGCCACTGCACCTAGCATAGTGCCGTTAGCCGCATTGCAGGCGCCGAATGCAATGACATAGTCGCCTATTCCGACATAGAGCCTCCCGTAAGCAAGCGTCATATACGGAAGAATCTGGCTGCCGTAAAGTTGCAAAGGAAGCTGCTCCGCCCACGCGATGTTGCCATTGGTCATGTTTTGTGCCACAAGATAGCCGTTTGACCACAGTGTATACATTAGTTTGTTAGATATTACAGGATATGATCCTGGAACTGCGCTGCCAACATATTGCGGCATTGGACCGGCTCCGGATGGCCAAAGCGTTGATCCAGAAGGTGAAAGCAGCCCGTCTGTAGTAGCACCCTGGAAGGCAATATAGCCGTCGTAAGCGCTCGCGCCATAAACCTGTGATCCGGCAGGATAGGAGAATACAGAAGAATCGCCAACATTTGTGGCGTTAACGCTTGAGCCTGCACCCATGATTATCATGTTGTTGTATGTCGTCAGGTTGCTTGTAGAGACAGGATAAGAATAGTACCACATCTGCTTTGCAGAGCCTCCCTCGTTCACTATGAGCATCTTGACGTTGGAAGAGGATCTTGTGGCTATCGAGCCTGAAACTGCGGATATTGAAGTTGGGCTATAGCCTGTGTTGTTGTACCATGCTACGGTGCCGTTGTTAGCGAAAAAGGCGTAAATATAATTGTTCGCGGCGCCGAAAAGCACCTTGTTGTTGTAAACCTTTATTGGTGATGTGAGATAGCCTATCGAAGTGATGGCGTTTGTGCTCCATACCAGCATGCCATTGTTTGCGTTTAGTGCAGTCATGTTTGAGGAGTTTGCAAATATGAGCATGTTGTTGTAGAGCGCGGGGGTCTTAGAAACTGCGGTCTGTACGTTCTTGCTCCATCTTAGAGCTCCGGTGCTCGCGTTTATGGCATATATTACATTGCCGGCTGCAAAATATATGTTACCGTAGTCTGCCACAATTCCCGTAGTGGGCGGCGATGCCGACTTGAATACGAAAGATATGTACGGCAGGAGCGGGCCGTGTGGATTGCCAGCGTTGTTCATGGCGTTGTTCATGAACTGAGGCCACGTTTCGTTTGAAGCAGATGACTGGTATGCAGCCGCATATGCCACCTGGCTATTGCCGGCTATGCTCCATACACTTGAAGAGTCCAACTCATTCATTATCGAAGAGGCTTCTGAGTATCTTATGACATAAGGCGTCGAGGGCAAATAGTAGAAGTATAGCAGTATGGAAAGGCTTGCTGTCGCTATTATCAATGCGAAGACAGCGTCCACTGTGAATACTATGCCCTTCATCATCCCACACCGAAGCTCGTATTAGTCCATACGTATATCTTGACCTGGACCGGCATGCCATTGAGGATTGCGCCCTTTGTAGCAACCTGCACGGAAGTCGCACCCATTGGAGCAGGATTCAATCCTATCGGTATGTATATGCCGCTGCCAGAGATAACCAGATAGTAGTCATAGCTTATGCCAAGCAAGGATTTAGTCGCCTGGTAGTTGTAGTTTGAAATTGAGACAAGCGCAGCTATCTTCTGCGGCGAGAGAATGCTGCCTGTTCCTGCGCCTATGCCAACGCTTATGTTCTGCCATGTCGCGGTGTTGTTTGCCGCTATAATATCGTTCCAATCCGAGGGATTTCCAGTCGAAAGCAGATTGTTTTGTAGACTTGACAGTTCAGCCTGCATGCTCTCCATGCCGTAGCCGTATGCAAGCGAGAACTGGTTGTTTATGTTGAACCACACATAGCCTATTATGAGTATTGCAAAAGAAAATATTACCATAGCGAATATCACGTCAAAAGACCAGAACTGCAACTTCATGGCGACCAACTCATTGGAATTGCACGCGGCGCATATGCGGGCATGCCGCTCTGGTAGAGCTGCAATATCTGCTGTGCTGAAAGTGACGTGTTGAATATTTGCACATTTGCAATAGAGCCATTGAAGAAATAAGTACCAGTATTGCCATCGAGAGCATCACCTATGTAGCCAACCTCGTCGTAGTTGCTAAGGTAGTTTCCGGCAGGCACAATTGCCGATGAATAATACTGGCCGTCGACGTAAAGCGAAAGCACTTTGGTAGCGTTGTTGTAGTCTCCGGTGAGCATGTACCACGTGTTGGGCTGAAGATGTGCCGAACCAGGTGCAATGCCGCCTCCGGTTGTAGGGCATCCGGGAGGATTGCTCGGATTTGACGTGTACCATTCAAAAAAGGTTATTAGATTGGGAGAGCTTAGCATGAAGCCTGTATGACATCCTGGCCAGCCTACAGGAAACGGATTTTGGCCGAAATACTGCGAGCCACCGTGCCAGTTGAGCCACGTATTTACTGTGAAAGAACTATGCCCGTTGAGCGCCTGCAATGGAGGCAGTTGAATGCTTCCGCCGTGCCCATTAAATGTCACTCCATAGCCTTCAATGGAGCTTACAAGCGCAAATCTATTTGGCTGCTGCGCGTTATAAATTATGTTTGACGGCGCACCGTTGTTGCCATTGCCGCTGTAGTCATTAGAGTTGCCTTCTAGAGGCCACCACGCAATCATTTTCTGGCCTGAAATTGGTATTCCGGATATTCCCTCTCCGTAGAGCTGCGAAACTTGGGAAGGGGTAAGTGTCTGGTTGTAGAGCTGTATATTCGCAATGCCTCCTGCAAACGGAGAAATTCCTGCCGCTGACTGGCCTATAGCAAGCGCATTCAGCGAATACGGACCAGTTGGTATTGTTAAATTGTATGGTCCTGCGCCGTTGGCGTAAAGGCTAGCCTTCCCATTTGACACAGAAACTGCAAGCATGTTCCATGAGCTGCCGTTTATCCCGTAACCGTGATATAAGTTTGTCCCAAAGCCTATCTCCTCATCACCGCTTCCCACTGGCGCACCGAGGCTGCCTCCATTGTTGAGCCACATCTGGAAATTGTTTGCTCCGATTGAGTTGAATATTGTATAACCGTTTACGCTTGTCATCTTTGAAGTGCTGGCGCCGTTGACCCACAGTACAGCCGCAAAAGAAGGAGTGTTGAAACTTATTGGAGTAATTATCATGCTGTTTGCGCCATTGAATTCTGCAGCTAGAATGCTACTTTGATAGCCATCGTAGTTGCCGACGCCTGGCGCCACAAAAGAAGCGCTACCATAGAGAGTGCCGTTGTTGCCGTTGCCGCTGTAGTCATTAGAGTTGCCGTCCAGAGGCCACCACGCGACAAGGCCGCTTGAAAACGGTGGAGCGGACAATCCTTCCTGGTAGAGTTGCGCGACTTGGGGAGGAGTAAGCACAGTGTTGTATATCTGGACGTTTGCCAGATCACCATTAACATTGCCGTCGTTGTCTTCCGGCCCGCCAAATGCCACTGGCAACGCTGATTTAGGTATGCTTCCGCTGTAAGAAATGTTGCAATACAGGTTGCCGTTGACATACTCATTGAGCATCACTCCGTTGAAAGTAAAACCGACAAGGTACCAGCTGTTAGGGTTTAGCGCAAAAGGATAGCTGCTGCACACTCCGCTTGTCCCCCAAACGTATCCTGCGAACTGCCCTTGCGCTGCGCCATTGACGCCGATTTTCATGCCGTACGATCCTTGCTTCTGCAATACGGCAGTCGCCTGGGATGAGGGTTTTACCCATGCAAACGCGCTCATTGTGCTGCTTGGAGACAGCGAAGGCGAGCTTGCTGCGTAAATGTAGCCTCCGCTCATGCTTGCGACGTAGTTTGGCATTGACCACGCAGTCTGCACCATGTTTCCATTGTTGCCTCTGCCACTGAGATCGTATGCAATATTTCCGCTTCCAAGGTTAAGAGGCCACCATGCAACAAGATTCTGCTCTGAAGAAATATTACCAGAAAATGCTGTTGCTTTTACGGTTGCTGTGCCACTTGAATTGTAATTCAGAAAGGCAACGGCAACTCCGTTTGAATTAGTGTAGTTTACAACTGCATTGCCAAATCCGCTTGCGCTCGTAAGCGTTCCAAAAGTAGTAGCAAATCCTACCAGTGCATTAGAAACATACGCACCAAAGGCATTTGTAACTTTAGCCATCAGCTCTGCCACTGAAGTAAATATGATAGAGCCATAGACAGTACTTCCGCTTACAACGCCACCGTAGTCTTTGGCGTTGCCGTCAAGTGGGAGCCAATCGAGCAGGCTCGCATTTGAAAGAGGAGGCGCCCCTATGCCTTCGCTGTACAGCTTTTCTATTTCCCCTGCTGAAAGCGAAGAGTTGTAAACTTGCACGTTGGCGATTTCTCCTGATATCGGATTGCATCCGCCCCCAGAAGTGACAGGAGTTGCACCACTTACCGCTACTCCGTCGTAAGATATAGGCACATTTGCACTCACAGGCGCGCCGATCTGCTGGCCGTTGAGCCATACTGAAAGGTATGTGCCATTATACCTTCCAACCAAGTATTGCCAGGTATTAGGGCGCAAATGCACACCTGGAAAATCCCTGTATTGCGTACCTCCAGTAGTAGTAACACTCCACGATTCTGTTGGAGGGTTCGCACCTGCCTCTATGAAAAAGTAGTAGTTATTCCAGCATCCCGCACTTCCGCTCACCGCATTTTCCCAGTAGTTGCCAGGATTGCCCCAGTAGCCGTTGTTAACAGGAAATAACCAGAAGCCTACTGTTATCGCATTGGTAGATTGAGCAGTTGCAGGCGCTCTTATATACCCTGCAGGGCTCTGGGAAAAGCTTGCTGCATAGACGTTCTCAGAGCTCAGATTTATGCTGCTTGCAGTATTGATATAGCTCCTTTGGCAGTTGTAATCAACGCACACCTCGCCATAGTAGCTCTGTATGCTTATTGTGCCGTTCTGCAGAGGCAGCTGGTAGGAAGTAGCGGATTTTGCAAAACTCTGAGACGAGACCACAGACTTTGCTGCAGAGTATGCCCTCGCCTGGACAAGCTGCTCTCCCACGCGCATGCTCGCCACAACAATTCCGCTCTTAGTGACGGTTAAATTATAAGGTAGCATGCCTATTGTGCTGGATATCGGGAGCTGCACTGTATAGCCGTTGCCAGCAGTGGCGGCATTGCTCATTGCCATCGCCACGCTTTGAGCGACAAGCTGCAACTGCGAAAATGACTGGTAGCTCATGCCCAACGATCTCTGGCTGGTTATAAGGGCGAAGATAAAGATAAATACAAGAAGCACGAACGAGAACACTAGCAGGAACTCGAGTGCAATCTGCGCTCTTGGCGTGGTCAGCTTCATGATATCATATCGGGGATATGTACACGCAAGGCAAAGGCTGCTGGTCAGGGCATGATGATGTGGCAGTGACGTTTATCAGGTATGTGCCAGTAGAAGTTATGCCTCCAAGGTTGCCGCTAACGTTCACAGGAGTGTAAGACGTGACGTAGTCGTAACCTGAAGGAGATCTTATTACAAATATTATTTCGTGGCCGATGTTGCCCTGCTGCGTACCCACGTATATGAACTGCACTCCAGGCGGCATTTGTATCTGCACTAGCTGCTTTGCAGGAGGCCCTTCGCTTCCTACAAGCGTGGCTATGCTAGCAAGTTTCGATGCTGCCTGCTGGGACTCTATGCCTGCCATTGATGAACTTGCAGAAGCAACCTGGAGAAACGCAAGTACAACTATAGGCAGCAGGATAGCAAGGCCTAGCGACAGTGTTATGAGTAGCTCGAAGCTGGATTGCGCCTTGAAAGAACCGGCTTTAGTCATACTCCCCTCCACCCGACTTCTTGTACGAGACTATTATTTCCTTCATCTCCTTTGCCCTCTTGTAGAGCCTGTCGTATATCTCGTCTAGAGCCTCGCTCAAAGTGTAGCCTGCAGCCGACGCCGAGATGCTGCCCTTCTTCGCGAGCTCTATCCTGCCGTGCATTTCGTAGTTCCTTGCTTTAGACCTTTTTACGTGCAGCGATACATAGCTGACGCCTACCTTGGTAAACCTTCCTACCGCGTTTGCCAGGTCGTCCATTTTATCTGTTATTTCGTCCTTGTATTCGCTCGTGTAATCGTCAAGCCCTGAGATTATTATCTTGTTCTTGCGTAGCGTGGAATTTATGGCGAATGCCTCGAAAACGTCCCTGATTGTAAGTATTCCCACAGGCTTGCCGTGCCTTACAACAAGCAGCGAAGATATGTTGTGCTCCAGGAATTCCCTTATGGCGTTTTCTATTGGCGTGCCATACTCTACAGTGTATATGTTCCTCTCGCAAACGCTGCTGACAGGCGTGTTGCTCATTGAATATAGCTTGCTTTTCATTTCAGGCGCTCTTTCCACTGGATTTGCTATTATGCTCATGAGGTTTTTGTTAGTCAGGAGGCCGAAAACTCTGCCGCCGCTTATAACAACGAGCCTGTTTATCCTTCCCTGTCTCATCGCAGCCTGCGCCTGCGCTATGTTTGCAGATGCATCTATTGCCACCACTGGGGAAGACATGGCGTCTTCAACCTTGAAATCTGAAAGCAAGTGCAGCGAGAGCATCGCGCTCAATATCTTCTCTCTTTTTAATATGCCACGCATCCTGCTGCCCTCTGTGTACGGAAGCGCCTTCGCGGCTGTGTTGTAGAATGCCATTATGCTTTCTTCTATCGACATGTCGTTAGTCACAGCAGGCAGTTTCCTGGCGAACTTACCTATCTGGAACTTGTCGGTAAGCCTGCGCGCGCTTATCCTTGAAATAGACCTGTCGTCAACTATCCCAAAATACTTCTTGTTTTTTACCACTATTGCGGCGCCAACGCTGTTTATGCTGCTTATTGCTTCGGTAACTGGGGTCTTGTAGTCGTAGAATTTGACTTTTGTCACAAAAGAATCCGGTACAGTTTCGAATGCTCGCTTCATCATGCAATCACTAGCCTTATGCTGAATAAATTTATAGTTATTAATGCCAACGCATTTTATTTATATATATTGCATAACAAATTTTAACAGGCTTTAACGAGCCAGGATGGCAGATTGGCTATGCGGCCGCCTGCAGAGCGGCACAGGGGGGTTCGATTCCCTCTCCTGGCTTATTTATGCACCTGGCAAAGCCGCATGCTTTGATAACTTTTTATAATCTACTAAAGCAAATATATCTGTCCTGTGAAGACAAGAGTAACTGCTGAAAAAATGATGACGCCTATATCGACTGAGGACAAAGGTGTTTAGAATAAAGTACGACAAGAGAATCGGAATCGCCGCGATGCTATTTGCAGTAATGATAATGATATCCACGTCGTTCTTTATAACGCCTCTTTCAATACTCGACACCGACCCTTCTACATACGTCATAGTGCCCCTGTTGATGCTGCCTCTCTTCGTGGTTTTTGAGATGAGATCTGGGATAGACGCGCACATAGACAAGAAAGGGCTTTACTCCGGAGCAGCGCTTTTCGTGGCTTTTCTTGCGGCTTCCGTTTATCTCAGGATGGTTTTCACTTTTGCGTTCTTAAGCTTCAGGATAGATTTGCTGCTATTCCCGGTTGCCATAATTGCTATTTCGCTTATGCTGTTTGGATCCAAGAGCATAAGGCATTTCAGGGCCATGGCGGTCTATATGCTCTTCGCTTCGCCTGCAGTTCTCATGCCGATTATAAACCTCAATAGTGCTTTCGCCGCGGCGAACAGCGTCGTGGTTTACACCATAATACACGCGTTCAGCTCTTCTGCGTCCTACATTCCCCCAATCACAATTGCCGACAACGGTTATAGCATAGGCATAGGGGAGTCATGTGCCGGAATCGGCGCAATGATTGGCATAGTAATGCTTCTTGCGCCAATAGCTTACTTCTACGATGGCGCAATCAAAAACAAGTTTTACTGGCTTGCAAGCGGCCTTCTGCTGCTCATTGCACTTAACGTGGCGAGAATGGCATCAATAGGCTTCGTTTGGCTTTCTGGGGGCGCCAGCGCCGCAGCGTCTTACGTGCATTCGTTTGCAGGTATACTGCTGTTTTACGCAGTGATCATAGTGATGCTATTAGCTGCAGGGGCGTACAAACTTAAATTTCCTAAGATATCAAGAGGAATTGTCCGCCGTGAAAGATATGCTGCAATCGGCATTTCGGCTGTAATAGTGCTTTCTCTTGTTTACCTAGCCCTGACGCTGAATTACAGCACTTCCAAGTTCATATCTCCTGTACAGTTGAGCAAGTACGTGGAATTCAATTCTGCAAACCAGAGGATTGTATCGCAGGTTTTAAGCCAGTTCAATACCACAGGCTTTGAAGCTTTCGCGCTGCCAATCATAAGCAACTCCAGCATTGTAATAGAGCTTCAGAATTCAACTTTCGGCAAACAAGCGCCAATAGCAATACTAATTACGGTACCCAACGAGAATATAACAAAAGGGCTGCTGAGCCAGAGCATTTTAGTTGGCAGAAGGTCATTCATAAGCAGCAGCGGTTACAAGTCTGACGCATACTACCTTATATCAAACAGCACAGGATTCGTGGTGATAAAATCATTCTTGCCTTACGAGCTTGACAACGGCACTACGCTGATAGACGACTACGCGGTCTTCCCGGCAAATGCTACACCTGCAGTGATGCACTGCAATTACAATATGCTTTACAGCGACATGGCAAACATTGTTCACAAAGGAAATGCGACAGTCTATGGGAAAATTGAGAGCGCATACTGCATAGCCTCTCACATAGAGTGACGGCTGACGGGGGCTTTGGTGTTAAAATGAGATTTGAATTTTCTGCAGGTTCAGTTGTTTTCAGAAAGGATGGAAAAAATACGCTTTTCCTATTTCTTATTAAAGATGACGGCACATTGGATATCCCGAAAGGGCACATAGAAAAGGGCGAGAACGCACTGCAGGCGGCGATAAGGGAGGCAAAGGAAGAGTCTGGTATAGACATAACGCCTGATCGCTTTTTCAGGAGGGTGACCAAGTATTTCTTCTTCGAAGGAAAAGAAAAAATAATGAAAACTCTTACAGTGTTCCTCTCAGAAACGAACACTAAGGAAGTAAAGGTATCATTCGAGCACAAGGGTTACAAGTGGCTCGATTTTGATGAGGCGATGAAGGAGCTCAAATACAAAGGAACTAAAAAATTGCTGACCGATGCAAACGATTATATCAAGAGAATCCGCAAGATGGACGAGCTGAACAGAGAATATTCGGAGTTGCCGCGCAGGACTGCAAAATGGATGCTCAGTAAACGCTTTGTGCCTGGCGAAGGTCCCCTCGATGCAAAGGTCATGCTTGTGGGTCAGGCGCCAGGGCGCAGCGAGGATGCGCAGCTAAGGCCTTTCGTCGGAAGGAGCGGCATGCTGCTTGAGAGCATGCTGAACAGGATTAGGATGAAGAGAAGCAGCGTCTACATAACGAGCGTAGTTCAGTTTTTCCCGCCTGAAAACAGGGTTCCCACTGACGAAGAGATAGAGATGTGCAAGCCTTTCCTTATAAGGCAGATGAACATAGTAAAGCCGAAATACGTGGTGCTGCTAGGAAACGTGCCAAGCAAGGTGCTGCTTGGCTTGGGCGAAGTGAGATCCAACCACGGCAGGTTCTTCAATGTCGACGGCGTAACATACATGCCTACGCTTCACCCGGCGGCTGTGCTAAGAATAAGAAAGCTCGAGGCAGATATGGAGGCAGATTTCAGGGCGTTGCGAGACATGATGTCAAAGGGATAGCTGAAAATCTCGAGGCGCTGTTTCTTTTCGCACGCACTGATGAGGCAATGCAGAGCATGTAATACTTCAATTTTTGACGAACTGCAGTTAGACATTTTTAAACATTTATCTGCAACCTACAATCATGAACGTTTTAAGACAAAAAGCCGGAATAAGTTACATTGGCGTGGAGGTGCCATCTTACATAGTCACAGCAAAGACAATAGCAGAGCACATGAATACCCAGGAAGCGAAAGTGAGGGAAGGCCTTATGGTTAACCAATTTAGGTTCCCAGGCTACTCAGACAATTTCGTCACAATGGCTGCAAACAATCTTTACAGATTCATAGAAAACGCGTACAGCACGCCGGAGCTGAGAAGGATTGTGGAGAGGGATGGCATAGATGCCATATACTTTGCCACCGAAACAAGCAGGGAGGGCAGCAAGGCGGGATCTGCGCTTGTCCTTGAGCTCGTGGAGCCGGTGCTCTACAAAGAGATGAAAAGCAGCACTGGTGAAAAAAGAAATTTTCTTAAGTTCGTGCTTTCTCAACTACCGTATGCAGACATACTCGAGACAAAGCTCGCATGCACGGCCGAGGCAAAAACAGTCAGCCTTGTTGTCGATGCAATAGAGAATAATAGCATGAAGGGGGCAATCGTAATAGGCTCGGACATTGCTCTTTACGACGATTCGAAAGCCAAAAATGCAGAGATAACGCAGGGCGCAGCATCAACGCTGCTCTATATAACAAGGAAGCCGCTGATAATGGAAATAGACCACAGGAAGGTGCACTACAACATGCCTTCTGACGATTTCTACAAGTCAAATGAGCACACGCCGCACGTTCCGAGCGGAGTAGGTTCTGAGGTAAACTACGTCTTCAACATAAGCAGCGCCGTTGAGAAGTACGAAGAGAAATTTGGCATGCCTGCTGACTACTACATAGTTGGGCACGTGCCATTTGCCAAGGAGCCCGTGTACCTGGCGCCTTTCCTGTTCACACACATGCTTAGGAGGCAGGGGAAGATAGCGCTGCTAAAGGAAAAGCTTGGGGTTGATGAACCTCTATATGGGGAGAAGAACTCGCGCTCGCTGATGGCAAGAGCCGTTTCTGACTATGCAGATTCTAACGCAACAAGCGGCATAGCCGAATGGCTCGCTAACAACAAGCAGGTAAAGGATCTCTGGAGCTTCCACAAGATGCTCAGGGACAAAAAGCTGCCGGAATTCGAGGCGTTCAAGGAAAAGATCGGGCTTAACTATTCGCTTATTTTGCCTTCTCAGGTAGGAAATTCGTACAACAATTCGATGTGGGTGGCTCTTGCGTCGCTATTCATTTACGCAAAAGAAAAGAAATGGGTAGTGATGCCCTCCTACGGCAGCGGCTCTGGCACAACTGTGATGATGGGCAAGATGCTGCTAGAGCCGGGAAGTGACGAATTGAAGAAGCTAGTAGACATAAGCTCGCTGAAGCGCGGCAGCGAACTCAGCGTTAACGAGTACAGGGAGCTCCATTCCAACATGATTGCAAAGGAAGAGCACGAGACTAACGGGGAAAGCAGAATAGAAATGGACAAGGCGCTTCTCAAGGGAAAGTACGACGGCAGTCTGTTCAAGCTTGTTAGGTATGGAAAGGATCGCAAAGGCATCTACGAGTTCAACGGCGAACAGGTAAGGAGCGGGCCAGTTGTGATAAGCGAAGAAACCTATTAGGGTATGGCGCAATTGCTTGACTGGGCTTTCTCAACAAACAATTCGGAGGTATTGCAACTCGTTAGTTAAATAACTTTGCTTGTTGCGCATCATTTCCGAAATGCAGGAATGGTTTATATAGAGTGCTGCCTGTAAATGAATTTTTATCGTTTCCCGGCTCGCAATCCCAGCACTAGGATTGCATTGATTGCCACAGAAATAAACGCCAACATATTTGTCGCGGAATCAAACTCCAACGAAATTGGAAGATTCTCTCGGCATTGACCCGTGCGTGTCCCAAGGCTAAATTTGCCTGGTGCAGATAGCAGAACTCTAATGAAAGATATTTAAAGATAAAGTGCGATAAGCATATGTGGTGTGCAAATGCCACAAAAGGTCGCCGACGCGAAGCTAATCCTTGAAAAATACAAGAGCACCTATGAGAAGGGGGACGGCAAGCGCATTGTCTACGAATTTCCGATTCCAAATGCCGCAAGCGCATTTGCAAAATTGGAAAAAATCAGGGAAGATGCCATAAAAACGTGCACAGAATATCTGCATGCAGACAGCAGCAGAATTTCTGATAACGCGCAAGTGTACGTGTATAACGGCTCTGTGCTTAAAATAGTTTCCCCCGTGTTCTATGACGAAGAAACTGGCGCAAGGGTAGATGATATCATTAGGAAAGTTGCAGAGCGCGCTTTAGAAGAACTTGACGCATACAGGAGTACCCACAGGAAATGATTGCAGCAATCTGTGAAGGCATTCAATTTGAATCGGTTGCCTTTAAACTTGATTACAACAAGCGGCACGCTCGGCATTTAAAATCCCGACACAAAATATATCGCATGCCTTGCTCGAAAAGCATAAGTGCGATCGCCGGGATTTGAACCCGGGTTGCTGCCTTGGCAAGGCAGTGTCCTACCAGGCTAGACTACGGTCGCATGTGCTCAAAAATAATGCAACTACACATATTTATAATTTATTGCAGGAAACCCCGATGCTCGAATTTTGATCAATTGCAGATTGCAATCAAATTGGCCAATTTAAGTATATATTGATTGCGATGGCAAACCTTTCAGATTAAATGCCATTTGCGTCTTTTTTCAGGTAAAACGTTATAACACCAGATGTGCAGCAACGCTTAAATATCACATGATCCACTAAAATATTATGCCTTTTACACGAAGGGACATGCTCGAATACCTCCCGTTTGATGGGCTTACAAGAGCAGACGGCATACGAATAATAGGTTACAAGGAGCTTGACAAGTCGTTGATGCTGGTAACAAGCCAGAAATTTAATTCTTCTTTGGAAAATATAGTAATATTCATAAACAATCCAAATTGGGAAGGAGATAGCGCCATCAGGGAAATTAAAGAGGAGCTTGATCGCGGCAATGTTGTAACTATAGATCTCTGGCTAACAAAACGGAACAACAGGAATATTTCAACGGCAAAAAAGTTTCCATATATCTTCAGCGTTTCTTCAGAAGAAGCAGGTATAAAAATAGTGGCGAAAGAGCCTCGTAAGTATTACTATCCGAAAAGCGCCAATGATGCAACAGAGGCACAGCCAAAACAACAGCCAAAAATAGAGGATTTCGACTCTCTAAATAGGAAGTAACAGATTATCTTCTCCTCGTTGCTTTGTCTATTTCGGCCTTGAGCTTGTCTGCTATGAACCTTTTGGAAAACGCGTCGGCTTTTGATGCTATGCTAAGCTTTGTGGCATATACCCTTGCGAGCTTTCCGCGCTCGTCGCGCCTCGTGCTTGACATCTGGTTTATTTTGTAGAGCAGCCCGTACTTCGGGGGCTTGCTCCCAAACTTTATGTGCCTGAAAAGCGCCTTTTCTGCACCTAGAAGCTGTATTGTGCTGGCAGGCATCATTGCAAGCTTGGTCAAAGAGCCAGCCCTGCTGAGCATTTCTGCTGCTATCTTGTAGTCTATAAGGTAGACCATATTAGGCATGAGCCTCTTGGTGCTCTCCTTGAGGTAGCTGTTGAGCTCTTCCTCCATTGATATCACGTAGAGCAGGGTTTCCGCCAGCCTGCTCATCGCTCCGTATTCCTCCTTTGTCGGCTCCCTGCCTATGCTGCTATCTATCCTTCTTTTTATGCCTTCGGCGCTGCCTCCAAAGGCCTCCCTAAGGTCTGAAATCTCTGCCGCTTTCTTGTTTGCGCCGAATCTCAGCACAAATTTTGCATACGCCGCCTGGCTGCCAACACTTAGCTCTGGAAAATACATGCTGTACCATTCTTCAAGTCTTTCGTAGATTATGCCTCTCATCTTCTCGAACTCGTTATAGGCATTTATTGCCTGCATCACGGAGTGTTCTTCTCCGGCGTAGGCCTTGCTCACGCTATCCTTGGCTGCCTGAAAAAGCCTTCTTCTTCTCTCCTCTGGGGTTTCGCGCTTCAATAAAACACCGTTTGATATTTACTGCACATTCATACTATTGGCAGTCAACATTTTTATTACTGTGTTGCGGATAAGAGAGCAAGATTATCTGTGCTTTCCAGGCAAACTGCTGCAAATTTGCATATTAGGCGCGTATCGTGATAAAACTCGGATTCCATGTATCGATTTCTGGAGGCATCTGGAATGCTCCGGAATATGCGCGAAAGAACGGTTACGGCGCCTTCCAGATATTCCCAGGAAACTCTAGGTCGTGGAAGAGCCCTGCGATACCAAATGAAGACGCTAAAAGATTCAAGGGAATAGTAAAGGAATCCTCTCTCGACCCCTTCGCGCACATCCCTTACTTGTGCAATCCAGCCTCGCCTGACACAATTGTGCTGTCAAAAAGCGTTGAAATGATAAAAGAGAGCATGACGAGATGCAGCATTCTCGGGATCAAATACCTCGTGCTGCACATGGGCTCGCACAAGGGCATCGGCGCCGCCAAAGGCGTCGAGAATGTCGTGAAATCTCTCACAGGGGCGTTGGACAGCGTGAAAGGCGTGGACTTGCTTCTAGAGAACAGCGCTGGCTACGCCAACAGCATTGGCTCTAATTTCGAGGAGATAGGAAGGATAATAGACGAGGTAGGAAGCAGGAGATTAGGCATGTGCCTTGATACGTGCCACGCATTCGCGGCAGGGTACGACATCAGGGACCCCAAGGCAATAGGCGTTATGGAGGAGGAAATAAAATCAAATATAGGGGAAAAAAGGCTTAGGCTCACGCATCTTAACGACGCGAGGTACGGCCTTGGGAGCGGCCTTGACAGGCATTGGCACATAGGCAAAGGCGAGATAGGAAAGAAGGGTTTTGTAAACCTTTTCAGGAACAGCTTTTTCGGTGACGGACCTTTCATTATGGAAACTCCGGTAAACAGCCAAGGAAACGACAGTACAAACATGGCGGCAGCACTAGAAATAATAGCCGAGGCAAAAGGGCAGCCTGAAAGCTCGGCGTTTTAGATCATATTTCCTTTATCTGACCCAGCCCGACCTGCGGAGCAAGCTCGTTGTAGACTTTGACGGCTTCCCTCGCGACTTCGACATCTGGATCAACGTCTAGCGACATCACTGTGTTGAGCAGCCTTTCCATTGTCACATCCTTCTCGGCAGAGACAAGAAAAACTATAGATAGAACATAGACAAGGTGGTTCTTGTACTTCAGCATTCCTATACCTGTGAGTATTATCCTGTTTATCTCAACGTCAGCGCCGACGAACATGCGCTCTATGTTATTTTTGGTTATGTCCTTTCCAGACAGGTCAAGTATCCCGGCGGCGACGAAGTAAGGAAGAAGCTTGTTTGCGAGCTGCATTGGTACTAGCTTGTTTATTGTTGAAAGCCCCCTTTCCATTTCCTTGTTGAGCAGGTAGGATGAAGCCAGCGATGCAAGCTTCAGGGACTTCTCTAGAAAACCCTGCAATGTTTCGTTCCCTTCTTCCATTTTAATCACGCCTTGAGTCTAGTCAGCGAGCACATCGAAACCGCTAGAAGTTATCTGGTAAGGAACACCAGAAAGCCTGTGCGCAGAATTCCTGAGTTTGGATATTTCTAGGGTGTACTGCGCCGAACCCCCAAGCTGGTTAACTGAAAGCTTGAAAAGGCCGTCAAACATAGAAGTCCCAAAAAGGCCGGATTCGTTTACTAATATTTTTTCAGGCCCGACTTCGGCTGTAATGAAAGATGTTATTTCTTCCTCCCTGAAAGCTTCAGTCATGTATGTTGCCGATCTCGTGAACATCCTGTCGTCCTCCATTACAGGCCTTATGCTGCTTATAGAATCGAATATTAACAGCTTTGACTTGTTTTTGGCAAGGGCACCTATGACGTCGTCAGCTATGAACTTTTGGAAATTTTCTCTTGCCTTGAAGCCGTCCAGAACCGGCAGATGTATAATTTGTATAAGACCCCTGTCTATAAAGTCCTGGAAATCTTCAAACGCATAAAAGGCGTTTTCGGCATTTTCGAGTATGGATTCTCTAAGCTCTTCTGTAGTTATAAACGTGCTTGGTATCTCAAGCTTCGCGTTGTGGTAAGCTATTTCTATGCTCATTAGAGTCTTGCCTGTGCCTGGGCCTCCAAGTACAAGCACTTGCGAACCTGAAGGTATTCCTCCCGCAATCATCTTGTCGAGCCCTGCGATCCCGGTTTTTATCCTCTTAACGACTCCGCTCTCCATTATACACACCTATATTTCTCCTGGCACTTTTATCACAACGATGCCGTCTGGGGTGAATTCATAAGGCACTATGTTGAAGCTGTGTCCAGAACCGCGCATCTTTATTACTTCCATTGACAGCGTCCTATTGCTGCCTTCTCCTGCGAGATATAGTGCTATTATGCCGTCATATATGAAGAACTCTGGCTGGAAGATAAGTCTCTCCTTTTCCGGCGTTTCAAGTTCCACCGTAAGCAGCGAAGTCACGTGCGCTTTCCTGAGGATTCTTACAAGTTCAAGAGAAGTATCTCTGTATTCGAAAGGATCCTTCAGGAGCAGCTTTATCGCTGACATTGAGTCTATTACCACCCTTGTAGCCCCGTACTCAGAAATAACAGATTCTATGTTTGCTATCCAATTCCCAAAAGCGTAAGTGTCTTTGTCTACATCCTTTGCCATATAGGTCTTGCCAATGTCGTTGCCGTATATCGTAAGCTTTTTGTCAGCTATTAGATCGTCTATCTTTTTGAAATTGGGAAAAGCAGACTTGACATTTTCCAGTATCATTTCGGTATCTTCCTCAAGGGAAAATAGGACACCTGTTTCTCCTGCAAGCGCGTTATTGTAAAGAAATTCCACGCTCATGAGGGTCTTGCCAGTGCCAGGGCCGCCTGCTATTATAACTTGGTTGCCCTCTGGTATGCCGCCGCCCATCATCAAGTCCAGATTCTTTATTCCAGTCTGAATTCGCGGTCTCGTTTAAATCACTCTGTATTTGGGTAAGCGCACGCTGCGCATTTGCACCTGTTATACATATCACTTATCTGTTTTTATAGTTTTTGCAACTCGTCCTTGCAGATGAATTTTTCAAAGCCAGTTAAATCAGTGCCAGCAGCAAATATCCAATTGTCGCTATTGCAAAGCCTACTTTCTGCAATTTTGTTATCTTCTCCTTGTACAATGCATAACCGACAAACCATATTATTACTGGCTCCAGCGATAGCACCGCGCTCCCAACAGCAACCTTGTTGCTGAAAGAGACAAACGAAAACAGCGTGTTTCCTATTCCGTCAAAAATTCCCGCGAGCAGCGCCAGCGAGATAATTGAAATGCCTAAATGCGCAGCTGTGCCTTTTGGAATTTTTGCCGACTTGTAGTACAAGTATGCGAATATCGCTCCAAAAATCCTGACTAGAAGAAGAGGCAAAATAAAATTCCTGTAGTGCAGCACGGCTATGATAACTATAATCCAATATACAGTCCACATCACGTTGCCCATGAATGCTGGAATAAGCTTCTTGTTAAGTTTCAGCTTTTCGTTTACTATTATCATTACTATGCCCGTGAATATCACAAGCATGCTGGCGAGTTGCAGCGCGTTTAGGTGCTCGCCGAGAGCAAGTATGCCGAAAAGTATCAGGAGCGGAGGTTGTATCTCTACCAGTATGTAGGAATTTGAAACCCCTTCATCCGGAACAGACTTGTATACGAATATGAATCCAAGGAATAATACCGCACCACCTGCGATGCCAGACAAAACAAGCAATGGCAGGCTTCCTAGCGAGAATCCCGCATATGGAACTAGGAGAAGCATTGGTATAACTCCTGCCGCGAGCACAATCGCAGAAGATAGCTCTTTACCGAGCTTTGCAGTGTAGAATTTAGAAAAAGAATCAACTAGCAACCAAGAAAGGACGGCTGCAAGAGCTATGATTACCGTTTCGTACATACTGCCTATTTTGCTTGCTGTATTTTATATATCTTTACTGCCGCAATTTGCCTCTGCTTCTTGATAAAACTTCTTTTTAAGAAGTTTTGGACTCGGCGGGAATCGCACCCGCGACCTTCCGCTTGCGAAGCGGACGCTCTGCTACTGAGCCACGAGCCCTTGCATGTTTGTTATTTAAATCTACTTTTTTATATTAATATGTTTGCATGGACCGAATAGACAGCATATTTGAAAGAGTTCTCAAAGACATAAAGCCAGATAAATTGGAAAGGGACGCACTTGTAGCTCATACAAACGAACTTGTAAGCAGGCTCAAGAATGCCGTCCCGAAGGATGTGGAAATTGTTGTGGTAGGGTCGATAGCGCACGACACAAACCTCAAGGGCGATTCTGATGTCGACATATTTCTGCTTTTCAATAGCGGGCAGAGCAAAGCAGAGATAGCAAGGCGCGGCATGGCATATGCTAAGAGAATAGTTAACAAAAAGCACAACGAGAGATATGAAGTAAAGTATGCAGAGCATCCGTATGTCCGCGTTTATCTTGACAATTATGATATCAAAGCAGATATTGTACCTGCCATGAAGATAAGCAGCATAGACGAGATGGTCACCTCTGTTGACAGGAGCCCGCTGCACGTAGAATTCATAAATTCAAAATTGACTTCAAAGCAAAAAGACGACGTTCGCCTCTTGAAATACCTGCTCAAAGCGCATGACATATATGGCGCCGAAATAAAGATAAAGGGCTTTTCAGGATACCTATGCGAGCTTCTTGTATACAGCTTCGGGTCGCTCAAGAAGCTCCTCGAAGCGGCAACTGCATTCAAATTACCGCTTTACATAAATCCGGCAAATCCAAAAGAGAAAGCAAACGACGAAATAGTAAAAAAATTCAATTCCAGTTTCATTGTCATAGACCCGGTGGATCCTGACAGGAACGTTGCGGCTGGCGTGTCGATTGAATCGCTTTCGAAGTTCGTGCTATTGGCAAGGACATTCATAAAGGAACCGTCGATAGAAGCTTTCTACGGCCGAAGCATCGATGCCGCCAGGGCGCGAACGGTTCTTGACAAGTTTGTAAATGATTCCGGATTGGGTTTATACCTTATAACAATGCCGCTTCCTGATAAGAGCGAAGACATACTGTGGCCTCAGCTTAGGAAAGTATCATTGGAGATTTCTAATTATGCTGCAAAGTTCGGTTTTGAAGTTTACGTTTCTTCGGAATGGATAGCCAAAAATCGCGGATTCATGATGTTTGCAGCTCCACGCCACCGCTTGAAAAGCAGGCTCGTAAAAGGGCCGGAAGTTCTGCGCGGCAACTTCACAGACAGTTTTATCGCATCACACAAAAACGCACTCGGAATAATCCTACGCGGCGCTCAGGTATATGCGCTAGAGAAAAACAGCTACAGTAGCGTAGACGAAATATTCAGGGCGGCAGCAAACGGCAAAATTATAAAAAGGCATAAGGACATCAACATGGGCAAGGCAAAGCTGTTCATTGACAGAATGCCGAAAGAATACGCAGAATCGGTGCTAGCTCAGCTGATGGAAAAGACTAGTATATAGTCATAGAGCGTATCTCTTGTCCGACTTTATTATACCAAGAAGCTCGCCAAGAAGCTGTATGCCGGCGCCGCCTGAAATGCGCTTCCCCTCTGCTATCGCTTTTAGTTTGCGCATGAGATCCCGGTCGCCAGACATGAACTCGTAAACCTTCCTGTAGTTTCTCATTGCATTTACCCCGCAATAATCTATTGCCTCATCGACTATGTTATCACGTATCTTGGCCACATGATAGCCGCGTCGCGAGAGCCTGGATTTCAGCGTCAACAAATGCTCCCTGAGCACTACAGCCACAGCCCCTGGAATTTTCATGTCAGAAAGCAGGTGGCCCTCTATTATTAGTGTTTGACCATTGAAATTAGCAATTTCTTTCCTTATTGCAGAAGAGAGACCGCGCATGTCGGCTACCTTTGCGCCGTCGTAGTCGATTCCCTTGTAAAGAGATTTCTCGTTTATCAGCTTGCTTGCCGATATGAGCTTTGCATTCTTAAGCTCGGTTTGCAGCTTTTTCGCAACTGTAGTCTTGCCAGTCCCTGGCGTTCCTGTGATAACTATAATTTTCATGTGACATCCACCCACCCGTAAACGGTGTGGGCTCCCTTTTGCATTCATGCAACCACTGCATCCTGCAAAGGATGTGTTTTATCGGTTCTCAGTTCAGCGAGAACTGCCTCCTGTTGAG
>JBMFUT010000004.1:0-30242 GCA_049966395.1 Candidatus Micrarchaeia archaeon
GTTCGCTTTCATCCCACCTCTAAAGAGTGTGGGATTTCTCGCTCACATTGTTAAATATTAAATGGTTGCATATAAAAGATATGCATATCTTGATAATAGACACAAGCTCGATACTGTTCTGCCTCTCGAACAACATAGACCTGCTCAGTGCTGTGAATGAGGCTTTCCCAGGTTATGGCATCGCTGTCTCAAAAGGAATAATCAAGGAGCTGAATGGATTAAGCAATAGCAGGAAGAGGTCAGCCAGATACGCAGGCATAGCAGTAAGGATGCTAAAGCGCGCAAATGCGTACGTTTTCGAAAACGATGAGAACGCAGACAGATGGCTTATAGAGATAGCCGGGCCTGACAAGACGATATGTACCAATGATTCAAAGCTAAGGCGTGCGCTTAGGGCAAGAGGAGCAAATGTCGTAAGCGTTGCGCGCGATGGGAAGCTCAGATGAGCGCAAACAAACCCTTTTTATATTTTTTTAAGTCAATTATATCCGTAATCTCCTGTTTTGAAAGCTTTGAGTTGATAGAGTGTACTATACTTATACGATAAAGGACACTATAGGAATACCTCCCGAATATTTCAGCACCGACGTCCAGGAATCGGCAAAGGAGATGCTGCGCAAGAAGTATGAAAGGATCGTCGACAAGGACATTGGAATAATACTGGCAGTGTTCAACGTTAGAGATATAAGCGATGGCACCATATTGCCAGGCGACCCGGCGGTGCATCACGATGTAACTTTTGACGTGCTAGCGTTCAATCTGGAGGTCGAAGAAATAATTACAGGGGAAGTGTCAGAGATGGCAGAATTTGGATGCTTCGTCAGGATCGGACCTGTTGACGGACTGGTGCACATGTCCCAAATAATAGACGAGTTTGTTAACTTTGACAGGAAAACGGGCATGTTCACTTCGAAATCGACAAACAGGACGCTCAAAAAAGGCGACGAGGTATATGCCAAGGTTTCTACAATAAGCATGAAGAACAGTATAAAAGACATAAAAGTGGCTTTGACAATGAGGCCCGATGGGCTCGGGAAGCTTGAGTGGCTTACTGAGGAGCCTAAGGAAAGAAGGCCGCAAGTAAAGAGAAGAAGAAAATAGGGATTAGATGGACAAGGCTTGCAAGAAGTGCAGACTCATAATATCGCAGGGTGACGTATGCCCAGTATGCGGCTCCACGGATTTGACAACCAAGTGGAGCGGCTACGTGGTGATACTCAATGCTGAAAAGTCAGAGGTAGCCAAGAAGCTTGGCATCGCTGTCAATGGCACTTATGCCCTAAACATAAACGACTAGGCTCCTTGCTCCTGTTCCTTGGATGCTGCCTGCTTACCCACTTTGTCTCTTGAATAGGTTTCCCTTATTTCTATGCGTTTTATTCCTTCTATATACTTGAAAAGCGCTTCCAAGAACATGTTTTTGTTTACAAAATAGTCGCTGCTTTCCTTGTCTACTTCTTCACTTACCGCTAGGGTTGCGGCGCCATTTTCCACAGACACACTAGCGGCCTTAATAGAATAGCTTTCGGCAAGCGCTTCTACTTTGGCCTTGTCGCCTTCTATCTTTTCAACTACCTTGAGCTCGTATATCAGCTTTTCTCCTGCAAGCTCGTGATTTGCATCTACCAGCACCCTGCCTGAATTTATGCTCCTTACAGTAGCTACAACGCCATCAAGATTAAGTCTCATTCCAGGGTATGGATTTATGTCCCTGCTTCTCAAGTCTGAAAGAGGCATCACCCTTACGAGCTCGGGATCCCTTTCGCCGAATGCATCCTTCGGCTCTAGCTCTATCCTCTCAGTCTTGTTCAATTCCATTTTCCTGAGCGCTGCGTCGACGCCTTTTACGACGCTGCCCTTGCCTACTACAACCAGTTGGGGAGTGTATTTTGCTTCGCTGCTGTAGATGTTGCTCTTTTCTGCAAGCTGCTTGTCTGTGGTGTAAAGCAGACTGTTGTCTGCAGCGCGCCACATGCTGTATTCCACTTTTAGGAAGTCTCCTTCTTTGAAAGCCATGAAATCACTAGTATAAAGTTTTATATTTATATTCCTAATACTTCTACCTATAAATGCACTCAAAATGTTGCACATTATATTGAGTGAAAAAAATTAAAAGGATGCGCTTATGGAAAGGATATCCTTGTTTAAGCTCGTAGGGGCAATATTTATAGCCGTGATATTCGTCGCTTCTTATGCTTCGTTCAGCAGCAACTCTTCTGCGCCGGCGGCTAGAACTACAACTGTTACCAGCATCGCATACCTGCCGCAGTACGGGGCTTCTGAAGTCAACGCCAGCATAACTGGATACTCTTCAGTTTTTTCTATCGACGCAGTTTGCAATGCCATGGCAGTACAGAACGGCGTAAGTGCGATCCTTAACAAACTTGAAAGCAATGGCAGCGTAAGCAACTACTATTCCCCAAGCAACAGCACTATCTCAGTGCAATCGGGAAGCATGAACTCAAGCGAAATCTACAATTACGTTTCCAGGTCGTTGAACGGTACTGCTATGAATTGCACCAGGTTTTCAGGGCAGGCGTCAATAGCGCTTCCAGACAAGATAGGATTCACTGTTGACAAATATAGCTTTGTGGCAACTGTGCCGCAGCAGCAGGACACCTACTATATACCTATTTACATAAATTCCACCGCCCACAAAAACGCGCTCGTAAAGGTTGCGGCGCTCTTTACGCCTAACGGAACCATATATGGCAACCTTAGCGTCACTCTCATAAGGGTGCAATAATGCCTTCAGACATAGAAAAGATAGCTAGGAAAATTGCCCTGAAGAACGCGCACGACTATGGTAAGGCTTCTGTGAGCGCAGTGCTCGGCAAGCTTCTTTCTGCAGCACCAGAAAGCAAGTCTGATGTGAAAAAAACCGCGGAGCTTGTAGAAAAAGTTGTTAATGAGGTAAACGCGCTTAGCAGCATCGAAATCGAAAACGAGTTCAAGAACTACGAGGAAGAATTCAGAATAGCTGAGAAGGAGAAGGAAAAACGAACAGCAAAACCAAGAATGGAGCTCGAAGGCGCAGTCGAAGGCAATTTCGCTACAAGATTTCCACCAGAGCCCAACGGATACATGCACATAGGCCACGCCAAGGCAGCTTTCCTAGAAAGCGAGTTCGCAAAAATTTACAAAGGCAAGCTGTTTCTTTATTTCGATGACACCAACCCTGAAGCAGAGAGACAGGAGTTTGCCGACGCGATAAAACGCGACCTCGACTGGCTTGGGATAAAATTCGACAAGGAGTATTATGCGAGCGACAACATAGAGATGCAGTACAAATATGCAGAAAAGCTCATTGCCGAAGGCAATGCTTATGTTTGCAGCTGTACTAAAGAGGAAATGCAGAAAGACAGGATGGCTAAAACAGAATGCGTGCACAGGAAGCAGAGCGCAAAAGAAAATCTGCGCCTGTGGCAGGAAATGCTTTCTGGCAAGATGGATGAAAACTCTGCCGTCCTGAGGCTTGCAGGCGACATGAAATCGGTAAATACTGTAATGAGGGACCCTGTGCTCTTTAGGATTAAAAAACATGGGCACTACAGGCAGAAAAACAAGTACATAGTGTGGCCTACGTACAACTTCAATACTCCCGTAATAGATTCTGTATACGGCGTAACTGACGTGATAAGGAGCAAAGAGTATGAATTGAGGGACGAGCTTTACGTCACTTTGCTGAATATGCTTGGCCTAAGGCAGCCAAGGATACATTCTATAGCAAGGCTTGAAATAGAAGGCAACATAACTTCCAAGCGAAAGCTCAACAAGCTGATAAAGCAGGGGTTGCTTAAGGGCTATGATGATCCGAGGCTCATAACCATAGCTGCCTTAAGAAGAAGAGGCATAGCTCCGGAGGCGATTAGGGACTTTGTACTAAGGTTTGGGATGAGCAAGGCAAACAGCACTGTGAGCATAGACATGCTCCTCGCAGAAAACAGGAAGATTTTAGACAGCAAGGCAAAGAGGCTTTTCATGGTGAAGGATCCCGTTCCGCTTGAGGTGGAAGGGATAGGGAGCATGCACGTGAAGCTAAGGATGCATCCAGACTATGATTTAGGTTACAGGGAATACGATGTTGGAAGTTCATTCTTTATAAGCGGAAAAGATGCCAAGGAGCTTTCGACCGGGGAGAAGATAAGGATGAAGGACTTGTACAACGTTGAGATATTGAGCTTGGGCGACAGCATAATGACGCGGTTCATAGGCAACGAAAGCATCGATGCTAAAAAACTGCAATGGATATCCGCAGGCAATTACATTTCATGCACACTCGAGCACATAGGAAGGCTAATGATAGGGGAGGAATTCAACATGAAGAGCCTAGAGGAGTCAAAAGGCTATGTGGAGAGCGCAGCGGCCAGCCTCGATGAAGGCGATGTCGTGCAGTTTGAGAGGGAAGGATTCTTCAAGCTTGATGACAAAGCTGGCGAGAAATTCATAAGCCTATAAGGGTAAGCACAATGGCTGTAGATTACATAAACCAGAGGGCAGGCGCCGCGGAATTTTATGAGCTTAGGAAGATAGTTGACGAGGGATGGCAAAGCAAGGGCATCGGCCTTGATGAACACGAGATTGCAAGACTTGGGGAGCATGCAGCAAGGGTAAGGGGCATGCTAGGCAGCCTTGAATACGAGATCACGTGCATGCCTGTGCTAATAAAAAATGCCAAGCACATGAGCATCGAGGAGCGCACCGAGTATATAGACGCGCTTGAAAGCATAATGTTCGGGCTAAGGGAAGAATTTGGCGACGCGCTTTTGGTGCCGCTTATCTATGGCATAATATCAAAATCAAAAAACCTCGAAAGCATGAAAAGGTACATTGAAGCGACAGGAAGGATTTTTTTAGAGAAGCAGGCGAGACTGGAAAGATCACTTTATAGCAACCAGAAAAAGATAGCTAGGCTGCTGGCAGTGCAGCGCGGCTACGAGTCCAGCTTACTGCGCTTTTTCATGCGAAAAAGGATAGTGTATTTGAAAAGGAAAATAGACTTGAGGCTTAAGAAGTCCGCCACGATAGAGGCAA
Organism: Candidatus Micrarchaeia archaeon; assembly: GCA_049966395.1. GTDB lineage: Archaea > Micrarchaeota > Micrarchaeia > Micrarchaeales > CABMGC01 > JBMFUT01. The sequence goes on from JBMFUT010000004.1 coordinate 5,035, forward strand.
AAATAAGCAAATACCGCTCAATTGCGACCAAGGTTAGCGGGCACAGCAAATAGTTAGCCTATCGCGCGCAGTATGCTGTCCTTCTGCTTTGCTTCTGCAGCGGCTATGACGCTTTTAAGTTTCTCCAATTCTGAGCGGGCGCTTTCGTAGAAGCGTCGGGCCTCGGTGACATCCTTGGAGAATTCTACTGTGCTCTCGGCAAGATTATTCGAATTGCCTATCTTTTCAAGCAGTGATTTGGCTTTTGATTCTATCCTTTCGGACTTTTTAATATAATGAATCAGTTTGCCAAGCATTGCTTCCTCTGAATGTCTGAATGTGGGCTCCCAATCTATGAAGCGCATAGCATAAGAATAAATTTCGTCCCTGCTTTTTGCAGACTTGGCCGAGTTCAGCAGCAGCGAAAAGTCATCATTCCTCGCTTTAGAATATTCCTCCAGGAACTTTTTGCCTATCGCTGTCTGGCTGTTTGCATATGTGTAATTATTTACCTTGCCGATGAGCTCAGAATATGCATAATTTATTTCCTTCATTATTTCCTCTGCATTTTTCTTCTTGCTTGTGTCAGGATGGTACTCCTTCACCTTTTTGATGTATGCGTTCCTTATTGCAATTTTGTCTCTTGTGGGCTTTATCCCGAGTTTGCTAAAATGATTCGCAAGGCTAGCATCAGCCAAGCTGGACCCGGCAAGATTTGATATCTGATTGCTCAAAATTGAGCTTGCCCTCTTCTCTTCTGAGATTATGCGAAAGACTTCCTTTTGGGCCTTTTTGGCAGAGTATTCTCGGAGCGCTCTTGAAAGCTTGCCAATTAGTTCGTTCATCTAATTATCATTGTTGTTAATTTTATATTAATCTATGCAAGTGCTTGAGGGGACAAATAAGCTTACGAAAATGACAATAAATAAGGTAAACGGCTCAGATTGAACAAATACCCGAACGCTGCGCAATGGTGCCAATAGAAAGGGTTTTTAGCAGTAACTAGCCATATATTATTGGTTTTACGGATTTTAATTTTCAATTTGCATAAGTGGAGGCAATGGAAATATGTTTGGTCAAGAGGCGCGAATACAAGGAGCTTGAAGAGTTATACAATGCCTTTAAGGTATCAAAGAATGGCAAGGTATGTATTGCAGTAGGCGGCGATGGCACTTTCATAAGAGCCGCTAGGGCCTTTAATCGCCCCATATTGCCTATTTACGGCAACGACAAACTTAGCACCGGTTTCTACTCAGACTTGAATTTGTCAGACATAAAAATGGCAGCGGAGAAGCTTAAAAAAGGGGATTACATTGTTGAAGAGATATCCAAGAAAATTGAAATAAAATTTAAAAGCAAACGCTACTATGCAATTAATGAGGCGCTGCTGCGCAACATTTCTGAAGAGATTGCGTTTTCAGTGTATGAAAATGAGAATGGCAAAAGGCGTCAGCTGTATCCGTTTGTTATGAGCGGTGACGGGTTGCTCGTCTCGAGCGCAGTAGGCTCAACAGCTTATAACCGCGCTGCAGGAGGTCCGATAATATTGGACAAAGATATCATATGCATGACCTTCATAAACATAGACGGTCCTTACTCGAATCCGATAGTCGCGAAGAGCAGTGCGCATTTCGAGGTTGAAATAGTGAAAAACTCAGGAGTGCTAAGCGCAGATGGTAACAAGATAGCCACGCTGCACAAGGGTGATCACTTTTCTGTTAGCGCCTCCAGTCTGCCAGTAAGGGTGGTCAGATTCGAAGGAAAGCGCGAAACATTCTCAGAAAAACTGGAAAAGATAATAAGAAGAAGGATGAGCAAGAGGTGAATATTTGCTTGAAGTGATAGATCCTATAATAAAAAAGTACAACTTGCCGCCATGGGTCAAACTGTATGCTGCAAAGTATATAAAGAAGAACCCAAGCAAGGTCATAAGTGCGGCCTTCGGCTTTGTTAATTACGGCAGGAAAAAGGGCGCGATATCAGGCGGAAAGATAATACTCCCGAACAAGTATGAATTTGACATTGACACTGTTGCGTACATATCTGAGCTTTTCCTATATGGGGACAGAAAGCTTGCTGAAATAGCCACCATATGGTCAAGCAGGCAGATGGATCCTTATAAGGATCACTACGCAAAGCTTTCGAAAGCCTATGAAAGCGATGCGCATGCAATTAACAGCCTCCTGGAAGGGCTCAAGAAAAAACCGAACTTTGAGCCGACAAAAGAATTGGAGGAGCTTTTCGCATACATCAAAGGCATAGACAATGCTTACATGAGAATTGTCGCGCTCGATTTCATAATAAAATATGCTTATGCTAAGACTTTCGGCAGCGTCTTCTTCAAGGCGTTTTATCCTGTTTCTCCAGAATTCATGCGGCAGCTCAAGAGCGTATTGAATTACAACTCTGGCGAATTTTCTTTCGGCGAAGCCGAAGCAATGAGAATAATAAAAGAGAAGGTCATACCTGAAACCGAATTGTTGGAGTCTGCAAAAAGGATACTTATGCTCATATGCAATTCTATAAAAAGCGAGATGCAAATAGCAAAGAAAGCTGGAATTGCAACAGAGATATCGCTGCTTGGCGAGGTATCTATAGCATATCCGCTGCATATCATTGCGGATGCTGGAGTAAGCATATCCCCGGATGCTGAAGCAGAAAGCATTTTTTCTCAATGCGGATGGCAATAGCATTCACGCCTTGACTCCAAGCTCCTTGAGCAGCGCGCGAATTATTTCCTTTTTGCCGCTTTCGTCCTTCAGTTTTATGCTAAGGGCGCTTTTGTGACCTCCTGATGATTCCACATCTTCGTAGCTATCCTTTATCCGTTTGGCTGCCGCAAGCAGGTCTATTTTGTCGCCGGCACCGCCAGATGCGCGCATTGATATGTATTTTCCAAAATGAAGCACGAGCAGCGAAGGCCCTTTGCTTAGGGATGATATGCGCTCCATGAGCTTTGACGCAAATCTCCCTGGCAACGGATATTTAGTATCGCTGTCTATGCCTTCCCTCAGCTTGCCAAAGTCCAGAAGGAATATTTTCACGGCACCGCTGTACTGTTTTGCCGATACAAGCGCGCCGTCAAGGAATTCTGACATGTGGCTGTGAGCGTATCTTAGCAGGCTTTCCTTTTTTTCCGGGTCCTTTAGCACGTTGGCTATTTCTGCTGGAGTCAGGTTGTCATCATATGAGCTTATTGCGACCCTCTTGTAGCTTGTAAGCAGGTCAAGTATGTCAGCAAGCTCGCTACCGCACTTGTCGTGCTTGCAGTATATACTGTAGTCGCCGCACAGCGAAGCGTTCTGCATGCATGAAAAATCTGCACCGCTGAATGATTTGCTTAATTCGCACGCCAGAAAGCCGGCGGTGTAGTTGGAATCGCCTCCAAACATCCACGGGTTCATGTATTCGGCGCTTCCGGCATCAAAGCCTTCAGGCATAGGATGGTGGTCCAGCCATATGATATCAAATTTCTCTTGCGCCTTGCGTATGCCTTCGTTGCTTTCGGGGCTTGTGCCAAAGTCTATTATCATCAAAAGAGGGCGTTCCACGCTTTCCATGTTGCCTATTGTCAGGATGTCCTCCATGGCGTCACTGAGGGTATATGAAACACCCCTGTGCATTTTCCAGAATATCTTTGGCTTGAAAGAAAAGTAGCTACTTGAAAGCAGCTCCTCTGTTGCTGTATATAGGCCGTATGCGCCGCTTGCGCCGTCTGCGTCGTTATGAAATCTAACTATTATCGGTGCTGCAAGAAAAACTTTCTTCATGAACGTCTTTGCGGCAGAATCCAGCATCTTTTGCATAGAAGAGGTGATGCTGTCCAAATCTGCATTTCCGAATTTCTCGCGCTTGACAAAGCTTCTGTTTGCATAGGAAAGTGCAGCTTTTATGATTTTTTTGCCTCCCGATTTGCCAATGTGATCTGTTGCGATAATTTTGGCACTGTCTTCTACTTCTGCTTTGAAGTGCTCGCCAAGCTTTAGCATCGAGTCCGCAGCGCCTTGGATTAGTTTGACAGAGTTGCTACTTGAGCAGATAACTGTATACAGGTCGCTCTTATAACTGGCTCCGTGCTTTATTCCAACTACTATTGCATCTTGCATCAAGTCACTGTGGAAGAATTAGAATGCAGCGCAATTGCGCAAGCCTCTGATGCAGAGCTGTTTTTGATCAGTTTGCAGTAGCTTTCGTTTAAGTATTGCCTTGCCAAGGCTGCAATGCACGAATTGCTTATTTGCGTATTGTTGCCAAAAGAGTAGCATATAGATACGTTCTTGGTAGCAATGGCTTCAGAAAGCATTACTGCTTCCCTGCATGCTGCCTGTTCCATGCCCAATGAATTGCATGCCGCAAGTTCCGATGTGTAGTTCATCTGCTGCGGCTTGGAGTTGTATGACTTTAGGGATCTGCACATCCCTGCGCCTGATGGGCTAGCATAAGAGCAGTATGAGTAGTTGCCGCTTGCAGTCGAAAGCACGGCATAGCATATGTCCCTAAGACTGTAAGATTCTCCTGGCATGGCAATAGAATACATAAGCATGTCCTGCAAGTTCGGATACTTGCTCATGTTCACATAATAAAGGTTAGACATTACACTGTTAACTATGCTTTTGTTCGTTGTGTTTGCTACGCTGCCGCATGAAGCAGGATTTGCTAGTACCACCGCCTCGTCTATGCCAATCGCAGACGTGCACTCTTCGGAGAGAGTAGAATTGCCAAGGCTTCCGCATATGGTAGAATTGTTGAGTTTTATTGCAAGCTGGAAAGCACAAGACTGCGCATATTGAGGGGTCGCGGCATAGCACAGCGACGGGTTGTTCGTTTCATTGGCTACGTATTCTATGCACATGCTGCCCAAAGTCTGGTTTATTGCCATGGCATCGCGGCAATACAGTTGGTTGCCAGTGCTTTTTGCTACGCTTGTAAGGCACGCCGCGCTGTATAGGCCAGGCATGTAGCTGCATATCGAGGCGTTGTCAGTCGAAAGCGCCAGCCTCGACAGACACAAGTACCTGTTTGCAGTAACGATTATGCTGTTGCACTGGTGCAGGGGGGACCCCCTTGGCGCGATGGATATCTCAACGGCAGCTAAAAGTAAGAAGAGCGTCAATGCGAGGTATATAACCATTTTCTGGCTTTGGCTAAATCCGGCCCTTGCGCTTTTGTCAGCACCAGCTCCTTGCATTTTACCATTCTCAATACTGAGATTCCTCTGCCGAAAACACCTTGAAGCCGTCAGGGGTTATTTCGTATGGCGCAGTGGCAAAGCTGTGCTTGCTGCCGCGCATCTTTATTATTTCGAGCGTTGTGTCCCTTTTGTTCTGTTCGCCACTCATGTACATTGAGATTATGCCGTCGTATATGAAGAATTCCTGCTTAAACTGCATGCCATTGCGCTCAGGATTCTGAATTTCTGAGGTGAGCAGCGAAGTAACGCCGATCCTGCGGAGGTTTGATATCAGTGCAACGGTAGACCTTCTGTAAATTAAGGGATCTGTGACAAGTATATCAAAAAGCGACAGAGAGTCTATTACTACCCGCTTTGCCTTCATTGCTGACACTTCTCCCTCTATTTCTGAAACTATTTTTCCGAATTCATAAGTCTGCGAGTCGTCGCCTCCTTCGCTCAGCTTGGCTGCTATGTCGCCGTTTATGGTAATCATTGATTTTTTAATTAGGTCGTCGATGTCTGTGAAATTTGTAAATGCATTCTTGACGTTCCTGAGTATGTCTTTAGGGCTTTCTTCAAGGGCGAAAAAGATTCCAGGATTCCCTTCTTTTGCATTTTTGTACAGGAATTCGAAAGAGAACAGAGTTTTCCCTGTGCCTGGACCCCCTGCTATTATGACCTGGTTGCCCTCAGGTATGCCTCCATATAGCATTGCGTCGATACCTGGGATGCCTGTTTTGACCCTGTTCATTGCCGCACCTTTATAATAGGATGTTAAATTTTTAAATACCTATCATCTGAAAGCAGTTAAAAACAGTTCGAAGGGATGCTTGATGCTATATGGCAAAATTCCCAATGCTGAGATTAATCGGCCAATCCTTTGCACATCGAGGACACTTTTATATATGTGTTGTATCATATTTCCTATTACAGCGATTCGCTTTAGTCAAGCCCACAAATGGAGTGGGTTTTCCTGCTCGCATTGTTAAATTGTTTGGGCATTTTTTATAGAGGCAGATTTGCATGAACAGAAAACTTATGTATATAGGGCTCGCATTGCTGGCAATATCGATATTTGCTTTTTTGGGCATTTCTTACATAGCGGTGCCTTCTGAAGGTTTGGCAAGGGCTGTGCTGTTGCCGAAAGGCAGCGCCTTCTTCAACATGAGCATAAACGGCACTGGATTTTTGCACGTGTTTGGATTCAAGTCAACCGAGCCGGTATCTTTTTACTACACTAACAGCTCTGCTTTCAGCGCCATAAGGGCATACAATTTTTCGAATGTTAGCGTTGCCGCAGCCGCGAAGAAGCTTGAGGGAAGGGGCGTGTTTGAAGTGCTTTCCAATGCAACAGCTGGAATTTTCCCTTATACATCATACACTGGCTACCTGAACATCACAAAACCAAGCTACATAGCAAATAATCTAACTTTGCCTGCAGGCAAGTACTACGCGATATTCTTCAACAACGGCACTTCGAGCGCAAACGTTACCGTTGTAGAAACAGCACTAAGCGAAAACTCTGCAATATACTCTTCTGTGCTTGCGCTTTTCGCCATAGTCCTTTTCATCGCTGCAATAATAACAATTGTCATAGCGCTGGTAAAGAAGTCCGATTCTGGAAAGCATATGAGCGACGCTGAGCAGGACAAGCTGGCGGAAGAAGCTTACAAGCGCATAGGAGGCAAGGGCGAATAGCGTCCACCTATTGTCTAAGTGGCTTTCGTCAATATATTTAAACCTTCCCGCCTAAATTGTATTATGGACAGCCTACAAGAAAGAATCGCTGGCGAGATAGCACTATCTGAAAGTCCAGGAAGCATAATGAAAAAATGGAGAGAGCTCTTCGGCATAAGCCAGGTAGAGCTTGCCAAGTACCTCAAAATATCCACTTCGACAATAAGCGATTACGAAGGCAACAGAAGAATGAGTCCCGGAGTTGGGATAGTGAAGCGTTTTGTAGAGGCTTTGGTGGCGCTTGACCAGCAGCATGGCGGCGAGGTTGTAAGGAACCTTGACAGGTTCAACCAGCAGAGTGAAGAAACGCAGCCATACATGCTGCACGACTTTTCAGTGCCCATAAGCGGCATAGACTTTGCAAGGCTTATAGAGGCAAAGATAGTGGCCAATCCAAACTCGCTTGATACCACAAAAGTCTTTGGCTACACTATGCTTGACAGCTTGAAAGTAATAATAGAGGTGCAGCCTAGCGACTATCCTAAGCTCTTTGGAAATACCACTGAGAGGGTGTTCATATTTGACGAAGTAAGCACTGGCAGGTCGCCGATGGTGGTGATAAGGGTTGCACCAATAAAGCCCAAGATAGTGGTAATACATGGAGTTGAAAACATAGACAAGCTTGCAATAAAAATAGCGCAGATAGAAAAGATACCTCTCCTCACCACAAAGCTGAGCATAGAGGAAATAAAAACAAGGCTCAACAACATATGACGCTCAAAAGCGCATTGGCAAGAGTTGATGGAGGCATGGAGAATCGGACTCCAGCCTGCAGAATGTCAATCTGCCGTCCTACCATTAGACTATGCCTCCGTGCAGCACACTAAGACTGCAATATATTCTTTGGGGAAAATTCAATAAAAGTTTCGCAGCTCACAATTTTATATGCGCGCCATCCCTTGCAACCTTTGTATTTGGGAATATTGCTTCTGCTTCCTTTTGCAGTTGATTTGGCCTTCTGTATCTTGCGCTCACGTGCACAAGTAACAGCGCCTTGACAGCAGCCATCTTTGCAACCTGCGCAGCCTCTGCGGCAGTAGAATGCTTTCTCTCTATCGCCTTTTTCGAGTCAGTCTCGGAGTAAGTAGCCTCGTGTATGAGAAGGTCTGCGTTCCTTGCAGCCTTGACTGTCGACGAAGAAGGTCTTGTGTCTGAGGCGTAAACTATTTTCTTGCCAGGAATTGCTGTGGTGACGCTTTCTAGATATACCTTTTTACCGTTTACAATTATACTACCCTTCCTTTGCAGCTCGCCGAACATCTCGCCCCTTATACCAAGAGCGGCGCATTTTTCCTTAATGAAACGCCTTCTTTCGTTCTCCGCGAAAACATAGCCGAAAGTAGGTATAGCGTGATTGAGCCTAAATGCGCTTATTGTTATCTTATCGTCCTTGTAGACAACACCAGACTTCACGCCGATGATTTCAATCTTGTAGTATATTGAAATGTTGTCGAACGTTATGAATTTGCGCATCATCTCCTCGTAGCCCTTTGGCACGTAAATCTGCAGCGGAGCCTCCCTGTTGTTCAGGGCAAGAGTTCTTACCAGGCCCACTACCCCAATTATGTGGTCGCCGTGCATGTGGGTTATGAATATGCCTTTCAATCTTGAAGCGTTTATCCTGTATTTTATCATTTGCATCTGCGTACCTTCGCCGCAGTCGAAAAGGTATACCGCACCATCATAGGTTATGGCCACGCCCGGCATTCTCCTGCTTTTTGTAGGCGTTGAGCCTGATGTGCCCAGCACTGTTATGTCAATAATCATTCAGCCAACCTCTATCACCAGCTCCTTTTTAGCTTTGTCTAAGGATTTTATCTTCAAGCCAGGGAATTTCTCCTGCAACTCTTTCAGCTCGGCGTGCTTGTGCTCCCTGACGTAGATTATGACTTCGTTTATTGCGTTCATGTTTGACAATATTGCATTGCCTATATTATAATATTCTTCCGCTTCCTTTTCGAGAGCCGCAAGGGATTCTTCTTGCTTTCTTATGCTTTGCACTGTTGCTTCCTTTTCCGCATTCGCTGCTGAATTGACCGTGCTCCTCTCGCTAAGATAGAAATTGTCCAAAAGCTCGCTCACGCTTTTGTACGCCACTGTTTCGTAGTTTTCGTACTTTTTGAGCCTGGTTATCGAATAATCTACGAATACGCCTCCGCGCAAATATGCCACCGGCTCCGGCGAAAGCGAGGCGCTTATTATCTCTATGATGGATGACGCTACACGGCCGCTTTCCGAAATCGGGATAGCACCTTTAGGTGCAAAGCCCGCCCTGTAAATCGCCTCTTCAAGATATGCCGGGCCTATGCCGAAGTATTTTGAGAGAGCTTGCACGGCGTTGCCAGAAGCTGAAAGCGCCTCTTTGACCTTCTCTTCTGCGGAAGCGTAGTCAATAGACCACAGGTCAAAAGGCATGCCCTCTGGAAAAGAGTACTTGACGCCTGTGCGTATGCTCCTGTCTCTCATGTTGGCAACTTTGTAGCAGATCCTTATTGTGCCTGAGCTGTCTAATAGTATCATGTTGCCCTTGCCGAACATTTCTATTATTAGTGAATACCGCTCTGCGCCAGCAAATTCTATAGTCATTATCCTGTCTGAGCCGTGCTGGCTTATGCTTGAAATTGTTGCCCCGGAAAGGCGCTTTCTCATGGCCATGGCGAAGCTGGTTGGCGCGCCTGCTTCCTCAGAAAATGAGGTTATATTTATAGTGCGCAGCAGCGCAACGTAAAGAAAACGCGCGGAACCCTTTGATCGCAGCGAGATCTTGAATGCATCGCCGCCGAGATCGTAGAATTTATCCACTCTGGCGCCGACGAGCTGCTGCAGCTCAATTGCCAGAGCATGAAGCTCTATGGATGCTATCTGGCGCATCGACTCAGCTTTTCTTGAGTTTCCTCATTCCTTCCTCTTTGGTGACCCTTGCAAAAAGCTCAGCCATTTTTCTCGCGTTGCGGGATTGCTCTATCGCAGTGCCTATTTGCACCATGTCAGCGCCAGCCCGGTAGGTTTCCCTAAGAGACTTTTCAGTGCGTATGCCTCCTGCCACTATGTAAGGCACGCTTATAGAAGCCCTTACTGCGCGTATCATTTGGGGTGGCACTGGACCTGAATGCTGCAGTTTTGGATTTGACCCAACATCTGTCGCTATGAACCTGTTGCCAAGGAACTCGCCAGCCATTGCGAGCCCTGCCGCTATCTTTGGTTTTTCCCTAGGTACCAGATTTGCATCGCCGACCCAGCCCACTGTGCCTCCTGGCGACACTACTATGTATCCTACAGGTATGGGTTCTATGTTGAGCATCTTAACTATTGGCGCGGCGAGCACCTGAACCTGCGTTATCCAGTAAGGATTTCTTGCGTTGAGTAAAGACATGAAGTATACTGCATCTGCGTATTTCGTGAGCGTCGCTATGTTTCCAGGAAATAGTATTACCGGAGTCCCACCGGCCTTGTCTTTTATGCCCTTGCATACATAGTCTAGTAGCTCGCCCTGCGCGCCTATGCTACCTCCTACAAGTATGAGGTCTGCGCCGGCGTCTATGCTCTCCACTGCGGTTTTTATAGCGGCGTCTGGCGTCTTGTAATCTACCGGATCTACAAGCATGAACATCATTGCTCCCTTTTCTGCCAGTCTTTCGTAGATGTACCTTTCTGTCTTGCCTATTTTCACGCTCATCTTATCACGCTTTATAATTATAGCATTCTTCTTTTAAGCAGGTCGTCTATCATCTCCTTGCTTCCTACGTTGATGTTTATCATTGGCTTGAAACCGAGATTGCTCTTTATTTTTGTTATGTCTATTACCCTGTTGCTAAGCAGGAAGCGCAGCTCGTCGCTGTTGAGGCCCTTGTACTTGCCGAGTATCTTTGCAAGAAAGCTTAAGCTTATTCTCTTTTTGACCTTTTCTACCCCCATAAGCGACGCTGCAATGTCAAAGAGACCTTTTTGGGTATACGGCACTCCGTCTGACAGGTTGTATATTTCTCCTGCGCCAGGGGCGTTTTTGGCAAGCATGAATGCCTGCAGCACGTCGTATAGGTGTATTAGGGCAAGATGATTTTCGCCGTTGCCTATTATATAGGCTTTGCCTTCCTTTATGGCGCGGAAAACCTTAGTAAAAGATTCCTCGAAACCTGGCCCGTATATTGTTGCGATTCTGAAAGTAGTTGTTGGAAGGCTCCTGCTAAATTCCTTTAATACGTTTTCTGCGAGAAGTTTACTGTAGCCATATGGATCTGTAGGCATCGGCCTCGAATTCTCAGTGAGAATCTCCTTTCTTTTTATGCCGTATACGTCCACGCTGCTCGGGAATATGAAATGCCGCACGCTACTGGCTTCGGCTACTTCCGCCAAGTTCCTTACGCCGTTTACGTTCACGTTTATTATTTCAGTGCTCTTCTGCTTGTACGCGCTTACTATTGCCGCCAGATGGAAAACGCTGTCGCAGCCGTCAAGCGCGTCCTTGAGCGCCTGCTTGTTGGTTATATCGCCTACGTAAGGTATTACTCCTCCTGGAAGGCTAAGTATGTCACCCTTTTCCTTGACGAGCGCCCTTACCACTCCGCCTTCCTTAAGAAGAACTTTTAGCAGCGCGTTCCCCAGTTTCCCCCCTGCGCCAGTTACCAAAGTAATGTTGCCCTTGTCGGCTATTTTGCTGTCATCGTTTTTTTGCAATTGCATCACCGCTTGTTGATGATTTCTTGACACCCTCCTTCAAAAGGCTCGACGCCAGACGCCGCATATAGCCTTCAGGCACGGTGTCAGTGGCGTATTCTGCCCAGTCCCTGCCAAAAGGCATGTATATGCTCACCTTCCTGTTCTTTGTTATCTTGCCCATCTTTTTCTCGCTGTAGCCTAATTGAAATTCAAACGCCACATTATGCCTGTTTGGGCTTTTGGAGAAATACTTTAGCATTTCATCGTCAGGAGAAAGAAGGACAAGGGTGTTTATTTTGCTTGAGAGCTCTTCAAGCATGCGCGGAAGGCGCTTTTTGTAGTCTTTGGACTTGCCTCCGTCATCCCACTTGCACAGCACCTTCACCATCGGCGCTGAGACCTTCTTTTTGACGTAGCTCAACGCGTCGTCGATGCTGCTGAAAAATATTCCTAGGCCTCTATTGCCTGACATCTCGTTGAGCAGCGCAACGTCTGTGGGAGTGCGGGCTTCTGCCCATATGAGTATGCCGTACTTCCTGCTTATTTCTAACAGTCTGAGCAGGTTGAGCTTTGCTATGTCCTTGCTTATGCCACTGCCAAGCTGCGCCATGCGAAGGTGCACGCTAGACTTTATTCCTTGCCTTGCCATCTCCCTTATCAGCTGCGCGTATGCATTAGATATGTAATTCGCTTTCGCCCTAGCGCTCGGGGTGTCGCTCAAGAAGGCTATTGACACTGGCAGGCCCTTTGCATTTATCGCCTTGGCCTTTTTTATTGCAGAGTTCATTGTAGGCCCGGCAATGTGCTTCCTTATGAGCCTGAATATCACTTTTTCAGCGAAAGATTCCGATTGCAATTTTATCATCTATGCGAGCATTCTGACGATATTATTAGACAAGGATATATTTAAACTCTTTCGCAAATTTCTTAAACTGACTTATTGCAAAGGCAAAAATATATATATGAAGCCGCAATTTCAATCCGTGCTTACTTTAACACTTTCAAGGGGAAAAGGGATAGGAGGCTCTTTGAAGCAGAGCGCGGATTCTTTTGTAGTTAAGGAAATTGCAAAAAATGGTATTGCCATGTCTCCTGGGGTGCGCTATTCCGCTGCAGACCTTGGAGAAGTGGAAAGCAATGATGGCAAGTTCGTTAAGTTTGTTCTTCAGAAAAAAAATTGGGACTCGATACACGCGCTTCAAGAGATAGCTAAGAGGATTCACAGGGGCGTGCGCTCCGTCGGGTATGCCGGAATGAAGGACAAGATTGCTACTACAGTGCAGCTGGCGAGCGTTTTCGGAGCCAAAGCAGCGGAGGTTTCTAGGGTAAACATAAAGGACATATCGATAAACGGTGCATGGCAGTCTTCAACAGGGGTTGAAATGGGGGACCTTGAGGGCAACGCCTTTGAGGTGACTATAGAAGGGGTGGATGCGAACAGCGACGCGATAGATGGCGTATATGCAGAGCTTTCAGGGATTGCGCCTAACTACTTTGACAGGCAAAGATTCGGCATAAGACTCAACAACCACATCGTTGGAATGCACATAGTCAAAGGGGAATTCGAAGCTGCCGCGCTGGAGTTTCTCACCGGCACATCCAACGAGACAAACGAGGCTGCGCTAGAAGCCAGAAGGAGGCTTGCTGAAGAAGGAGATTTCAAAAAGGCGCTAGATTACTTTCCGGCGTATCTCAGGTATGAAAGGGCAATGCTCGCTCATCTTTCAATAAACCCTGGTGATTTTGCAAATGCCATAAGAAGGCTGCCTAGGGGAATTTCACTGCTTTTCGTGCACGCGCTTGAAAGTTATATATTCAACAGGGCTTTGGAAAAGAGAATAGAGTCAATGGACATCAACGCGGAAGGCGGGCTTTCTTGCAACGCCGATGCGCAGGGCTTCCCTGACATTTCAAGCACTGGGGTAGGACACGAGGGGAAGTTCGCGGTTGGAAATATCGTCGGCTACGATACAAAAGAGGCGTATATGAGCTCGTATGAGAAAGAGGCGCTTGAAGAGATAGGGATATCTAAGGATGAATTCAAGATAAAATCTATGCCGGAGCTCAGCATGAAGGGCGCATTCAGGGTCTTTTTTTCACCATTTAAGGATTTCAGCTACAGCATAAGCGAAAATGCAGTAAAGATGAAATTTTCCCTGCCTGCGGGATCCTACGCTACGGTGCTTGCAAACGAGTTCATGAAGAACTCCTGCCTTAGTTTGGATCCTGCTACTGCGCGTTCTTGAAAGCGGCTATTACGTTCAGCATGTCCTCCTTGACGGCGCTTTCGCTTCTGTTCCCGCTGAGCATTGAGGAGCGTATCGCTGCGTTAACTTCTAGGAGTGCCCTTGATGCCATGAGCGCGTAAACCTGTTCTGCAATCCAGAACTTGTCAGCAGCATCTAGCATTTGGAGCACTTTGTTTTCTGTCTTCTTTGTAGAGTGCCTAAAGTGGCGCATTGCCTTCGCTATCTCTGAGATGCTTGATTCCTCTTTCTTTATCATTTTTGATGCAGAGTCAAGCGTAACTGCCGCTTCAAGTCTGCCAATTTCGCCTGGCTTTGCTTCGTTGACAAACCTTGCTATGTCCCTTATGTCACGGTTTATCATGCTCACTGCAGTCTTCAAATCATATTCTTTTATATATCCTTCCCACCTGCTAAGCTCAGAGTCTATGAAATGCTTCACATCTGCAGATACCGTTCTTTTGCTGTTAAAGGATTCTAGCTCGCTGAGCAAACCGCTAAGGAATTTCGTATTTATGCTAGAATTCTTTGCAAATTCATTTATGTTCTTTAGGTCATCATATATGCCGCCCAAGACCATAGAAAGCGCTTTGCTTATTTCCTGCTCTGAATATTCTTTATTTGCAGTTTTCTTGCTGCGCAATATAGTAGCTTTTTCAGAGAGGGCTGTCATGTCGTTTATGTAGTTGCTGAATTCAAGCGAGCCCATTATCTCTTTTACTACAACGCCCTGCCCGCTGACAGTGTATGGCGTTGGGGCAATATTCTGATTATTTTGAACTTGCAGGTTATTTTGAGGGGTATCCTCCTGCTTGTTCTGTACCGGTTTGCCGATGACATATGCAGCGTCTTCTTTTTTGTTTCCGCTGTTTGCATCGTTTTCTTCTTTAGTGGTGCCCATTGCCGCAATTGACACTCCAAGGTCGCCGTAGCTCAAGAGCATTTTTTTGAGCATTGCCGCCCTTTCCTTGAAACTATCGAATTCATAAAGGTCGTAATGCTTTGGCGATCCATTCTTGGTGTGATTTTCTAGGTACTTGCTGTGGAGCTCCTTGAGCGCAGCAGACTCTTCCGCACTGCCTTCCTGCGCCCTGATATAATGGTGCACCTTTGGACCCATGCTCTCAATTTGAACCTTCTCCACATCCCTGCCCAGCCTGTTTGCAGCCTCAGCAACGGCTTCATTTAGGTCGAACAAAGCAGCATTAAGCGCGTCTACGCCCTTGCCGGTGACACCTTCCTCCTGGAGCGTCTTTCCAAAAGAGAACCAGCCGACTACTTCAGAATTAATCTGCCTTATCTCCTGCTCGCTGGAATTCTTATCTAGTTTCGACACCTTGTCTTTAAGCTCCTCTATACGCTGGGCGACCAGCGTTTTTGCTTCTGGATTTGCTTTTACTTCTATAGTATTTACCGTGTCTAGCGTTTTTACAGTCATAGTAATCAAATATCTTTGATGTTTTTATGATATTTAAATATTATGCTTTGGGGTGGCATCTAGCAATGGTATGCTGGATTTCCATTTTTATGATAAATTCTTGCAGAATATTGTGAAACGCCGGCTCTAGAGTTTGCAAAAAATAAGTATGGCGCCGGAGCTGGGATTTTCATGCGCATTTTGAACCCAGAATGCCAAAAGGCAACCAGATCTCGAGTTTCGCCAAAGCTACTGGCGCGTTACCTGGTTCTGCCACTCCGGCCCATTGATAGTATTGCATTATAGAATTTTATATATTGCTAATGCATGCATGTGAAGTTGTTCGGCAAGTATATAGCAAAGTCTGGGTTTGCGTATACCTCTCTTGAATCATTGATGTTCAGTATTATTCCCTGAGGACCTATGCTGCTGAATGATAATATTGGATAACGCATTTCAGTCGCATTTTCGTAGAAGGGCATGTAGGCGTGTACGCCGAGATAGCGCATGTAAGGCCACGCGTTTGTTATCACTCTGCAGTTGCCATAGCCCAGCGAGGCCAGCTCGGCCTTGGCGTTGGAATACAGGGAATTGCTGTAATAGGGATTGTAGTAATAAGAAGAGGAATACATGCTGGCGCTATAGTACCACCACACTGCATAAGAGAGTACCGCTATCGCGATCGCGCCAATTACTATGCCAATACTAATAGAGTGAATCTTGGGTCTTTTGCCTGCTTTCTGTTGCATTAGGGTAATGGCGTATGCCGCGCCGATCTCGGCTGCGAGCGCAAGTATGTAGCCGAACCTCGACTGTACAAAGACGTCATATCTGCCGCCAGTGAAAACAAACTCTATTATTGCAAGGCCGAGCACAGAGAGCACCAGGATGCCTGTTTCGTCTAGCCTTAAAGCTGATCTGGCAAATGCCAATTTCCCGCCAAAGGCAAAAAGATACATTCCGATGGCAACGGCAAAGAGCGCGGCAGGATAGCAGAGCACGTTAAATAGCGCCTCGGGAAGGAATCCCGTGTGCTTTATACCGCTGCCTATCGCGGTAGAAAACGACTGGAGGTAGCTCATCAGCGGGTTGCCGAACATGGCATAATTGAAGGCCAGCCACGGAAGCACTACCAGGATGGCAAGCAGCGCAGCATAAGCTATCTTCTTTGGCTTGCCAAGGAGCAGAAGAAGTGGAAGAAACATAATCATAGGGTACTTGGCAAGAGTGGCAATGCCGAGCAGCGCGCCTGCATACACGCTCTTTTTGGCAACCAGGGAAATACCAAGCAGCAAGAATATCATTGAAAGAACTTCGGTGCTGTTGAATATGAAGGTGTAGTACATAGTGTATGGGTTGAAAACAATTGCAAAAAGCACCAGCATGTCGATTTTTATGCTCTTGGATGCATACCAAACGGCGGCTGCAAGCGCAGCAAAGAGCAGTGCCAAATAAGGCGTTATTGGATCCTGTTCGAAAGGAATCATCAGCATCATGACGAATGCGCTGAGCGGCGCCCTGAAATTCTCGTAATATGAGCTGTCTGATTGGGTGGTTATGTAGGTTATTATCTCGTTCCTATTTGAGGCAATGCTGCCGATAGAGGAAAAGAGGGTCTTGGCGTTTAGGTAGTGCACTATCAGATCCCAAGAAGGGCCATTTATGGCGTATATTAAGTACAAGAGCAAAGCGGCGAGCAGCAGTATAGCGGCAATTTCGGCTATTCCAATTCTAGCGTATACTGTTGCCATAGGTTAACAATGAGAATAAAAGCCTTAAAAATGTTGCATGCGTAATCTTTAGCGGCTTAAGAAGTGATGGCGCGTGACAGCATTTTGGCATTTTGCCATAAAAGCATAACAATTTTAAAATTGACAGTATTATGTTTTATCACTGGTGGTGTTTTGCAAAAGGAACGCATTGCAAGGCTGCTTATATTTGCACTTGTGATACTGGTTGACATTGCAAGCCTTGCGTTTTCGGTATACCTGATAAGCGTGGCTTCCGGATTATACACTATGGTAATAGCCGCGCTGTTTTTTGGACTGTCGCTGCTCGCCGCAACGTTCAACACCATAGCTGCCACATGGTATTACAACTCGCTTTTCTACAAAGTTAAGTTCAAGGAAATGCTAAAGGCAAAAAAAATTACGCACTATCCTACAGTGGCTATAGCTGTGCCTACTTACAATGAGGATCCAAAGCTTGTTGAAAACACGCTGAGCAGGCTTCTCAAGATAGACTATCCGAAAAGCAAGTTTAGGGTTTACCTGGCCGATGATTCGACTAACAGCGAAACTGTTTCAGAGCTAATACGCTTCTCGAAAGCGAATGGGATAAACTACGTGCACAGGAGCAATAGGGAGGGCTTCAAGGCTGGGGCCCTTAACAACCTTATGAAGTACTCCAATGAAGAGTTTGTGGCAATATTCGATGCTGATGAATACCTTGTTAACAAAAGATTCCTTATAGAGCTGCTGCCGTATTTCGACAACCCCGAAGTAGGGTATGTCCAAACTGACAAGCACTATGCTAAAGGGAGCCTTTTTGCAAACTCGATAGACTTGCTTAACAGCTTCTTTTTCAGGTTTGTGCAGCCTTCAAGGGCATTCCACAACACGTCAACGTTTGCTGGGTCTTGCGGGATAGTGAGGCGCAGCGTAATAGATGCAGTTGGGGGCTTCCCGGGAGTGGTCCTTGAGGACACTTTCTTCTCGCTTGCCGTGAAGCTCAACAATTTCAAGGGGCTTTACATACCAAAGACATACGCCTTCGGGAGGCCTATGGAGCACTTTACAGCATTCGCAAGGCAGCAGTGGCGCTACAACTATGGGGGCACGGAATTTCTAGCTTATTACCTTAAGAACGCGCGCAAGGAGAAGCTTGGTATAAAGGAGCACATGGACTACATAACTCACGGCTTCGGCCTGAATTACCTTTCTGTTGTTGTGGTGCTTTTCACAATATTGTCTATGCTGATAGCATTCTCAAATTTTCCATTTGAGCATACCAGGTTAGCAATGCTGCTAAATCCTGAATATACCAAACTTTACCTAGAAATCCTGGTGTCGCTGGCTACTGTGATATCGTTCATAGGCCCTATACTTATAACAAGGGCATACTTCAAGTCTTTCAAGGCAGGTATAATGGTTTTCCTGCTCAACTTTGCAGTTACCTTTATAAGGGCAAAGGCAGCCATCGCTGCTGTTTTGAAGCTTAACCCCAAGTGGATTAAGGCGGGCAACAATGCAAAGAACAGCATCATTGGCGCTCTGAGGAATTCGGTCACAGAAGTGGCCTTTTCATCTATGCTTTTTGGCCTGGCTTTTGTAGCCCTTTTGCAGAGCAATATATCAGGAGGCGTTTGGCTGATGTGGTTTGGCGCACTTTATATTTCGACGCTTTTCTTCTTCTACAAATACGGCTAGGCGCTGCAATGATATATTTCAAAAAATACGATACGGAAAGCGGCCAACTAGTTGCCATTTGCGACGAAGAGCTCATAGGCAAAAAGTTCAAGGAAGGAAACATAAGGCTTGACCTTGACACTTATGCCTCGTTTTACAAAGGAGAGCTGATAAAAGAGGAATCCGCAGAGGCGCTCATAGACAGGGACGCTCTCTACTCAGCAAATGTTGTGGGCAAAAGGGCTGTAAGCGTGCTGCTAAAGAAGGGCATAGCAGACAAGAAAGACGTAAAAGAAATAGAAGGAGTGCCTTTCGTGCAAATATTCACTTTAGATTAGGATCTTGCGCTATTTCTTGTCTTTGTTAAGCCTAATTATTGCCTCTGCTATGTTGCCGTTGGTTTCCTCGAGCGCCTTTCTTATCACTTCTGAATCTGCTATTCCTGTCTGCTCCCTGACCAATTCTATGTCGTCGTCTGTTATCTCTATCTTAAGTTCCTTCGGCTTCTCCTGGACACTGCCCATTATCTGAAATATGCGCATCCCGTTTTGCTCCATAACTATTATCTGTGGCGAGCTTATTATTATGTCCCTGTCGGTGCCCTCTATAGTGACTCTCAAAGCGTTTATCTCCTCGCTTTTTATGCCCATGCTGTCAAGTATGGATTTTATCGTCCTAGGATCAAGGTTAGGTATCATTAAATCGCTATAAGTATAATGAGTAAAAAATAAATGCTTGCCTGTTGCGTAGCTTGCAGGAAGTTGGCGTCTATCTATGTAAATGCGCACAGGTTCAATATTTAGGTATGCTCAGACTTTATAGAGAATAGCTGAATTGCTGGACTTAGATGGCATATATGTGCATTATGCCGAGCTTATAGATTTATAGAACAATCATTTTTGTGGATTAAATGCACCATAAAAAGATTAGGGGAAAGGACAAGTATGTATTCAAAGGCTATAGCCCTATTTATAGGCAGGCATTCAAGAAAGAAAGGATTAGGCTTTACGCTGGGCTTGGGCGCGAAAACGTAGCTATAGAGCATGTAGGTAGCACTGCGGTTCCTGGGCTCGGCGGGAAAAACATACTGGATATTATCGTAGGTCTAAAGAAAGGCAAAAGGCTAGCGGTAAAAATGAAAATCCAGAAATTAGGCTACGATTTCGTAGGCACGGCTGGTTCAAGAAGGAGATTGTTTTTTGTGAGGGACAGCACGTATATGCATAAGAGCATAAGGACACATTTGCATCTTGTAAAATTCGGCGGCGAAGAATGGCGGCAAAAAATTGCATTTAGAGACTATCTAATTGGGCATAGAGATGCAGTTTTGGAATATGAAAATGTGAAGAAGATCGCGGTAAAAGAAGCCAAGGGCAACAAAGAGAAGTACCTGAAGGCAAAGGAGAAATTTATAAATAGCATTACCAAGAAAGCCATTAAAAAATTCTAATACTGCTTCGCAACGCTTGAAAAAGCAGCATTGCCACGTTCAAAAAACGATAGCGAGGATGCTATATCAAGAGACGGCTTTTCACAGGAAAAAGGCAGCAAGCAAGCAAATGCCTCGATTTCTTGATAAAACTTCTTTCCAAGAAGTTTAGTGGACTCTGCGGGAGTCGAACCCGCAACCTCCCGCTTGCAAAGCGGACGCTCTGCCGTTGAGCCAAGAGCCCACGAGATAATAATTGGCAACACTGTATTTTATATTTTACTTTTAGCCATATGACAGCCGCCCTTTGTGGCAACGTCATGCAGGCTTGGATAAGCGCGCCCAAGTAAGTATTAAATAGTTTTCTGTATAAATCAAAAGCAGTGTTTTATACTAAACACAAAGGTGTTTTGTATGCCAGAAGATGCAGACCTTGACGACGAGGAAGATGACGAAGACGACTTCTCTGACGACGAGGAAGATACAGAAGACTACGACGACGAGGAGTAATCGCAATGGAAGAAAAGTAGTTTTTGTTTCTTTTATTTGATTACAATTTTATTGCTTGCGCCGTTTGCTTGGTTTATGCATATGTAAATCCTGACTATTTGATTCTATTTATTTCCCTTTCCTTTCTTTTTACGCTCTTCTTCTTCCCTTCTGCGTTTCTCTTCTTCTTCCCTTCTGCGTTTCTCTTCTTCCTTTAATTGCTCTATTTTTGCCCTGTTATCTTCAAAGCTCTCTTCTGTTTTAAAATTTATTCCCTGGCGCTCAATCTCCTTAGAAACTCTCTTGTACTCTGGTGTCTTCTGGGCTTTCATTTGCTCTGTAATTCTCTGCTTCACTTCGTTTCTTATGCGCTTCAATGCATCGTTGTATTCTTCAGAGCCCTCTTTAAACCCTGAAAGTTCTGATATTTTTGCCTTGATGAACGAGTCTTGGGTTTCTGTCTTAAAACTGCCCAATACTTCGTTTGCATGCATAACGTCCTCAGCGTCAGATGCAATCTTTTTTCCAAATTCGGATTTTCCTTTGAGGTTTTCGAGCGTGTTTCTTTCGTCATCTGTAAGGTCTCCTGCATGGGCGCCGCCCCTTATCTTTTTTATCAACTTGCTCTCGTCATCTGTAAGTTTTTCATTCTGCGGAAGTTTGTTTATGTCGTTGTTTAGATTATTTATTGCGGTGTCATTAGCTTTGATATTGTTCCTGATTTCGTTAGCGCCAATAACCATTTCAGCGTTTAAAGCGATGTTCTTTCCAAGATCTGATTTCTCCTTGAGGTTTTCGAGCGTTGCCTTTTCCTTCTTGGTAAGACCTCCTGCAAGCAAATCCCTCTCTTCTTTGGTGATTGAGTCTGTGCCACGCTTTGATAAGTTAAGGTCTGAAATTCTCTTCACCTTTTCTATCACTTTGTTTTCTTGATCCGTAAGTTTTTCGTTCGGAGGAAGTAAGCTCAGGGACGCGAGCATATTATCTGTCTTTTCTTTTATGAAAGCGTCATCGGCCCTGAGTCTTTCCATTCTTTCGTTTGCCTTCATGACCTTTTCTACATTGGAAGCGATTTTCTTTCCTGCATCAGATTTTTCCCTGAGCTTTTCGAGCGTGTCTCTTTCTTGCTGTGTAAGCTGTTCGGAATATGCGCCGCCCCTTATCTTTTTTATCAATCCAGATTCTTCGTCTGTAAGTTTTTCGTTTTTAGTGAGTCTGTCTATGTTCCTGAGCCTGCGCTCGAGTTCTTCTCTGCTCTTTGCCCGCTGACTTATTAGTTCAGCGGAAGAAGAAGATAAATTCAGCAGCGCTGCGTCTTCTGCGCTGTACTTGTTGGGATTGTACACAAATCTGTTCAATACCGGAATGTTCTTTTCCTTTTCCACTATGTTTTTTATTATCTCTTTCTTTTCCTCGTGCTTCTCTGCAGCTTTCGAAACTTTTTCAAGCGACCTGCTCCTCTTCTCTGCCAGCTTGTCTATTTTGTCCTGCTTTGACAGATTTCCAGTGGCTGCTATGTTGGCTTCTACTCTCCTCTGTTTTTGATCTATTTTTTCCGCCTTCTTCTCGTATTTTTCAATCCGCTTATTTACTCTCTTTGCGCTATGCAGACCATAGCCAGTAGCCAGCACGACAGCCTGCTTTACTCTTCCGTATTTCTGCTTAGAAGGAGTAGGCTGGCGGGCGCCGCTTATTACATTCGCACTTGTTGGTGAACTAGTTGAATTTCCAGCTGATTTGCTTGAGTTACCGCTGCCCTTGCCACCTATGTTGCCAGCGCCTGCGCCAATGGCAGCGCCTCCTACGGCGCCGGCGGTGCCGGCTGCCGCCAATGTTTTGCCACTGCTTCCAGCATTGCCTGCAACGCCAAGCGTATTTGCTGTTGATGGATTAGTGGTGTTTTTCGTTTTACTTCCTGTTATGATCTGATTCATCATATTGTTTATATTTTTTTTCTTAGCTTTGTTTTGCTTAATTTCTTTGATTTTGTTTGAAGCTTTGTTTGTTATTATTTTCCCAACTGGACCGCCCCTTACTTTTGCGTTGGCGGTTGTCTTTAATGGATTTTGCTTTGCCAAACTGCCTCTGGTAGAGACGCCCATTAGAGCAGCAACGCCAAAAACATTGAATATATCATAGCCGCGCATTGACGCACCTGCGGCGGCGATAAGTATTATTATTACTATTATAGGAATTAGCATGTTTATGGCTCCAAGGCTTAATGCCACGGCGACTATGGCGAACATCCCTAGAATCATTCAGATCATCAATATAATATTAGGCATTTTTCATATAAAAAACTATGTTTTGTTTTGCGCTTGCATCAGAGTGAAAGGCGCTAACACTTGCGGTTTTGCACTATGTTTTTAGACATTGCACCAATAGTATAGTTACGTTTTTATATCAGAAAAGGCGGGATATCTTCTGGTTTTTATAATGGTTGCGCTCAAGGAGTTGCAAAGATATAGCGTAATTAGCCAAGGGGAAGTCAGACTTTATTATGCAGAGGAAGGAGCAAAAATAAAGATCGCAGAAAGTGCAATTAGGGATCTAATACATGACATGTACCGCAGCTATGAGACGGCAGGAATGCTTGCTGGGAATGTGGGCTCTGATGGCACCATTTTGTTCACGAAATACATTAAGGCGGAGGGTGTCATCAGGTATTCTGCTTCTGTACACCAAAAATTTCAGACATACAAAGAACAGCTAGAGAAGATTGCAAGCGAGGGGTATGATGCTGAGATATCACTGCACACCCACCCTATAATTGACAAGCACAGCATCGGCAGCACTGAGATGCTAATGATAGAAAAGCGCGGGCTCAATAATCTAGATAAAAAGGCTGCGATGTTATTCCATAAGCCTACTGCTGAAGAGATTGGCTTTCGCGCTGCTTTCGAGGGCGTTTTTGAGATACGTTTCAGAATACAAGAAGATAATGAAGTTGTAACCGCAACAGATATTGCCATATTCGACATTGACAAAAGCACTGAAAGTACTGAAAATTTCACTATAGTCCATGATGAAAACGCAGAGAAAAGGTATTTGCTTAAAAAGGTTTTCCGCTCCTCACGAAAACTTGTAGAAGGTATTAGCGCCAAGATCAGAGATCCGCTTACTACAAAGCTGGTAAATATAGAAATTCCATTTGGAAGCCAGGCACCTGACGATTTTAGCAACATAAAAACATTGCTGGCTTTGGCCAAAGTGCCAGAGGAGAAAGTTACTGTAAGCATAAACGGTGATAAGCTTAACGTTACCTTCAAAAGCACGCCTTTTACTAGATTGCAACGCAAAGAAGAACAGATTGTGGAAAATATTTTAAAGGTCATTGGAGGCTTCACTAATAAATCTTACACATTAGAAAATGAAACTGAATTAGACAACCAGTAGACTTTTGCTTTTGCCTGTGCATATTTTTTACTTATGCAAATAGGTTTTGCAAAAAGTATTTTATACATTGCATTTCACATTTCGTTGGTGGAAATATGGCGGAAACGCAGCAAAATCTTTTCAAAAAATATGAGATAAAACCCTTGCCTTATTCTTTGGATGCGCTGGAGCCTTACATAAGTAAGGACATACTTGACGTGCATTACAACGGGCACCACAAGGGATACGTGAACACTGTGAACAAGCTTGTGGACAGATTTGAAAGTGTTGTCAAGGGCGACGCAACAAGCTACGACATACAGGGCATTGTAAGGGGGATAGTATTCAACCTTAATGGGCATAAGCTGCATTCGCTTTATTGGAACAACATGGCCGAGGAGGGCAAAAGGGGCAAGCCTGGGGGCATGATAGCAGATCTCATAGAGAAGCAGTACAAGAGCCTTGACAGGTTCAAGCAGGTGCTCTTTGAAACAGCAAACTCTCTCCCTGGTACGGGATGGACGACGCTCAACTACGACGTGGAGAATGGAAATCTCCAGATAATGACTTATGAGAACCACTTCATGAACCAGATTGCAGAATTGCCGATAGTGCTCATACTGGACGAATTTGAGCATGCCTACTATTTGCAGTACAAAAACAAGCGCGCCGACTATGTTGACGCGTGGTGGAATCTGATAAACTGGGACGACGTAGAAAATAGGTTGCAGAAGGCAATAAACAGGAGCAAGCTCTAGCTGCATTGACCAGCTTTCGAATCTACGCCGGCTTCGGAACTTTATCTAGCATTGAGGGCTCCAAACGGGCCGGCATCGCGCGGCTAAACAGCTTGGAATTTGATGGGCTTTTGTTTCATATTATTTTATATTTTTCCGGTAAAAAATGATGCGGAAGAAGGTGCAAAAATGAGACTTGTAAAACATGGGAGGGATCATCCGTTCGCCGTGAAGCTTGGCGACTTGCCTGGATTTGCCGGCATTGCAGGGGATGCATAAAAGGCTAAGAACTACGAAGTGCACATCTGCGCATGCGGCTTGTCAAAACACAAGCCTTTTTGCGATGGATCGCACATGCACGCCAAGAACGAAGAAGCTGGCAAGGTATTTGCCTATGGCAATAACTACAAGAAGCTTGACATAACGAGCAATGTCAAGGAAATTGCAGAAGAGCTGCCAGACGAGTACGAATGATGACTAAATGGCTTGCATAGTGTGCGGCTTTGAAATGGTCAATATACAGGCATGCCACTTGCGCTGCCCCAATTGCGGTGCTGAAATAA
>JBMFUT010000004.1:30342-34609 GCA_049966395.1 Candidatus Micrarchaeia archaeon
ATGGTCAATATACAGGCATGCCACTTGCGCTGCCCCAATTGCGGTGCTGAAATAATCTGTGGAGAAGGGCATTGAGCGCGTTACTTATTTCGCGCATATATTTTATAATGTTCTTAGATAATTAATTGCAGCGCAGTGATCTTGATATGAAAAAGAGCAATAAGCCTAGGGGGCGCTTTCAAACAAATAAAACTTCAGCAAAGAGCCCTGTCAAAAAGACTAGAAAGTTTGGCTTTTATGCGCTCGCCCTCTGCGCCATACTTGTATTTGCGACTTTTCTTTCTTTGTTCTTCTTCTACGGTCCAAGCCCGATAAACGGGTCAGACAACTTTTTGTACGTGGATTTCGGCTACTACCTTTCGGTAGGCAATTTCCAGAAGGTGGCGCAGTGGGGTATACTAGCACAGCAGTACATACTTGACGCAGGGATAGCCCTGTTCTTCCTGTTTCTCGGTCCTGGCAGATTTTCATCGTCGCTTTTCGGCGTACTTTGCTTCCTCCTGACCATTTTCACGCTTTACAAGATGGGGTCGCTGCTTTACAATAGGAAGGCGGGGCTGCTGGCGGCCTTTTTTTATTCGTTCAACCCGATAGCTGTGGTCAATAGTTCATATGTAGGTGACAATGGACCAATGGCATTTTTTGCAACGCTTACTGTTTTTTTCCTTGCCAAAGCGATCAAAAGCAAAGGGATTGACCAAAAGCGCAATTACGCACTTTCTGGCTTCTTCGGATTAATCATATTGTTGACAACCTCTCAAGGCATAATAATACTCATTGTGCCTGCCATAGTGCTGCTGGCTTACCTGATAAAAGACAGGAATAAAGCTGCAATCGCAAAGATTCTGTATTTTGCCATTGGTATTGCCCTGGCTTTTGTGATAATAGCAGTGCTCGGTTATGCGGCTGCCTCGAATCCGCTTTACATATTTTCATTGAATTCGCACGTGTATTCTGCATCCCAGATGCCAAAGCCGCAACTCATGACCTACATTGGGTATCTGTTCTCTTTCAATGTCGCCTGGAACTTGAGCAACATTCTTGCCATGGCGCGAGCGCACTCTGGCCTGATATCCATACTCCAATACGTCAGGTATTGGCTGTTCAACGCGAGCACATTCAACTACGCCGTGTGGCAAACAGTGGGGTTATTCGGCTATGCAACAGTAATCGCAGTCATTTACCTTTTCGTAAGGCGCAACCTACGCTTCTGGCTGCCTGGGCTTTGGTTTTTGTCTACATTGCTGTACTTGGGGTGGGGCACAGTAAGCATAACAAGGTACATACCAATAGGCTATTCATATAGCCGATTCACCCTGCTTTTCATGCCGGCGCTTGCCTTGATAATGGGTTTTGCTGCTGCTGACATATGCGATTTTGGAAAAAACGGGCACGAAAAGGCTTCAGGCACCACGATAGCCACAAGGTACGCACTTAATATTGCACTTGCGGCTGTTGCTGTTGTGCTTCTAGCCAATTCTGTGCTTGCAATAAGGTATATAGACTTGTCTCAGTTCTATTGGGTCTACAACTTAATAGCCATAGGAAACTACATCAAAATGCTACCCAGCAGTGCCATCATATATTCAAACTATCCGATAGAGGAATATTCAGGCTTTTCCCATACTGTCGCCTTCATACCTGAGAACTGCACAGATTTGAGCAACGGAAGTTATGTTGTTGCGAACTACAGCGTAAGTTTTGCTTCTGAATGCAATCTAAGCGTTGTTTTCAGGCCAGTACCGCCCCAGTATTTGAAGAATTATGACATGTTCAGGAGCGCCGCATGGGGTACCTTCTACAATATGACACTTTACTATCACAAATAGCCATAGGAATCTTTAAATATCTAGAAAAAGCAATGAATATAGGTATCATGCAGGGGACTCTGCAGTTTCTAGGGCTGGGCTTGGCCGCGCTGAGGGACAACATAGCGCCGCTTGACAAGCCTTACAAGCTAAACTTCGCGATAACCTACAGATGCCAGTCAAGGTGCCTGACGTGCAACATATGGCAGCTTAAGCCCACGAACGAACTTGGGCTTGACGAGATAAGGAAGTTCGCAGAAAAGAACAACTACTTCAAATGGATAGGCATAACAGGGGGAGAGCCGTTCCTAAGGAGCGACATTGCAGAAATAGTTGAGGCTTTTGCGAAGAACAGCAAGGGGCTTTACCTTCTTACAATACCCACCAACTCTCTGACAAACAAGGAAACAATACTCTCGAGGCTTGAAAAAATGCTCAGCTTGGGCATACCAAAAGTAGTCATAACGCTGAGCCTTGACGGCTACAGGGAGCTCCACGACAAGGTAAGGGGCGTGCCCGGAAACTACGACAAGGTAATGGCTCTGGCGAGGTCTTTCAGGGAGCTTCGGAAGAGGTACCACAACCTGTCTTTCGTTTTCGGCTACACTGTAAGCAGGTTCAACCTCGGCCAGTTAGAAGCGACATACCAGGCAGTAAACAAGGAGCTCGGCAACGTGAGCAGAGATGACTTCCACATAAACATAGCTCAGATATCCGACATATACTACAACAATGCCAGCAACGGCGTGGAGCCCGGCAGGGAGGTACTTGCTAAGGAGCTTGAGGATTTCGTAAGCAGGCGCTCTGGCAGGATGGACGCCATGCAGCTTGTTGAGGAGGTCTTCCAGAGAAACCTCATAAAGTTTGCGAAAACGGGAAGATCCCCTATGAAAAGCAGAAGCCTCGACGCATCGCTCTTCATGGACAGCTACGGCAACGTCTACCCTAGCATAATGTGGGGGAGGAAGATAGGTAACATAAGGGAAAGCAACTACGACCTGGTTCCGATATGGAAAGGCGACGAAGCTGAGGAAACTAGAAAGCTAATAGCAGCGAAAGCCGAACCTGAAGCGTGGACTTCCTGCGAGGCTTACCAGTCTATAGTGGGCAATATCCCAAGTTTTGCGAGCGTATTGCACAGCATGAAGAAAAAGAGCACTTGATTGCCTGCCACTAATGCTTGGAAATGTGATTTCTTGAATGGCATAAAGCAGAAATTATATACAGACGTTGTGCACTAGTAATTCGGTAGATTTGCAATGGCAAGCAAAAACGATGAGATTGAAAGGGCAATAGCAGCTGCGATGAAAAACTATCGCATACCAGGATTGGCTGCTGGAATATTCAAGAATGAACGTGTAGTCTTTGCCAAGGGCTACGGAGTTGCTAGCTTAGAACTTGGCACTCCGATAAGCTTGGACATGCCGTTCAGGATAGGTTCGATAAGCAAATCTTTCACCGCCGCGGCAATACTTATGCTTGCGGAAAAAGGGAAACTTAGGCTTGACGATAGCATAGCCAAATTCTTTAGCAATGCACCTGCAGCATGGAGAAGCATAACTGTAGAAGACCTTCTTGCGCACAGGTCAGGGATAGCAGACTATTCCAACAAAAAATTCTCGAAACAAGGTGGCATTTTCGATTTAAGGCAAGATTTCAAAGAGTCTGAGTTGGCAAGGAGGTCTTACAGACTGCCTATTGAATTCAATCCAGGTAAAAAATTCTCCTACTCTAACACGAATTACATGCTGCTCGGCTTCATAATACGCAAGATTACTGGCGAATTCTATTACCGCTTTATCAAGAAAAGTATCTTGGCCCCGCTAGGTATGAATTCGGCAGCTGTTTACAACCACAGCGAAATTGTCAATGGCAGACCGAGCGGATACGAATTTTCAGCAGGCAGAATTGCAAATGCCAGGTTTGTATCAGACACATTCAACAACACGGCCGACGGCGCCCTCTACTGCAACATATTTGACATGGCAAAATGGTTTTCTGCGCTGTACAATCACAAGGTTCTGAGCAAGAATTCTGTAGATCAGATGCTCAGCATAAAAACACCGATAAGGGGCTCGAATTACGGGTATGGCTACGGATGGTTTGTAAGAGAGAATAAAACGGGAAAGGTTGCAGAGCATACTGGCAGCTGGGGAGGTTTTACGGCAGTGATAAAAATGGATTTTGCCAGCAAGACGGCAGTTGCTGTATTTACAAATATATCAAGAGGCAGCTCAAGATGGCTTTTGGATGAAGCAAGCAAAATCCTAGGATTGGCAGAAGCTGGCAAGTGTTGAACTAGACAGACTTAGCCTGATTTTTGCATTTGAACGAGGAGGCATTGCGCATTTTGTTTTGTGTTTGCGCCAGAAATCGAAGGCCTCATTCGTGTCGTATTTTCCATCGCCCTTGCCGGGATTCGAACCCGGATCACAGGCTCCGGAAGCCCGCGTTCTATC
>JBMFUT010000005.1:0-12111 GCA_049966395.1 Candidatus Micrarchaeia archaeon
CTTGCCCTATATAGTCAAGCTCGTTGTAATGCGAAAGCCAGGAGGGAGGCGGACCGGGCTTGTATTCCAGAGTCAGATTGCATTCCTTGATCATTGGTGAGCGGTTGCTGATTACCAGCAGGCTGTTTGGAGCTATGGCAGAACATTGGAGAGGCAGCGCGTATATCGGGGTCTTGTACTTGTAGTATATCCCTATAGGTATGCTGAAATCGCCGTATATGGTTATGTTGTGGTTTGCATTGTACTGGGATATCAAAAAGTTACCAATATTTATGAGGGGATATGCGTACTTGTATTCTGAATATGAGGCCGCCCTTATAATGATTATCGCGTTTACTAAAAGCACGGCTATGACAATAGCTAGGATAGCATATGCAGATGCCCTCAAGAGCCTGTGCCTCCCTATTTTCTCTATCGCAGTGAAAAATCCGAAAGATATTATTAGCATCATGGAAGGCGCAAGAAGCAGCAGAAACCTTGGCCACGTTATAAGGAAGGAATATCTTTCTAAGCTTGCGGTGCCGAAGCTAAGGTAGAGGAGCACGAAGCCAAACCAGAAGAGAGGAATCGAAGACCTGCGCCTGGGTAATATTGCGAGCACTATTATGAAAAACGCCGCAACGTAGCCAAACAGCCCTAGGAAGTCGTAGTCAGGCTCCATATGCAAAGGTATTGAAGTTGCCGCCATAAGGATTGGCGTTGCATTTGCATTTTCAAGGGCGCGGAGCCTGGCAGTTATGCTGTATGGGAAGAGAGCTATCATGTAACTGCTGAATGAATTATGGTTATTAACAAATGCGTTGGCGTAAAAATTCGACGATGTCTGCACTAGGCTTAGAGGATTGCCCGTCTTTGCCGCGCCAAGTGTAACAATCAGCCACGCTGCTATAGAAATGCCTACAAGGAAGCATATCGTGTTTGCTTTTATATTGTTCTTTATTTTGCCTATGTTGATAAGGAATACAAACAGCACTACAGGAATTATTATCACTGTCTCTGAGGTAACCAAGAAAGAAGCTACGGAAAAGAAGCCCGCCAGCGCAAAGTACTTGCCTGAATTCTTGTTGCCTGACGCAGCTTTTATGGCAAGGAAAACCGAGAGCGCCGCAAAAAATGCCATAGGCACATTGTCGCCCACGCTGGAGCTTTCTATTACTGCAAGGGGCAGAAAAGAATAAAGAAAAGCTGCAAGCATTCCGGCCCTCGCAGAATAGAGCTCCTTTCCAATGAAGTATATCAGCACTATAGTCAATAGGAAGCAGAGCACTCCGAAAGCCGCGGCTGAAGCGGGGCTGTATCCAAATAGCAGGTAGAACAACGCTATTCCGCTTATGAGTATGTAGCGCTCGTCAAGAGGGCCCGTTATGTCGTTGAAATTGCCTGCGAGCAGATTGTGCGCAGAATCTGTATATAGATAGTTGTCTGATGTGTTTATTATGCTTGGACCGTGGAAAAAGGAAACACTTAGGGCAAGTCCTATTGCCAATGATAACAAAAGAATTAAGGTGCCCCCAAGCCGCCTTCTTACATTTGCTGACTCCTTTTTGCCTGCCGCCATGAATGCATCTCAGAATTTATATTTTATGGCAAGAAATATATTTGAATAAGTCTAAGCATCTGATTTAATGCAACATTTCTTGATACCTAGGGAAAGGGCTAAGCTTCTTAACGGCAAGCTCCTTGAAGAGCTTGAGAAGAGGCTCGGGTGCAGCATAAGGATCAGCGATGAGAATGCAGTGACCCTTGATGGCGACGCATACTTGGAATACAATGCAAAGGGAGTCATATTCGCGTTTGGTAGAGGTTTCGATGCAGAAACCTCATGCAAGCTTCTTGACGACGCCCATTTCCTGGAAGTTATAGATCTCAAGGAGAGAATAGGCGACGAATCTAGGAGGAAGCAAATAAAGGCAAGAATTATAGGAAGAGGCGGCGCCGCAAAGACATATATTGAAAAATTCAGCGGGACAAATATTAGCGTATATGGCGACACTGTTAGCATAATAGGCGCCCTTGACGACATCAAAGTTGCAAAGGCGGCAATAAACGCCATTGCAGAAGGGAGCATGCACAGAAAGGCGTATACTCTCATGCAGATGGAAAAGGAGAAGCTTAGAAGAGAGAAGGGGGCATGAAATGGAAGCAATAAGCGCGGATGACATATTCAAGGAGTTCAGGGAGCATTCAATAACGGAATTCTTCAGAAAGAACAGGCAGATGCTTGGCTATTCAGGCAAGGTAAGGTCACTCACGACCATAGTTCACGAATACGTGACAAATTCGCTTGATGCTTGTGAAGAGGCAAACATATTGCCCACAGTCAGGGTCGAGATAAAAGGGACCGGAGAAGATAGGTATTTGATAACAGTAAGG
Organism: Candidatus Micrarchaeia archaeon; assembly: GCA_049966395.1. Classification (GTDB taxonomy): domain Archaea; phylum Micrarchaeota; class Micrarchaeia; order Micrarchaeales; family CABMGC01; genus JBMFUT01. The sequence goes on from JBMFUT010000005.1 coordinate 2,374, forward strand.
GACAACGGCCCAGGCATACCAAAGAGTATAGTTGGCAAGGCGCTAGGCTCCATACTCACAGGCACAAAATTTCACAGGTATATGCAGCAGAGAGGACAGCAGGGGATAGGGGCTGCGGGGTGCACCCTCTTCGCTCAGATAACTACAGGAAAGCCAGTGCACGTTAAGGCAAATACTGGGAGGGAGGCCTACGAGGCAGACATTTCAGTGGACATAAAAACAAACAAGCCAATAGTAAGCAATACTGTAGCTCTTCGGCCTGAAGGAAGCACTTTCATGGAAATAAGCATGGAGGCGGCAGATGTAAAGCATGAGAACAGCGACCACGGGGTATATGAATACCTTAGGCGCACGGCAATAGCCAACCCGCACGTTGAAATATCGCTTTTGGAACCAGACGGAAAGGAAAGCATTTTCCCAAGATCTTCAGAAAGCATACCTAAGAGGCCGAAGGAAATTAAGCCGCATCCACTAGGCTTAGAAGCAAGCGACCTGCTCGATTTCGCTCACCTCAGCGAAAACAAAAAGATATCTTCGTTCCTTGTGGAAACTTTCTCAAGAGTCACCCAGGATAAGGTTGCAGAGCTCAAGCAGATTGCAACCGATGTAGACTTTTCCAAGGAGCCGAAGAATATGACATGGAACGATGCAGAGAGCCTCGTCAAGGCCTTCAAGCAGCTCAGATGGATAGCACCAGATATGGATGCCCTTTCAACAATAGGCGAAGAAAGAATTGCAGCGGCAATAAAGAACATACTAAATCCGAAATTCGAGAAGGTAATAGAGAGAAAACCGAAAATATTTAGGGGAGGCATACCATTCGTTGTAGAAGCAGGCATCGCTTTTGGCGGGGGCGCCGGAAGGAAGGGCGAAGATGGAACATTAGGAGGCACTATAATGAGATTTGCAAACAGGGTGCCGCTGCTGTTTGACAGCGCCAATTGCGCGATAACAGAAGCAGTCAAGAGCATACAGTGGAAAAGGTATGGCATAGGCAATTTTGACGAGGAACCGGTAAGCGTATTTGTAAACGTGTCGTCTGTTTACGTGCCTTACGCTGGCGTCGGGAAGCAGGCAATAGCGGACGAAGACGAAATAGTTGAAGAAATAAAGCTTGCAGTAATGGATGCTGCAAGAGGCGTCCAGGGCTACATAAGCAGCACGAGAAACATGCAGCTCCAGGAATCAAAATACAAGACAATAATGAGATATGCCGACCAGCTCTCCAGTGACCTCGCAGAATTGACAGGGGTGGACAGGGGCAAAATAGAAAAGGAGCTTAAGGCGCTGATAGAGAGCAAATACAAGAGGCTTTTTGAGGAAACAGAAAATCAAGTACAAGAAAGCAACTAGGCTTAGAAAAGCAGCTGGTCGAGCGCATTTGTGCTCACTAGCTTTATGTAACTGTAGCTTATTCCTATCTTCAGCATCTCCGCCTCTTCGCCATATGAAGAGTAGAGCTTCTCTAGGAAACTTTGCTTCGTCTCCTCATCTATGAAAACTATGAATGTCTTTATACCATTCACCAGGCGTATGCTCCTCATTCCGGATATGCTTGAGTATATTATAACGTGCGCCTGAACCCCGCTTTTGCTTATCACCGCGTCGGCTATGTCGCTGCTGTCCATTTCTGTGAAAAGTATTGCGTGGGATATGCAGTAGTCGCGAAGCTTCCTAAATACCGCCAGGTATTCTATGTCGTGCTTTGAGCTTTCTATGAATTTCTTAGGCGCATAGTACCCGCCAGCCGTTTCCACTTCGCCCTGTGCAATAAGGTTGCTCATTATGAGGTTTGCATTTTGCAATGTAACGGCAATGGGCATGCCATTGTACCTTATGTTGGAATCTATGCCGTTCTTTACTTCCTCTATCGACAAAGGCATGTTGCGCCAATGGTAATAGTAGTTTACCTTGTCGAATATGGCAAGGATGTCGTTCTTCCCCACGCTTACTGTTGATTTTTTCTGCGGCGGAAAGTCCGGGACGTCTATGTAGTATTCGTCCCTGTTCGGAGACTTGAGTATGAGGTTAAGCGCTATTACAACAATGCCTACTATTGCGAATTCTATGTAGAATGCAGGTATGTGGAAGACTTTTTTAATGTAGCTAGTAGAGTAAGAAAAACTTAGTCGGCTCATGTTTATTGTAAATACCTGGTTGCCGTAGTTGATTATTGCGCCTTTAGGAAGCGAATAGTATAGGTCTCCTCCGTAGAGCGTACCGCTTTGCTTATATGCACCGTTGAGGGTTATTGAATAGGTTGTGTTTGTAACCGGCGCGCCGTTGCTGTAAACAGAGAATATGAAGGTTCCGTTTGCAAAATTCAGCGCGACTGGCTTGACTTCTGGTGGCAGCACCTGGAAAACTGCACTGGAATAGTAGCGATTGTAGAAATCCCTAAGCAGCAGTATGTAGCGGCCTTCCGGAAGGTTGAAGGCGTAGTACTTAATCACGTTTATGTTTGAACTCGTGTTGAAAAATCCGATTGGTATTGACTCTATGTAGCTCATGTTGTCTGTGAAAAGGTCGAGATGCGGCACGACCAGGTGCTTTGATGAGGATGCTGTGCTCATGCCTATTGTCATTGCTGTCTGCTCTGCGAAGCCCAAAATGCTGGGCACGCTTAATGTACCGTTAGCTGAATATTTGATCGAAAAAGGAATATTGTAGTAGTTAGTGAATGTGCTGTTTTGCGCCACTATAGACACCAGTGGGTAAGACATGTTTATCTGCTGCTCTGAAATCTGCGAATTAGGCATTGTCTGGTTAAGCGTGAATATGCCAACATTACCGTTTGTAACGTTGGAAATGTTTTCGTATCCGAACGCCAAGCTAGGATTCCACACTTGAGAGTATATGACTTTTGCTATGTCGTGGGCAAGAGAAACTGGATTGCCCCAGCTTGCAGGCGTGCTTGGAAGCGCTACAAGGGTGCCGTTGAAACGCGGTGGTACTCGATTGGCATATTTGTTGACATAGGTAAGCGGCCCATACATTGTACCGTTTATAAACTTGAAATTTGGAGAAGATATGCTTATGTTGAGCGGATTCGCCTTCTTGAGCTTAACGCTGCTGAAAGGCATGGTGCCGAGTCCGTACAAGTATAACTGGCTTAGTGTCTGCGGCGGATTCACAAATATGACGCCATTAGGACCTACTAGCCTGGAGAAATTTTCTCCTATGTAAACTATGGTGTCGCCTTCGTTTAGGAGGGTTTCTATTGGCAGCGTGCTGTTTGAAGACTGCATTAGCTGCGTTGGCATTAGCCCCGTAGCTATTATGACCATCGAGCCAGGAATTATGCTGCTGATGTTTTGTATGCCTATCATCTGTATTCCGCTGAAAGAGCTGTTAAGCATATCGTAATAATAGATCTCGTTTGAGACATTGTCATACAGGCTCTGGGTCCCAAGGCATTGGTAGCACTCGCCGGTAGAGTTTAGAAAATAGATTTTTGGCATTGGATTGAACACGTACATTTTCAGACTGAAATTAGCTGATATTACGTTTTCGGTGGTGTAATTTACAAGCGCGTAGCCAACAAGCTGCTGGCTGTTGTTGTAGGAAAGCACACCTTCTGAATTTACATACGCTGATATCGACATGGGTCCTGTGAACTTCGGAGCCGGTGTCTTTGGGATGTGGCTTATTACGCTTGAGACATAAAGGTAAAGAGAAAAGATGAGCAGTGCAATAACCGCTACTGCAAACAGTATAATGTATAGCAGTTTTCTGTTAGATTTGGCCATGTAACCATTTGCACTTATATCTCTGACTTCTTCTCATTCAAAAATATCCTGTCTACCAATTTTTGGAACCATATTGAGAGCTTGTTGGTGTTCTCATTCACCCTTTTTACCACTCGGTAAACCTTTATGTTTTGGGTCCTCTTGTTTATGGTTGCGTAATATTTCATTGAAACACTAGCTTTTCAATTCCAAATATCCCTGCGACACCATTTTGTTCAATATTTGCTCCACTCTCGGCGAAGGTATCTTGTAAGTCTTTGCAAATTCGTCTATGTCTATGGTGCTGTTGTGGGCTATTATCCAGTCTTCGACCATTGCCATCAGCGATTCGTCTGAGAACGTCTGGAGGACTTTCAGTTCCTCCGAAAGCTTACTGTTTTCGTCCTTGAGCTGGGCAGCTTCTATGGTAAGGTTCCTGTTTGACGCTATAAGCTCGAGATTCTGCCTTTTGAGCTCCCTGTATTCGCTTACAAGCGCGTCGTACCTGTTGAAAAGCACGCTATAACTCTGCGAGAGGCTGTTGAGCACATCTTCTATTGCTGAATCGATGTACTGGAAGAACTTTGTTTCGTCCACATGGAAATTCTCATTTATCATTGAAAGTATGGCTGCAACGTTCTTTATTACTGTCAGCTTCCTGAGTTTCTCGCTCGTGTCTGGCGCTATGGAGTATGTTACTGTCATGCCCTCTTCCTTTATGGCCAGAATATAGAACAGGAATGGCTTTTTGTTTATGTCCCTGCTTTCTATCTTTGTCACTAGAAGCTCGTTGTTTTCAATTTTGGCTGAGAAGAAAGGGGAATTGCTTATCTTAGACAGTATGTCTTCCAGCTTGCCAGTGATAGAGCCTGTTATTGCAAACTCTTCCACCTTAATAGAAGGGGTTTCCTCAGCCATAGTATCAGATCAGTTGACTGTTATTAAATATACCGCCAATGTTTTTATTTTATTGCTTTATCATTTGCTGCCTGGCTTTGTTTGGAATGCACTCGGCCTTTTGTTTCTTTTGGCGGAATGGCAAGATGCTGACCGAGCTTGATTTTGGGGATATAGCTCAACAGCGAGAGAAGATAGAGGAAAACAGCAACTATTACCGTCACAATGAAAGTTCCGATTCTTGGGGATATTACCGTTCCAGTGATTATGAAAAGTATTCCAAGTATTATGTATATTTTTTCCCTTTTCTCGAATCTCTTCCTGAGGATCTTGTACTTCGGGTAGCAGTCCTTGCATACTACTATCCTGTTGCGCTGCTCGTTCTTAGTGACGTTTCTTTTGAACCATCTTATCGCATCTATGACATAGTCGCTTTCTATTTCTATGCCATCCTTTTCCTGGCCGCAGATTATGCAGTAGCTCTTAGTTTTGTCAGCCATGGCAACATCCTCACGTTACGTTCACTTCGACGACCCTGCCATAAGAAGCATTTATCCTCTCTTCGTCGAGGGCATTGAGTATCTTTGTTATTGTAACATCATCTATTCCGAGGCGCCTGAGGACGTTTTTGACGCTTTCCTGGCCTAAGCCGTATTTCTGCAGCATTCCAGCAAATGTCACTGCGTCAACGTGCCTATGCATCTTGTTTATAGAAGCCTCAAGGGTGTCTATGTTCTTGTCGCTCATGCCGAGCATCGTCAGCATTTTCTTCAAGTCAAGCCTGTTTACTATAAATGTTTCTCCCATTGTGACACCTATGAGACAAAGTTGAAGGCACGCGTTATTATTGCGTCCTCGAAGCCTATGTTCCTTAGCACTGAAACAACGCGGTCTCTTTCCATTCCCTCGTTGAGCAGAAGCTGCATGAACGTCCTTATGTCCACAAACCTGCTCTTCTCATCAAGTTCTGCAAATATTCTTTCTATTGAGCTGGTGCTTACGTTGCTTTCCACAAGCTTATTCTGCAGGTCTATTTTTTCGTAATAGAACTCTTTCTGCATATCTGCATTTTCGGCCTCGCTTTGCGTCAGTATGTCCCCTATTGATATGGTATATACGTCTAATGGAACCTCTCCTACAACCCTTTCTATCAGGAAGACCTCTGGAAACTGCACAGACGTTTGGAAAGACATGTCTATTGCAGCCTGGCCGACGCCGAACTTTCCTATTTCCCTTCTCATGAAATCAGAAAAGTTCAGTGAGCCTTGCAAGTAGTTCAGGAATTTCTCGAACTTCACCCTGAGCATTATAGTAGTACCTACGTTTGAAAATATTGCTTCGTTTATGTCCGTAGGGTTTTGGGATGCGACTATAAGGCCGAACTGGTACTTTCTGCCTTCCCTTACTATCATCACGGCGTCGCTCCTCTCGTCGCTTGCGACCTTCCATGCTTCGTCCAATACGACTATTGCCTTAAGACCTTTTGATGCGCTCCACCCTTCAAGCCTCATTTTCTCCTTCAGTGATTGGAGTATGAAAAGCGCGGCAAGCGCCCTGAATGTTTCGTCCGGAAGACCTGAAAGGTCTATGTCGACAAGCCCTGATGAGACAAGCTTGCCCAAGTCCAGGGTGCTCTTCCTTGCGAAATAGTCTTCGCCTTCCCTTGCAAACTGCCTGAGCCTGTATACGGCATTCTCAAGCTCTGCGGGGTATTCGTAGCTTCCTTCCTGAAGCTTTTCCTCCAGCAGTGATATGACGTTCTTCAATGTCGGCGGCTCTTTTGAAGGGTCAGGTACCTCGGCAGAATTGAAGCCCATGTTGACGTATGCCTGCTCTATCGCTTCCTCTGTAAGCCTCTTTTGCTCAGGGTATTCGCTGATGTCTGTTAGTATTTCCAGCGACCTAATTATCTGCTTCGTCCTGTCTATAGGCTTCATGCCAGAGAGATCCATTATGTTGAGGTAGTCGCCCTTTGCCAGAGATATGACAATGCCACCGCTTTGCTTGACCCACGCTTTGTATTCTCCTGCCCAGTCTATTATTACCGCGTTTGTGTTCCATATGTAGCTCGCTCTTGCAAGGAATGTCTTTACAAAGAAGCTCTTTCCTGCCCCTGTAATTCCCACTACTGCTATGTGAGGGTTTGTCAAGTTTGAAAAAGTCCATGTGAAAGGCACGTTGAATATCTTTGTAAGGCCTATGAAAATAGAGTTTGTAGGGTCGTTCAGTAGGTATTCCTGCGGAGGCTCCGGCGGCCTGCTGAAAAATACCCTCTTAGCAAGCTCGTTACTCATTATGTTTTGCAGCTTTACCTGGGTCACGATATCATCTCAAACTATTATTTCTGCTTGTGGAACAGCTTCATTATGTCTGACTGGAGCGTCGGAAGGGCGAAGTTGAACTTGAACAGGTAGTACAGCTCGCGGCCTACTATTCTCATCATGCTTATGTCCATCGAATTGAATATTGTCTGCAGCTGGTTTATTTGGTTTTCTAGGCTGTCTGCAGCGGCCTTCTCACTCACCCCCGCTGCGGTGGTTTCTATATACATTATGCTCCAAAGAGGCCTTTCGCCTGATGAAATTCTGTCTATCCTCGCCTGCAGGACGTTTATCTTTCTCTGGAAATCATCTATTGCCATCTGGCTTGGATTCGGACCGCTCATTTCCTTTGAGAGCTGCTGCTCCAGAAAGCCCCGCTGCCCTTCTAGCTCTTCCCTGTATTCCTGTATGTCTTGCGCAAAAGTTATCAGGTTGAACTTGAATGGAAAATGCGTATTCATCACTATTCTTTCCCAGTTCTCCGGAGCCTGAGAGAGCTGGCTCTCTTCGTCCTCGCCGACCCTCTCAGCAGCGAAAACATACTTGTATATGTTCGCAGTTATGAAGCCAGTTGCGTAGTATATCCCATTGACGTTCTTCACGACGTATTTCTGATTTTTCGGTATGGAATAGCCCTTTGCAGGCATTATTGAAGTCTTGGTTATTATGGTGACAAGCGGGAAGAGCAGAAAGTCAACATACTCAAGAGATACTATCATTCCGAATGCCAAAAGAGCCAGTATTAGAACAACCAGTTTGAAAGGGCCATATGATCCTATTACAAAAAGCAGCAGCAGGACTATCATGCCCGCAATTGCCATGTACAATATTTCTTCCTGTTCCATTACAATCCCTCAGCCGCCGTTTTTGCCCTTATCTGCTCACTAAGGGTAGAGTATGGTATTGCTTGTTCAGGTTCTATGAACAGCAGTATTTCTGCGCCTTCTGCTATTGAAGCAGTAACTCCGAACGTTGCGCTTATTCCTGCTACTATTTCGTCCGCTTGCTGCAGGGCAAGGTTTGAAGCTTCCTCGTCTGTTCCCCCAAGCGCCGTAATCATCGCGAAAGAGATCAGTGAGTAAGATTGAGACCTGCTTACGTTGTCAAGCAGGTTGTGCCACATTGTCACTTCTCCCTTTGTCCTGTTTATATCGCTTTGGCTTGCGCCTGAATTAGAATTAATGCTCTGGTATCTGTCTTCCGCTTGGCTTAGCTTGTCCCTTATCTTTTCTATGTAGCTCTCCTTGCTCACTATGTACATCTGCGACGATATCTTTATAGGGGACTTGCTCAGCGTTATTACCCTGCTGAACATCCTTGCAAAATCAACCTTCTCGTCTGTACCCATTTCTGTAGTAGATTTGTATATTGGTATTTTTATAAATGCGCTAGCGTATACTGATCCTCCTTCCCTCACTATTATCGTGTTCCCTGATGGAGAAAGAATATAAGGCTCAGCATTATTTAGTATTGCCATGCCTTTCTTCCTGTGCATGAACGGGATGAAAAAGTACCAGTAAAACCTTGAGGAAAATGCAAGTATGTCGCACAGCATGGCGACGATTACAAGCACAAGCTTGAGCGCATAGTTTGGCAATACTACTGAGAAGAGAATTAGCACTAAGCTGGCCCCGTAAAAAGATACGAACAATATCTTCTGAAAATCAAATGCCAAAACCATCAACCTGCTTGCATTTGGCAGCGCATTTCATGTCTCTCTGGCCGCATTCAACGCACGGCATGACGCTGCGCAGCTTTGCAATGCTTATTGCTCTGTTAAGATTTATATTCTTTGAGCAACAGCAAGCTAGATTCCGCTAGAGTAGCCCAACTTTCGCTGTCTTGTGCGCGAATCCTCCTATGAACTCTGCTATAGTGATTACCGCCATGTAGGTTGCTGCGGTTATTAAAGCAGGATAAAAAAGCACAGAAAGCCAGAAAGCGCCCATCGATGACTGGATGTTGCCAAGCGTTTCCACTAGAGGGCTTGTTGGCGAAACTGCATTTGCCTGCGAATTCGCGCCGCCGCCATATGCGTTTATGGCTGCGGTCTCCTGGTTAAGCGAGCTAAGCACAGTGGTGTTTGTGAAGAAGTACGCAATTGAAAATAGAAGTGGCATTATCAGGTAGAACCCTATCGATATGGCGATAAGCATGCCTCCCAAAGCCCTTGTTGGCAGCAGTGCCCTGAATATTATTCCTGGTATTAGAAATACTGGTATTGAAGCGTACATGAAGAACAGGATAAGGTAGAATTCTATGTGGAGCACTAGCAGCCCCTGCACAAGCACTGCGCCTATTGCCTGAGCTGGGAGCACATACAGTATCAATATCGCCTGCGAAAACACTCCAGTTATAAGGGATGCGTACACCACTGACGATATGTCTATTCCGAAGCTGGCGTAGAAAGATGCGGCCATGTTGGTATTGAACAGCGCGGTAAAAAGATTTTCAGCAGAGGATATCGTGTTGTTTATGTATACTAGAGAGGTATTGTAAGGGTCTATTGGGCCTACCACGAACCCGGGTATGAGCCCCATCATTACTGCCGCTATTAACATGAACATTATCACTATTATTGCGGTCGCAAGAGCCTCGTATATTTCTCCAATTCCGTAAGTCCTGACCTTTTCGCTGTTTAGTATCAAGCCAGACATGAATATCAGGACACCTATGAAGAAAGAAACCAGTATTGCCAGTGTCGCTATTGGAATCCATGGGTGCCATGCGTTGTAGACTGCCTGATTTATCTGGCTGCAGTACCATGGCGCTAAGTTGTTCACAATTGGCGG
>JBMFUT010000005.1:12211-23037 GCA_049966395.1 Candidatus Micrarchaeia archaeon
TTGGCGTGCATTTAGAACGCCGAATATCAATGCAAATACAAATGTTGCCAAAATGATGCGCAACGCAAATTCAAATTTTTTCCCTGTCATACAATCCTACTCAGCATTGAGAGAAGGTCTATCTTCTCCCCTATAGCCCTTGAAAAATCAATTATAAAAATATCTGTTATGACGAAATTTATGAAAGGTATGAGGAACAATCCAAGCCCCACTATTCCTATGTATATCATGAACCATTCAACAGAGGCATAGGCGAGTATGGCAGACACCAAGCCTGCCACCGTTGCAGCGCCAAAGCTAAAGAATGCGGCTATTATTGATATTACTATCGATATTACGTCTGCAATTAGCGTAGGGGCAAATTGGCCGTATGCATAAGTGAGGGCGTTGTCTATGAAGCCGTAGGTTATTGCAACAAGCATTGGATAGACAAATCCCAAGCCTATGGCAAACGCTATTGCGGCTCCGCCGAATGTTCTGGTAACGCCGAACATCCTCGCTATGAGCCCTATTGCCATGAAAACTGAGAAGAAAAGCAGGGAAGTGCTTATTAGCAGAAGCTGCACCTGATTGAGCACTACGCCCATTGCCAGACCGTTGAGTATCGTACCCATCGACTTTGACATCAGCAATGGTATTATTTCCAGAGCTCCAGATATTCCGAAGCCATTCAAACCTGGTATGAAATTTATCGCGAAGTCCACATTTGGCACGAATGCGAATATTATCGCTATTGCAAACATGTAGTTGTTGGCAACGTCTATGGCATCGTTGTTGAATGTGTAGACATCACATAACGCAATTCCATAGAGTGTGCCAGTAGAGCCGCAGTTGCCAGGTATTAAGCCTACGCTGTTGAGTGCCGGCGCTGGGTTAACGTTGCACAATAGCGTGCTGAATGCACCGAATATCGATATAAGCACGAGCGAGAGCAGTATGGCATAAATCTGGTAGCGCGTCCAGTTCTTTATATCGGTGCGACCCATGAGCGGGCTTAGCACATAGATTATGCCAAGTATTCCTATTACTGCGATTGCTACTGCTGAAACTGCAGGAAACCACGCTGTGTATGGCGATGTAAGAAAGCCTTTTACGCTGCTTACACAGCTGCTCTGCAGAAGAAATATTGTATTTATCATCATATCAGCTTTTGGAATATGCTCCCTCCTCTGCCCCTAAACGCTGGAGCGCCGAGAAGCTGGGCAAATGCCTCCAGCGAATCGTAGGCGATTATGAAAGCTATTGAAATGCCTATGAGTGCAAATGAGTACGACGCTACCATAGCCCCTACAAAGCCACCTATCATAAGATTGAATATAGAAAATCCGAAGCTTGTAAATAGTGATGCCACCCCGCCAAAGAAAGATATCGCCCCCGTCAGTGCGTTGTTGACGTTTATTGAAATTAGGGAGAAAGGATACACGAGTGCAGGGAAGATTATGTAGAAAGATATGAACAGGGCGAGAAATGCGCCGCCTGCGGCGCGTGTCCAAGGGAATGCCCTGAGAATTACGCCTAGGTAGAGAAAGATTGGAAATAGGAAGTATATTATGAAAGTGAGGAATACCATCAGCAACGTGAGCACGTATAGTGTAATGCTCACAAAGAACAAGCTAGAGAAAACTATTGATATTGGGGTCATGCCATTGAGTGGCATCATCGATATGCCAAAGTTGTTTGGCATGATGTTCAGGGAGAGGCCTGAAACTGCATTCAAAAGTTCTAGCTGTATAAGGCCCCCGATGGCGTTGCCTAGGAATGTATAGAAATAGCCGGCGAAGTTGTTGCATATTGATGTGTAGAATTCCAGAGTGCTTGAAGGCATTACTAATGGGGATATTGTTATTGAAGATGTGCTGGCGGTGCTTAATGAAGACATCCCGAAATTCGCAATCTGCATTACGAAAACTATGCCATTGAATGCTATGGCAGTACTGCCGATAATAGTGGCTATTATGAGTATGTTGGCAGCCTGCTCTGCTATTTCCCTCTTAACGTAGTTGGTGATGGAGTCTATCCTCATTGAATAGCCTATCGCATATGCAATCCCCATGACGCTAAGCACAGCCAGTATTATCAGCAGGGCGATGTCAAGCATTCCAGTGTAAGTAGAGCTGTCAGTAATGTATTGGGCGTTGCCATTGCCCATTTGCGAGGGGATGCTATAAAGATTGGAGCACAACTGCGCCTTGGAAACGTTTACTAGCAGCACTGCTAAGAAGAATGTGAGGAGTGCAATGCGTTTGTAATCCATCCTTACACCAGATTTCCTATTCCGAGGAGGTTAGTGTCGCCTCCGAACAGTTGTGAGAGTCCTTTTAGCGCAGCCAGAGCTATCAGAATGTTGAGCACAGGTATTATGAAACCTGTAACATCCATCACTCCATAGACGTTTATTATGTTTGGAATCATCTTTGTAACTTCTGATGGCGTGCATGCAGTGTTCACCGAAGGTATTGAGCTTACAAATGCAAAGGATAGCACCTGGGCGAATATTTCGTACAAAGTATAAGGAGTCAAGTAAGGCCATGCAAAACCCACTTCTGCAGAAAGTATGTTTGGCTGCCAGCAGTTATAGTTGTTTGCAACCCAGTCGACTCTTGGGAATACGTAGAAATTCAGCGTATTGGAGCCGTATACTATCTTCTGGCCGCTGAATGTAGTTTCATTTATAACAAGCACCGGAAGGTTGCTAGCTCCTATAGGTGAGGAAGCTGCAGCACCGCCGCTGAGCGCGGCATATTCTATCAGATATATTAGAGGGAATACGCCAAACGCAATTATTGCTATTGCCATGAGCAGGCCCCCGACTTTCCTCGTTAGGAACGTCGATCTTAGTATTATGCCAGCCGCAAGCAAGTAAGGCCACGCGTAAAGTATCATTATTATCATTACCAGCTGCAGGACAAAAGACTCGAAGGTTATGTATGCGACAGATTCCAAAGGCTTGGTGACCTGCTTTATCATGTCGTACCCAGCAAGGGGAACATATGATATTTTTACATCGAAAGGCACAGGAACCCAAGGCAGGGTGCAAGCTGCAAGGTCTCCAGCAGGAAGACATATGGTGAAATATGGCGAGAATCTCGAAAGGAATCCAAGGTAGTTTTCTACTACATATAGGGAATTCAGGTTTTCCAGCGCTTGCGTTGTAAGGTTGGCAGTTATAACGTAGCTTGCGGCAAGCGGATAGTCTAACTCCACAGTGTTGCTCGGATTCTGCTGGGCGTTCTCTATAAAGCTGCATATTGCATCTGTCGGGGATTGTAATGAGTTTGCGAGATTTAGCGGTGATTTTGAAAGGTAGTTCTGGCATATGCCTGAAGGTATCGAAGGCGAGAATGCTGATGTTGAAACCGCGCTAGAAGATATGATGTAGAATATTCCTAGCAGCAATACTACTATTATCCCAGTCCCTACCGCCTGGCCAAATTCGGTAATTGCGTTAGACTTGACCCCAGGATTGTTTACTATGACCCCTGCAAGATAGTAAATTCCGGCTATCACCATGCCTAATGTTATCGCAATGAAGATTGTAGATATCCAGTTTGTAAAAACGGAATAGTGGGTTATGAAGCTCGACTGCGCGCTTGCCATAGGAACGGCTGCAATTGCAAGCGCGAAAAGCGCTATAATTATATGCTTTGAATCTGCCATGCGCTAACCCCAGAATGAACCTCCAGCGACGAAATTCATGCCCGAATTTAAGGCCTTGGCGAGACCTATCGAAAACGCCACCGTTATTGCAACTGCTATCGCCACCAGGAATATGCCTTCAAACATATATTCGCCGACTTGGCTTGCAATTGTAACCATAGCGCCTGGGGCGTTGAAAGGATTTATGTACTCAGAAAATGCGGAGGAGAAAAACGAAACTGGCAATGTAAAATCTAGGGGACCTGCGTCTATGTTTGTAGATCGTGATGTGAATATAGAGCTAAGCGGCAGTTTTGCTATGTTGTATGATATGTATTGAGAATATGGGTTGCAAGGGCTTACGCCGAATGTGCAGAATGTCCACCCCATTGCGTAAGAGTTGAACATTAGCATTATTGGGAATACGAAATAGAAGCCTACCGAAAGGGCGAGGAAAGAATTTGCGGCCTCCCTGAGCTTTGGACCGGCAAAAGAGAGAGACCTCATTATTAGGGCGACAGGAAGCACGACAGTAAGGGCTATCGCAGATATGAATGGCAGCATTAGATATATGAAGAAAAGCAACCCGAAGGTTACCACTACAAGCGCTGAAAGCACATCGGTAAGCATGAGTGAGTAGCTATCGTATATTGATCCGAGATCAGGGCTCGGCCCCAGGCTTACTTCGATATTTTCCGATTCGAATATCGGGGTAAATATTCCATCTGCCGCATTAGGGTCGCCAACGACAGGATAGGGCAAAATCGAGCCTACTAAGCCGAGCGTGTGTATTACCTCAGCGGCGATGAAAAATCCTATGGCGGCGGAGTAGATGTTGGTCATTAAGCCAACGCCCTTGTTGAAAAGCAAATTCCCTACGTAAAACTGGTCGTACTGGAATATCTGGCCATTGTACGTCTGCCCGAATTCTGAGGTTGATATCGGCCCCGCTATAGATTGGCTCAGGCTGCAAGAGAGCTGGGCAGAGCCGACAAGTATCACTATTATGAACGTGCTTATCATGCCCTGGAAGAATTCGAACCTTACAACGCCCCTTGCCTTCTCCCTTGTCCTTGTAGGGAAGAGGTTGCTTAAGGCGTAGAAGAATGCCGCTATTGACAGGCTGGCTATTATGACAATTATATTTATGTTTATCCAGTTGTTCTGGTTTATGCCACCATACGTGCATCCAGGCAAAGTTTGCATCAGCAGCGTCTCAAGCATTTTTTCGCCTATATGAGTTTCATCCTACCGCCAAGCTGCAATCTTATTGTCCCGCCGAGCATCTTGGCAATTGCATCGGTGGCGGGGTACACTATCATAAGATCAAGCACAAAAAGAATGATTTGAGAAAGTGAAAACAGAAGGTAGTAGTTTATGCCGTTCATCACACCATACAAATTGTCGTAAAAAAAGCTGCTCAAACCGTCAGATACGCCGGCAATTCCTGCCGCAACTCCACTAAACCAACTTGAAACGGTGTTGACAATCCCGACTAAGAGTTGTTCGAGGAGGTTAGACCCTGAATAGCTAAGGGATGTCTGAGAGTAGACAGGCAGGCTGCTCAGGAGCATTGACGAAATAGGATAGTTGAAAAATAGCAGCACCGAAGGATATAATATGCCTACTCCTATCCCTATTGCGATAAGCGTCCCCCCTATGCCCCTCAAGAAAGGAAGGGCGCGCAAGATAAGACCTATTGGAATTAGCACTACCAGCACCACTTCTATCAAATATGGAAGCATGTATATCTGTGCGTAGATTATGAGCGTAGCTGGCGCCGCGATGAACTCCATGGCGTCGTTGAGTGCAGATTCATATTGCACAGATAGCACTGTTGAATCAAGCATTGGATTTGTGTAAGGTACTGCAATAAAGCCGAACTGCAGCGTGACCACCGGCGTTGGAGGTATCAATGGCACGGGTATGTACAAGCCTACCTTTGTGGTCCTCAGGGCGCCAAGGCCAGCAGCAAGCCCTGTCAGGTAGTCGTTTCCTTCTTCTATGTTGCAAACCACTTGGCCGCAAAGATAGTTGTTCATCACTCCGTTTACCAGGGTGCCTACGTTGTTGTAATATGCACCGGATGAGGTGGACTGACCTGATTGCAGGCCATAAAGCGCCACCATTACGCCGCTTATTAGAGTCATAATTGCGAATATCCCTGCAATAAGCATTGTTGTTTTTCCTATCTCCCAGTATTCGCTCCTGAGCCATCCCTGCACTCCTATAGACGGGATCAATTTGCTTATGAAGTATCCTATGGCAACCACAAGAAATGATATTGTCAATGCGAGTAGAGAAAGGGATATGGCTGCTGTAGTTATGTTGAAGCTCACGTTGCCCTGGTAAGACGTGCATTGAGAAGGCACAGTTATTCCAGGGAGTTGAGAGCAACTAGACACAAGAGAAACAGAACCTGAACTTCCCGAACCTGCATAATTAATTTTAGTGCCGAAGGCAAGCAAAAGCAGCACTACAAGCATCGCAAGCCCTAGTTTGGCACCGGTCATTTAACCTAGCATATTTATTATATAAACTATAAATGCCTTGCTATGTTGCGTCAGTGTGACAGCAAAGGGAATTTTCTCATGTATGCTTCAGCTTGGAATATGACGAAATAAGGAAGCACTACGATTGAATTTATAACAAGCATTAGATACTCTGAAGCCAAGGTGCCTGTGATGTGCACAAGAAGGTAGTCTAATATGGAAACCACCATGACTGCGAGCAGAAGCCATATGACAAAATACTGCGGCGCACGCGCCATCAGGCGCATGTTGTCCTTGAAAGCCCTGCCTATGCGCTTGTCTTCTACTACTATCGCGCTTGGCACGTAGAATATGAATATGAATCCGAAAAATCCGACAATAGAAGTAATGGCGGCCTCCGCGCCAGCATAGTAGCCTATGAAGTTTGCTATAATCAGTGCAAGTGCGTAAACTAATAGCACTACGAAAACCTTGCTTATGTAGCGTTCTATGCCCTTGAGCACCGATGAAGGAGTCTTCTTGTAGGTCTTCTTCGCCTTTACTATTAGGCTTATGGCGACAAAAGCGAAGCTTATGAAAAGCAGCGAAACGAAAAGAGATATTACTATCACTGCCAAAGAGACGGCGCTCATGTTCATTGATATGCTCGCACTCCTCAGGAATATTGCGCCCGCGCTCAGGTAAGTCGGCAGAGGCGCGAACATAGGTATGAGGAAAGCTATTGCGAATGGTATTGAGAACAGAAGCACGAAACGTATGTTCTCAGCATAAGTCGAAAAAGACTCGCTGACTATGTTTGCCATCTTTATCAGAAATATATCTAATGAAACAAATAAAAATTAGCATGATTTGCGCGGCTCCATTACAATCCATCCGTATTTTGAATAGCTTTGCTCATAATGCGCGATAGTTGCATTTATGATTCTAGGATATGCCAAAAACCTGTCATAGCCTTCCGGAAAAACTATCGCTCCGAAGCTGCAGTTGTCCACGCTGCTGACTATTCTAGAATCGTTCCACATTCCATGAGCCTGAAGCACCCAGAAAACGCTGGGTTCGAAGAGTATTGGCTTACCTGCAGCCACATAAACCTCAGGATCCTCTGCGAGGATAGGTCCGCTCACGTTCCTTAGCATGAAGCCTATTTTGTCCGCTGATGGCACAGTGCCGTTGTATATATAAAGCGTTTTGTAGTATGCTGAATTGAAAGCAAGCAGAAGCAGGAACATTGCCACTGTGTAAGACATTGCCACCCTTGGGTTAAGCATTTGGGTGCCTTTTGCCTTGCTATGTGATATTTCACTTGCGCCGAGTGCGGCGGCAATGCCTAAGAACGCAAGAAAAGGAGTAAAATAGACTATTGTAGCGCCGTATTTGGCGCTGCTCAATGTTGAAATGCCAGTAACCACAAGCAGCACGCTTATCAAAGAGTTCCTCTTTTTGAAAAGGAAAAACCACCCTAGTGCAAGAAGAGCGAAAGCGGCTGAATACGTTGATTTTATGAAATCGAAAAGGTTCAGCAGGAAAATTTTAAAAAGGGCAGGGGTGATAAGTGGCAGCTCAATCACTTCCAAGATGAAGCGCCCCCCTGTCAGAGCGTTTATTGAAAATACAGCGACTGCAGAAGAAACCAAAAAAATGGCCGAAAAGCCGAGCGCAAGTTTGAAGCGGCGCTCAATAAGCAAATATATGAGCAATGCGGCGAATATCACAATGGCGCTCTGCCTGAACATGAAGGCGATGAAAAGGGAGACAGCTGCGTATGCTACCTTTTTGCCTCCAGGCTTGATCATGAGGTATACTGCAAGTAGATCGAAAGCAAGCTCTAAAAAAATTGGACTGAAAGAGGTTCCGTATTGCAGCAAGAGCGTTGAAGACAAGAAGAATGCCGTTGCAAGCGCCGCATACTTCTTGCTAGACAAATTGTTAGTTATGGCAAATATTAGAACAGAAACAGCTGCTACTGCGAAAATATCCAAAATTTTCATATAGAAGTAAGGATTTGTCGAGACGAACTGCGGCGCAAGCATAGCAAAAGCCCTGACAAGAAGATATGAAAGAGGAGTGTAGTAAGTAAGTATGTAAGGATATGTGCTGATGCTTTTGTAAAGGATCCCAGATGTAGCTAGTATCAAAGGGTCGCTGTAATTCAATCCGTAATTCCAAAATATGGATCTGAATAGCAGCAGCAAGTTGAAAAATGACTGCGCTATTAGAATTACGGTTATTGAGCTAATTGCCATGCTTGTTTTGCCCTTCAACAAATCACCTACTAGCTTGCAGCTGTCATGTTTGCATTGTAGAAGTAGTCCCCGCTGTAGATTATTGCGTCGGCAACATCTATCCTATATGCCTTCTTGGTATAGTTGCCACTAGCCTTTGGCCAATTGATAGTAGCATTAAGGGCGTATTCGTGAACGCCTGCCTGAAGCGTTATCTTATTTACGTTCAGGAGGCACCGGTAGTCATTTGTGCTGCAGCGTTGAGGCTGTTTTATCAGACTTGAATTTCCAAAACCTGATATGTATATCGTGTTGTTGGCGTATGTGTAGAAAAACAGGTACGCCGTGGTATTTGAATTTCCCATGTAGTGTATTTCGGCAGAATAGCGGCTCTCGTTTGACTGTGGGATCGAAATCAGGCTCTGGTTGCTTATTGATACCCCGAAATCGCTCTTGTATAAATTATGAGATGCCAGTATTGCATAAAACCCTGCAACCACTAGTAGCAATGCAACTGCTGCCACAGCAAGCCTGTGCCTCTGCAGAAAAACTTTGCGCCTAGGCGCGGCACCTTCTTTCATGAAAAGCACTATCACCGCAAAGGCTATGAAAAAAGTGAAGTATGAGCCGAGCGCATGTGGAAACATCAGTGGCACCATGCTGAATATTGGAACTAATTTTTTCTCGTTTAAGAATGCGAAAAGAAGCACCATCAAGAGCGCAGATATAGCAAACATTGTCGTGAGGGAAGGAATTGTAACATTGTAGAGCTGCAGCAGCGGGTATCCGAATAGCGAGGATGGCAAAGGCAGCAGCAGTTTTCCTATGGGGGAGAACACGTCACGGAAATATGCCGTCGGGCTCGAGGCTATGAAATAGCCGTTTATCAATGCAAACACGAATATGGCGCCAAGCAGGTCGTATGCGCCGCGCCTGATGCCTTTGTTTGTGAAAGAGTATGTTATGAGTAACAGCACTGGGAGCCACAGCTCTTCCTGTATAGAAGCCGCAATGCCAAGCATTAGCCACGAATACTTGCTATCTATAGAGGCATATGCTATAAGTATCAGCGCAAGCATGAGGAATGTCTGCGTTGAGGACACTATCGCAATGGCAAAAAGCAGAAATATTATCACGCTATATCTTGGCCTGGCTATGTGCTTCTTGTCAAGAAGCAGCGCTATTGTAAGCAGGAGTATGAAAATAAATACGCCGGCTTGAATGCTCATTTCGGTAGAAAGATTTTTCATTGTGGGTGGGAGAAGCAAATAGAAAGGCAGAAAAGATAGCATGTAAAGCGCAGGGTAGTTTATTGTGCCTATTATGTCGTTGTTTGTGGTCGGAGTATAGCTCATGTTAAGCATGTTATCGTAGACCTGCTGCGAGAAAGAAATCGCATATGGATTTGTGCCGTTTAGGAATGCCTTTGTGCTTAGGAAGCATATGTAGGCCTCGTCGTCAGGAAAGAAGTGGAAGGCGTATTCAGCAAAATAGTACAGCGATATTATCAATATAGCTGCAAAAATCAATATCAGCGCAACTTTTGTGTACTCCTTGCCCGCTCTCAAAAGGTAAGCCCCGAACATCATGCAGAAGAGTAGTGGAAGAAACAGTATTATGTACTTACCCAGCAAAGTTCCGAGCGTAACTAATGATAGTACTTCGCCTGACCTTACAACAGGCAACATTAAAATAGGCAATAAGAAGAAAAAAACCAAAACCGATAGAGCCACAATCATTGGCATGTCGTACTTCTTTGATGCACGGTCTTTCTGGTTTTCAAACATTCTCATTGACGCTATCGCAATAAACGAGATAGCTATAGGTATGCCACTTAATGAAGGGATATAAGAAAGGTTACCGCACTGCGCCCCAATGAACATGATAAATAAGAAGGCTGACACGAAGAAGATGCTATCGTGGCTAAGTTGCATGATGATAATTAAGAGGAATACAAAATAAAAAGGTTAGTTTGCCGCCACACATACGGCGGCAAACGAAATTTTTCGGCTTACCCGTAGCTTCATATTCCTTGTATTAAGCCTACGAGGTAAGGGGCAATCAATACTAGGATCAATCCCACTATTGAACCTATGATCATACCCATTGCCCAGCCCTGCATGTTTGCCTTTATCTGTCCTGCTGCAGGCAGGAAATGCGCTGCGGCGTAGAGGACGCCTCCTACCATGAAGAGTGCTATGGCGAACACGCCGATTACAGTCTGCACTATTGATACTATGCTCTGGAATACAGAACTGAGCAACGATGCCGCTTGAGCAAACGCTAGAGAACTTATCTGTGACACTAAAAGCAGTGAAACCAGCAGTTTCAGATAATTTATTTTCATGTATACACCAATGTCGCATTTTAATATATTGCTATTGATTTAAATAGCTTTCGCATAAGTCTATGTAATAGTAGAGAACAAGCTCTCCACGCTGAAATTATAACTTACTCTGGACTTGGATTGTAGCGT
>JBMFUT010000005.1:23137-31065 GCA_049966395.1 Candidatus Micrarchaeia archaeon
CCGAAGTGGCGCTAGTAGTAGATGTTGATAATGATGTTGAGCCAGAAGTCAATAATGAAGGCGAGCTTGTTGCAGCGTTTGTATAATGGGTATAATGAGTGAAGTAAGTCTTGTGGGTGGGCGGCAATGTAAAAGAGGCAGACAGGGATGCTGCGAATGAAATCATGAGCAGCACTATTAGGAATGCATCCCAAAGCCTTATTGGCATCCTGTCGCCCTGTATTAATAGGCACCTTATGTATAAATATTTTTGCATTTCAGCCGAGGGTGGCTATTATGCCGTCTATTATGCCGTGCACTCCTACGCCGCCTGTAGACCTAACTGCTATCCTGTGGCTCAGCACTGGCGTTGCAAGGAACTTTATGTCGTCTTTCGTAACTTTATTCCTTCCTTCGGCCAATGCCTTGGCCTTACCGCACTGCATGAAGGCTATGTCTGCCCTTGGGCTCGCGCCCATTACAACGTGTATGTCTGTCCTGGTTGCGTTGACTATGGCTGTTATGTATCTTGCCACGTCGTCTGGCATCTCGACCTGCTTTGCCTGCTGCTGCATGTCAATTATGTCGCTTGTTGTTATTATCTTGTTCACCGCGATCTTTTCCTCTCTCTCCTTTATGCGCAGCATCTCCTGCTCTTCTTCCATGCTCGGATATGAAACATCTATCTTCATTATGAACCTATCAGCAAGAACCTTAGGCAGAGGCTCAGTGCCTTCTATCTTGAGAGGATTTTGAGTGGCGAATGCTGTAAAAGGCTTCATGAGAGGCATGTCCACGCCGCCAACAGTCACCTGCCGCTCCTCGAGGCTTTCCAATAATGCGCTCATGGTCTTTGGGGGCGCCCTGTTGAGCTCATCCACAAGCAGTATGTTGGTGAATATCGGCCCCCTCTTGAACTTCACCTCGCTGCCCTCCGAGTAGGTGTAGCCTATTATGTCGCTTGGCTCAAGGTCTGGGGTGCCCTGTATCCTCTTGAAATCCGCCTGTATGGTAGAAGCGAGCGCCTTTGTCATTGTAGTCTTAGCCACTCCAGGCACGCCTTCCAAAAGCGCGTGGCCGTTTGCCACCAAGGCTATGAATAGAAGCTCAAGGGTCTCCTCTTTTCCAGCAATATGCTTCTTCATTTCTTCCATAACTTTTAAGTATGCATCGTGCGCATCCAATGAAACACCAATTACTAAGTAGTCGCAGAAAAAGCTTAATAAACCTAGCACATGTAATATATGAAGCGGATTAAGACGGTGTAGCTATGATAGGAAAGCAGCACAGCGAACCAAATGCAGTGAGCATGCCCGAGGCGCTCTCAATACTGGAAGAGAGGAAAAAGGAGGGCGAATTAGGCTACGAGCAAGAGATCACGCTTGAGCACGTCAAGAAGTTCGCAAAGTTGAGCAAGGCAGACGCAGAAAAGATGTCTAAGGAATTGCTGGAATTCGGCCTGAGCAAGAAGGGCGCGGCAAAGATCATAGACGTGATGCCAATAAGCGTCCTGCAGCTTAAGCAGGTGCTCATAATAGAAAGGAGAAACTTCGAGGAAGAGACAATAGCCAAGATATTCGAGACTATAGAGAAATACAGGAAGAGGTAGCGTTAGCATGCATTGTCAGTGGTCGACATGGCTGAAGAACAAAGACACGAAGAATTGGAGGAGTATGCAATTGTGCTTGACTATCTGCCTACCGGAAGGTCTTTTTCTGCAAGGTCTGAGCCAGTTGTTGAGCTCATAGGCGAGGAGAGGTTCACGCTTCTAGAAGCAGTGCCGAAGCCAGGGGCGCAGCTTAAGGTTGAGGAGGAAGTTTACATAGGCAGGAACGAGCGCGATAAGATATCTCTCATAAAAACAAGGCTCAACTACAACGAGCTCACAGAAGGCGCAAAGAAGGAGTTGCCAACTGCTGTTGCCAACATAATAAGGAAACACGAGGCGAAGTTCGTAAACCTTTTCAATGTCGCTGGGCCGCTGAACATAAGAGAGCACTCTCTTGAGCTTCTGCCTGGAATAGGCAAGCGCCATTTGCAGGAACTCCTAAAGGCGAGGGAAGAGAAAAAATTTGAGAGCTTTTCAGACATATCAAGCCGTGTGCCTTTGCTGCAGGATCCGGTGAAGCTGCTTGTAGAGAGGGTGTTGATAGAACTCAACGAGGGCAGCCGATTCTATTTGCTCACGAGGCCATACAGAAAGCAGTACTAGCGCTTTATTTGCTCCACGTCGCGTTGGCCTACTACTATGAACCTTGATGTAGCGTTGGAAAGCTTTATCTTTACAACATACGCTGATCCGCGCTTTTCCACTATCTTGCCGACCTTGCCCCTGTACCTAGGATTTGGTATGTCGTTGAAAGTGCCCTTAGGCACTATTGATACGGTATCGCCTACCTTTAGGTCCTTTACAAGCTTTGATATCGTCAGTCTTGAAGGCATGTGGTGCCTCGAAAGATGCCTTGACTTGCCCACAAAAAGCCCGTGCGAACGCATGCTCATTGAAATCACTTGCAAGCATATTTGCTGAAGAACATTTAAATACCTTTATAAACCATCTCTTTTAAATAACTTATGTGTGGTGCAATGGCAAGCAAGAAGAAAGTTGCGATTCATCCTGATTTTAGGGTCGAGAACATAGTTGCAAGCACTGACTTGGGAGTCGACCTGGACCTTTACGCTATAGCTAAGGCCTCCCCTGACATAGACTACGAGCCTGAGCAGTTCCCTGGGGCAATATGCAAAATACACGAGCCCAAGGCGGCGCTCCTGCTCTTCAAGAACGGCAAGATAATATGCACAGGGGCAAGGACAGAGTCAGACATAAGGAAAGTGATAGACCAGGTAATAAAAATAGTCAAGAATCATACTATACAGTCTAAGACTCCGGAATAGGGTCATCCTCTTATCCTGGACATTGCCGCCCTGTAGATCACATACAGCGCTATCCCGAATGCCGCAACTGCGACAGACATTATTAGTATGTTGCTCTGTGCCGAAACTGCATAAGTGCCGAAAGCGTAGCCGAATAGGAGGAGTGCTATGTCCCATATGGCTGCGCCAAGCATCGAATAAGAGTAGAACTTCCTCTTGTCCATGAGCGCAAAGCCTGCAGGGAAGTTTATCAGCCCCCTTACTAGAGGAAGCATCCTAGACACGAATACGGCGAATGCACCGTTCCTCTCGAACCACCTGTCGAAGGCATCAAGAGATTCTTTCTTTATGTGGAAGAGGCGCAGGTGCTTGTATACAATGTCCTTGCCTATGAAATAAGCGATGTAGTAGTTTATCGCCATTCCTACGAAGCTTCCTATCAGCACCACGACTATCGTGAATGGAAGGTATAGCGATCCTTGAGATGAAAAATATCCCGCCACTGGAAGCAGCAGCTCGCTGGGCACCGGAAGTGACGCGCTTTCCAGTATCATGAGCCCTAGTATCGCGGCGTAGCCGTATGCGTGTATGAATGCCGAGAGCGACGAGTAGGTCGAGGCGAAAATCGAAGAGATTGCCGAAAGCGCTATCACTCTTAGCATAAGAAAAGATTTGAACTGCAATATATAAATCTCTTGCACAGCAGCGCATCACTCAGTTTGCCTAAGCGACTTCATTTAGCATAAGGCGCCGCGAGGTAGCTTCGATGTAAGTAGCGGGGAATATGCAGCATTGTATAGCAGTTTAAAAGTCTGCCTTTTCAATATATAGATGTGCATTGGGTTTCGGGTGGCGCAATGACAACTGTAGAAGACTTGAAAAGGGGCTTCGAATTCATAGAAAGAGTGAGGGAGGAGACTGTCAAAAGCGTTTTTAGCGAGCTCGGCGCTGCAGTGGACGCTGCAGATGTGCAAGACATTAGCAAGGATGAACTTGTCAAACGCATAAAGGAAACAATCGATAGAATCGCTGAAAAATACGCCAAGGAAAAGAGTGTCGAGGAAGCTGAAATAAGGAAAGAGGAGAGCGGATTCAACGATGTGATTGCAGGCATCGAAAGCACTGAAAAAGAGGCGTATGAAAAGGGCCAAGAGGACGAATACGGCGAGATTTACAACGATATTTACAACAAAGGTTACAACGAGGGTTATGCCCATGGAAGCAACGACGGGTATGGAAGAGGGTACAACGACGGTTACAACAAGGGATACAATGACGGTTATAACAAGGTGTAGGATGATTGCATGCAGATAATAAAATTCTTTGACGCCACCAACACTCTCAAGTGCAGGGCAGACTCATTCGACGACCTTTATCTGCTACAAAGGATAATAGCAAACGGGGACGGCATCGCAGCAAAGAGCTTTAGGAGGTTCAAGGCGAACGAAACTGACACAGGCTCCCAGAAGGAGGTCTTCGTCAAGATATCTGTAGAGAAGAGCGAGCTTGACAAGACATCTGGCAAGCTCAGGCTCACTGGCAAGATACTTGAAGGCCATCCGGAGGAATTTGTCAAGATTTCAAGCTACCACACCATAAATGTTGGAATCGGCGACGTCATAGAGATACAAAAAACGGAATGGAGGCATTACATAATAAGGAGGTTAAAGGAAGCGGTAGAGGAAGCAAAAAGGCCTCGCTTTGGAGTGATAGCCATGGATGACGAGCTCGCTACAATAGCTTACATACGCGGATATGGCATAGAGATAGTAGCTGAAATATACAGCCACTTGAGCAAGAGAATGAAGGACAAGGAGTACGCAGAACAGAGGAAAAAGTATTTTGACGAAGTGATTGCAGCTGCGACACGCCTCGAAGTTGACAATATTGTGGTGGCAGGACCCGGATTCACGAAAGATGACCTCAAGGCTTACATGGAGTCTGAACGCATATCCTTGAACAAGAAGATTTCTTATGTGCATGCAAGCAGTGCCGACAGGGCGGGGATCAGAGAAGCGATGCAGAGCGAGGATGTTGCAAGGCTTCTCGAGAGCGAGCACCTAAAGAAGGAATTCGCGCTGCTCAACAAATTCCTCGAATCGCTGCGTGTTGGCGCTGCATTCTACGGAGAGGAGCAGGTTGGAGGGGCATTAGAGTCGTTCAAGGCGGGAGTAGTGCTCGTTAACGATGACATGATAAACAATGCAAAAACCCAGGAGCTCCTCGAAAGAGCAGACGCACAAAAGGTTAAAATAGAAATATTCAATTCTGACGATGAAGCAGGCGCGCAGCTCAGGAATTTCAAAGGCATCGGCGCAATTTCGAAATCGGTGTTGCAGCAATAGCCGGTTAAAGATTATGCTGCCAAATGAAGGTTATGTTGTTATGTTGAGAAGCTGCATTCCTGGACTGCAGCTATTGAACCATGCGGCAGCAATCTTGTCCACGCCGTTGTTGAGCGTCACAGAGTAAACGCCGTTTGTCGGGTATCTTGTTGCGCCCTGACCGTGCCATGCTGAATTGCCACTGACGTTCATCCATACATTGGAGCCGTATTCCTGGTAATATACCGCCATGCCGTCATCGGTCTCAAAAGTTATCCCGACAGTAGTCGTGGAAGGGAGGTAGATTGGCGCGTAAGCTATTGATGCAGTCGTGTTGTAAGGCGATGAGCAGTGAACGTTGTTGTTGTTCAGGCTAGAGTCGGTAATTGGAAATGGCTGCACTTTTATGCCCATGAATGTTGCGCCTTGGTAGCTTGGAGTGCCGAATGCGTAGTATATTCTGGAGTTGTTTGAGTATGCAACCCAGTCGCCATTCTGCACAACCGAAAAAGAGCTAAATGGCGCCGGCACGCCGGAATACGACGGGCTGTTAATATTTGGAGGGCTGACGAATGATATCACGCTGAATATCACTTCTTCCTTGTTTGTGGGGGAGGTGCTGAAAGAGCCGCCATAAGAGGCGCTTGTGTAAGAGCAGCCGCCCTGCAGCACAGAAGATATACCAGAGCTACAAGACCTGCCGTTGATAGTGTAGAAGCCGTTTACAAGTATGCCTTGGTTTGGCGAATATCCCTGCATGGGCACTATGCAAGTCGAGAACTCTCCCGGAAGGACGAACGCGGGGTCGCACACGCCAGTGCCTGTGTGCCCGGATATCGAGACGCTCATGTTGGTTATGTTTATTGCGGTGCTCTGCGAATTAGTAATGGAAAACGTGAGCAAAGAGTAGCTCCCATTGACGTAGAAGTTGAGGAAGTTGCATGTGGGGCCGCTGAATGCTGTGCACGACATAGGAAAAGTTGTCTTAGGAAGCACTGTTACAAAAAGCAATATGCTTATCACTATTCCTAAGGATATCATGAGGAAGCTGTAGGTCGACATGAATTCTATTGATGATTGCAGTCGCATCGTTTAGATAACGCGCAACATTTATAATAAGTTTGCTTATTGCTGATGCCCAAGCGAACAGTAGCGAGCTGCGCAAAATTATTATAGCAAGAGATTGGTATCTAATATTATGATAGGAAAGAACCAAATGTACTTCAGGCCAGTTAAGGCTCTTGGCCAGAATTTCCTTGTCAATGAAGGAGTAGCCAGAGCGGAGGCGGCGCACGCAACAGGTAAGAATGTGCTAGAACTGGGGCCTGGATACGGCACTCTTACTGCGGAGCTTTGCAATGAAGCAAAGCACGTTACAGCAGTTGAGAAGGACGCAAATCTCTACATGCTCCTCAAGGCAGAAATGAAATGCCCAAAGTTGAAGCTAATAGAAGGCGATTTCTTCGCCATGAGCGACGAGGAGCTTGAAATAGCAAACACTGACATACTGATATCGAACATACCTTACAACCTTTCCAGCAAGATGATTGAGTGGCTCTCATTGCATGATATAGAGGCGGTGCTCTGCCTGCAGAAGGAATTCGTCGAGCACATGCTTGCAAAGGAGGGCACAGACAAGTATTCCAAGCTGAGCGTGATAAGCAGCCTGACTTTCAGCATAACCAAAATAATGAATGTGTCGAAGGGAAGCTTCAGGCCCATCCCAAAAGTCGACTCCGCCATAATTTACCTAAAGCCCAGAATGGCTAAAATAGGCGCGGCAGAGCGTTCGGTAATAGGCATGCTTATGCAGCACAAGAAGAAAGTGCTTAAGAACGCGATTAAAGACTCGCGAATGGTCCCAGGCAAACTTGAAGACAGCATTGATGATGAGCTGGAAGAATTCTCAAATGAGCGCGTCTTCAAGCTAAGCCCGGATAAACTGCTGCATATCGCTGAGAAGCTCGTTGATTTGGGAGTCTCATTTGAAAGAGTATGAAGGTTCTTGCACTTCCTTCATAATCTCGGCGTTCCTTACGCTTTTCCTGAACGCTTCCTCTGCCAAATTTGAGCCGTCCTTTCCGAGTAGCGCCTTGTAGTGCATTGGTATTATTCTTTTTGAGTGAAGTGTGTTTGCCGCCTCTATTGCTTCTTCGACGTCCATGGTATAGGTGCCCCCTATAGGTATCATCGCAGTGTCTGCATTCACGCTTTTCATTTCCTCCACAAAATCGGTGTCGCCAGCATGATATATGCGCTCGGCTCCAGCCTTTATGATATAACCAACCCATCCGTTAGACTTCGGGTGGAAACCAAGCCTCTCCTTCCTGATGTTGTAGGCAGGTATCGTCTCGAAATCGATTCCCAGCACACTGTAGCTCTTGTTTGGCTCAACAGGCATTACATTGCTGTACGGTATCTTGGACTTGCTCTCCGCAGGCGCGACGAAATGTGTATCTGCAACTGCTATTTTCTTTATCGCATTTAAATCGAGGTGGTCGAAATGGGAATGCGTAATGAATATTATGTCGGCTTTGCCGGTATCAACATTTATGTTAAAAGGGTCTATGAATATTGTCTTGCCCGCTGCCTCAAAAACAAATGAGGCGTGTCCTATCCATTTTATGGTTTCGTGCGCCATCAAATCGCCTCGCGTTCTGGCATTGCTGCCTATTTCATATAGCATGCAAAAAATAGTGACATCCTCCCACCCGTAAACGGCGTGGGCTTCCCAAGCTAACGACGGTATAA
>JBMFUT010000006.1:0-30019 GCA_049966395.1 Candidatus Micrarchaeia archaeon
AAATAAGTGATATCTAAATGCCTGGAGACAAGGATTACTACAAGATACTTGGGGTATCGAAGAGCGCAAGCCAGGACGAAATAAAGAAGGCATATAGAGAGCTTGCGCTCAAATACCACCCTGACCTGAACAAGGGAAGCAAGGAGGCCGAGGAAAAATTCAAGGAAATAAACGAGGCATATGCCGTTTTAGGAGACCCGGAAAAACGTAAGCAGTACGACGCGTATGGACCTGAGCAGTTCAGCAGAGAGTACACTACTGACGAGATATTCAGGAACTTCGACTTCGGCAACATATTCAAAGATCTTGGAATAAACATGGGCTTCGGGCAGGAGGATTTCGGGGACATAAACGACGTTTTCGACAGCTTTTTCGGGGTCGGGGGGCGCAGAAGAGGCAATTTTGGGCAGAGCATACTACACAGCATAGACATAACGCTGGCTGAAGCGGCGGAAGGCGTCGACAAAAATCTTACAATCAAGCACATAAAGAAATGCCCTAACTGCAACGGCACCGGGGCAGAGCCAGGTTCTAAGCTCGTGAAGTGCAAGACATGCAACGGCAGCGGAAGCGTGAGAGCCACGAGAAGAACCTTCTTCGGGATAATGCAAACAGTAAGCGTGTGCCCCACATGCAACGGCAGCGGAAAGGTATATGAGAAGCTCTGTCATGTTTGCGGGGGCAAGGGAGGCGTTGTAGCCACTGATGAAATAACCCTTAAGATACCGCCAGGGGTAATGGACGGAATGCGTCTCAGGCTAAAGGGAATGGGAGACTATGGAAAGGATGGCGCAGGAGATCTTTTCGTAGAAGTCCACATACTCAAGGACAAGACCTTCGAGCGCATAAACGATGACCTCCTCACCGAGGTTGAAATTCCGTTCTACACCGCCATACTCGGGGGAAGCATAAGCGTGCCCACACTGCACGGCGCAAAAACCGTACAGATATCGCCGGGCACGACGCATGGCACAGAGATAGTGATTAAGGGGGAGGGCATAAGAAATTTCAGGAGCGGCAACAGGGGGAACGAAATAGTAAGGGTAAAAATAAGTATTCCTAAGAATCTCTCTGGAGAAGAGAGGGAGCTCATTGAGAAATTCAAGGATATAGACAGCAAGGGGGGCAAAGACAAAAAGCATTTTGGAATATTTTAGCTTGCTGCCCTTTTAGCGCCGAAAAGTATCAGCACCAGGAATGCGAGCCACGACGCCAGCATTATGCCGGTAAGCTCTGCGCCATAACCGCCAATGAAGAATGCCACAGCAAGAGCAAGGCTTACAAATGAGATTATTGGTGGTATTGCAGGGAGAGGTATCTGGTACTTTCTAAGCACTAGCATCGTGAAAACTATTCCTGCCGCAGAACCTGCAACTACAACAAAGCCGAAGAAGAAGCTGTTCATACCTCCGGCTGCGCTTATTGCCATCATCAGGGGTATCCCCAAATCACCTGCGCCCAACTGTATCTGGCTTACTATCGGCAGCCTGCCGGTGCTTAGCACCCTCTTGAGCGTAGCGTTTTTTGAATGCTTAACCTCACTTATGTACTTGCTGTAGTTTCTAATCTCGCTTGCGCTCAGGTAGCTTTTTGGCACAGCTTCGACGTCTGTGCTGCTTATCAGGAAAGCGAGGTTCCTGCTTGAGAGGGCCTTTGCCATGGTTATCATGTGTTTTGTTATGAAGACAGCCACGAAGTCGTAGATTGCTATTATGAAAAACAGGAAAAATGCTGCGGCGAAGCTGAAGCTTACGCCGAGCACTATGCCTACCCCCATGCTTGCTATGACTGTCACGGTGTTGCGCAGGGATGGAACTTTATTCTTTGCAAGTATCATCAGCACGGCGCATACCAGAGCGGCAAACATATCTATGTTGGCGTAGCTTGGCAAAGCGTAAGAAATCACAACAAGGAAGACGAAGAAAGACGCCGTTATTACAACGAATGCCTCTATGATCTTGAAAAGCATTTCCCCGTGGTAAATCCTCAGCACAAGCACAAGTATGAGCGCTGCAAAGACTATGTAAAGCGCGTACCACAGACTTTGCATTGGCGTGCTCACTATCGCGGCTTGCGGCGTGGCGTTTGCTGGCGCGCCGCTCGGAAGCATCACTAGGAGCAGACCGCCGAACTGGACTATGAGAAAGAGGGAGAGTATTTGTATTAGTTGCCTGTTTTCTATGCGCCTGAACTCCATGCTACTCCTCTTCGTGCTTGACTATCTTCACTATGCCTGGCTTCGGGCTGTATATGTCCCCGCTCCTTTCCAGCTCGTTGATGTATTTTGTTGTTGTAGCCCTGTCTATTCCTGATTTTTCTGCTTCTTCGAGTATTCTCACTATCTTTGCCGATTGCTCTTCAGCCTCAAGCTTCTTTATTATGCCTATTATTGCGTTGATCTTGTCTACTTTCTCTCTTGGCATGCCTGTTATCAGCGTGTCTATGTCCATGCGGCCTCCTCTGTCTATTGCAAGGGTTCTTAACATGTATTCAAACAAGAAGATCGCGAGCTCGGCATCGCTAAGTAGTATCTTGTTTGACAGCCTTGCCTTCGCGCTGGCCTCGGCGAGCCTCACAAGACCTTCTATCTGCCTAGGAGTCATTGGCACTGCTCCCTGCTTTATGCCCAGCTTTCTCAGCTCTATGTAGTAGTCCTGTATCCTGCTGCTTGCCTCTTGCGTAAGCACGGGCCTGACATTTTGCTTTGCGTAGGCGATGTACTTCCTGAGCAGCTCCGAATCTATCGGAGGCACTGCTGCTTCTAATTCCTTGTTGCCTATGAGCGATTCCGGAGACGCGGCGGCAGCTTCATGTTGCATCAGTATGTGCCTAGCTATTTTCTTGTCGCGCTCCTCGTCGAGTATGTCTCTTATAGGAAATATAAGGTCGAACCTGGAGAGCAAAGTAGGAGGTATGTCAAACTGCTCTGCAGGGTATGTATTCTCGTCGAACCTGCCGAATTTAGGGTTTGCTGCGGCGAGCACGGACGTCTTGGTATTGAACCTGGCGACTATGCCTGCCTTTGCTACGCTTATTGTCTGGGATTCGAGAGCCTCAAGCAATGCGGACTTGTCATCGGCGCTTATTTTGTCGAATTCGTCTATACTCACTTCTCCTCCTGAACCTAGAACGAGCGCGCCGGCCCTGAGCGTCCATCCACCCTCTGATATTTCGTCCCTCTCCGCGCTTGCAGTGAGACCTGCGGAGCTTGTGGACTTGCCGCTCACATATATGCCCTTTGGCACTATGCTGCTCACAGCCTGCAAAAGCCTTGTCTTTGCCGAACCTGGGTCTCCTATGAGCAGTATGTGTATGTCGCTCCTTATCAAGCCTCCGTCTATGAGCCTTTTGTCAGGAGTGCCCCCGAAGAGCTGCAGCGCCAATGCCTTCTTTATCTCGTCGTAACCGTATATAGAAGGGGCTATAGACTGGGCTATCTTGTCAAGTATGCGTGGGTCCTTTGACAGTTCCAGTATTTCCTTTTCTTCTTCAGCGGATATTTCGAGCGCAGTAAACTCCTTCTGTTTTGGCACTATCGATACAACGTCGAGGAACATTGTGAAGAGGGACTTTTCCTCCTTGCCCTTGAATGTGCGCCTCGGTTTTATTCTCAGTACTCCTGTGATGCTGGCCCTGTCTCCAGGGGACATTGAATTTACTATGTCGTCTTCAAGCCACATTTCAAGCTGCCATGTTGGCATGCTACCCTTGAGCTTTTCAAGAGGGTCCTGCACAGCTATTTTCTGCAGGTTTATGAATTCCGATTCGTCGTTTATCTGCTTTAGGGAGCGGCGTCTGCATTGCGGGCAGACTTCCGGGACGTCTTCCTTGTCTATGTCAACCTTCACGACGGTGCCGCAAAAGCTGCACTTGAAAACCCCTATGTGCACTTTTGGTATTATCTCTGATCTCTTGACCACTAGGGAGTCGAGAGTAAGAAGCTTGCCTATGTACTGCGATCCGACATCCTGTATAAGCAGATTTTCAGTGTCGAGGCCGAAAAACCTGGCGAAAGTGCGTTCCGTTGCCTCCCTGTTAGGATTCATTGAAGCAAGGGCGCTGTTTGCAGCCGGCAGCACTATGTCGGGTTGGTTTATCAGCTCGTTGGCCATCTCTACGTCGAATTTTTCAAGATCTTTTATGTCTACGTTTATGCTGCGCTTCTTCGGGTAACTGATGTACATGTCGTTAATTTTGTCTATGTAATATGAATTGAAGAACTCTATGAACTTGTTCTTCATTTCCTCCGCAGCAAGATCGTCCATAGGCATCCCAATCGGCTTTGAGGCGTTTCTAGATGCTAGAAATAAGCTTCTCCTTGGCCTGTGCATATATTGCCTGTAGAATTATATAAATCTTTCATGCCCGCGCTTTGACACTGATGGCTGCAGCGCAGCCAATATTTATATGTTTATTTGCAAATTTAAATTGTATGCCGCTGCACGGCGATTGTGATCAAAAGTTTTTGCACTTGGTGTTTTGATAAAAATAGAACCGCAATTCATAAGGGTTGGCAAGGAATTGATAGGAAAGGCGGCAGTGATAGCAGGGGATACTGAAAGAGTGAGATACCTCTCGCGCTTTTTGTCAAAGCCAAAATTGGTAAGCAAATCCAGGTTCCTAGTGTACACCGGCTACTACAAAGGTAAGAAATTGAGCATTGCTTCGCACGGAATAGGAATGCCTTCAGCTTCCCTTGCAATTGAGGAGCTGCACGCTTTGGGAGCCCAGACTATTATCAGGCTTGGCACTGCTGGCGGCATTTCCAAGGAGCTTGCATACAGAGATGTGGTAATTCCTACTTCGGCGGGCTACACGCCAGGAGGCACAATAGCGGAATACTTCGGCAGCATCAGTAAAAAATTTGCGCCTAATGGAAAAATTGTGCAAAAGCTTGGCAAAAGGCTTGAGGCTGAAGGTATAACGCCTTATTACGGGAGCGTCTTTTCAAGCAGCGCCTTCTATTCTGAAGGGCACATAGGCAAGGGTTATATTGCGGTGGAGATGGAATGCGCCGCGCTTTTCGCACTCGGAAAGCTCAGGAAATTCAGGGCTGGGGCAGTGCTAGTAATATCTGACAGCATATCTAACAAGAACATGAGCAGGGTGCTCTCTAGCTCGGAAGTGAACAGGCGCATGGGCAAAGTGGCGAAGAGCGTTTTAGACACAGCATCGGAATACGCATAGGCGCTAGCGGCGCAGTTTCAATATGACATAGACGTTGCCATCTCCTATTTCTACCACTCCCCCGGTATTGTTGAAAGTCATGCCTTCCAGTCTTGAAATGTAGTCAACTTCTCCCACAGTGAGATTTTGGGAATATGCCACATTTGCAAGTGATTCAAGCCTTACTGCGGCTGCGCTCCTTTCAGCATATGAGCTTATTGCCATGGATTGCTGCAGGGCAGAGCCTAGCCATGCAGTGTAAGACAAAGCAACTGCGATTGTCGCTACGATCACTAGCCCGTAGAAAGACATGTTGGCACTATGTTCCAACTTCTATGCATGCTTCCAAACCTTTAATTGGGATGCATCCTATTTCGTAAGGTTCTGCGGCATTTCCTATAGTCGCACTCCCTACTACGAAAGCCGTGCCGGGGTTTCCGTATACTGAATTGTAGTAGCTGATGTAGCCCTGCATGCAGGTGCTGTTGCCGCGCATTGCTGAAACTATACATGAGTAAAGACTTGAGTTTGAATAGGCGTCGCTTGTTATGTCGTAAATCTCGGCAGAAGCGAGCATTTGCCTATATGCTAAGTTGCTGTTTGCATTGTAGCTGTTCAGCATAGCTGATGCAGATGCCATTGTTGCAACTCCAAGGGCAAGCGAAAGAATGGCTTCCACTGTTGCGAATTGGGATTTCATTATGATGCACCGATGCTTATTTCAGAGCCTTCATAGTCAACAGTAGTGTTCTCAACAGGCATGGAAATTCTGGCGTCTATTCCGTAGTCAAAAGGATGGGATGGCGCGCACGTTAGCGAGGAATTTTCTAAGCTGCAACCTTCCAGGGAATGCCGCGTGCTTATCAGATTGCTTACGCTCTTTGTATATGCAGCTATGCTTGCCTGTATCAGCGATTGCACTGAACCGGATATCGCTGTAGAATTGTAGTAAGAAAGCAGAGAAGACATGCTTTCCATTGCCTGGGCGTATTCTGAGTAGGCTGTTGAGTTCGCAACGCTTAGCGCGGTGCCGTTCTGGATAATTTGCATTCCTCCTGAAGCCGAGCTTCCGCTGACCCATTCGACGCTTGCGTTTCCCACGCTTTCGCTGCCGATTGTTACATTGGAATTTACCTCGCCGCTTTTCAGCTGCGAGTTAAGCGAATATCCGGGCATCGATATAGACAAGCCTATGCTGTAAATGTAGCTTGATGGATATTGCGCCGTGGAAATCACGTTGTAGCCAGTGCTTACAGGTACAATGCACGTCGTGGAATCCGGGCCCTCGTTCATTGTATAGCAATAGTTTGAAAACATCATGTAGCTCCATGCATCGCTCGTTCCGCACTGCACGCTTACTGGAAGGGGGTTGTACCAGAAATTGTATATTGTGCAGTGGCTCCACGTTTTTATGCCATACACGTCGCCGGCTGCCGAAGTCGCGTAGGCGATTTTTTCGCTTCTGTTGTATATTGCAGCATATGGCGTGATCCCTTGCCACGAGGAAGGGTATGATGAGAATGTTGACTCTTCCACGCTACCGTTATGATACCCTCCGCAGATTGCATTATATGTGACTACTATTGTGTCCACCCCGCTTTTGATTGGCTCAAAGCCTATGTTGGCTATACCTATGTTGGATATCTGAAGCTTTTCTGAGACGCCCTGTATGAGAACTGAATTTGAATAGGAGTTCACTTCCGCGGTGCCGTTGCCGCAGCCG
Source organism: Candidatus Micrarchaeia archaeon (assembly GCA_049966395.1). Classification (GTDB taxonomy): domain Archaea; phylum Micrarchaeota; class Micrarchaeia; order Micrarchaeales; family CABMGC01; genus JBMFUT01. The sequence continues at coordinate 6,890 of JBMFUT010000006.1, forward strand.
TAGAATGCTAATTGCATGTTGTTTTCTTCTCCCACTGTGCTGTTTGAAGGCATATAAGCAATGTAGCCAAAATCTGATTCCGCGCTGACGTTGGCTTGCATTTTTGTGGTGCTTTCGTTTTGCAGTATCGCACCGACCAGAGCGCGCTGCTTAGTTATGCTGTTTCCGTATACGGCCACAGCGCTTGCAATCAGCAGCCCCACGACGCTTAGAGCAAGAAGAAATTCAAGAGATGTTTGAATTCTCATTTTCATATTTCACCACCAGTATGCGCACGCTTCCTCTTACAGAAATCGCCCTGCATATGTATTCCGTACCGCATCCGCCCGGGGCAGCGTCCTTAGGACTGAGCAGCTTTATCCTGACGCCGCTATAAGAACTCAGTGAATATGAGACGCTTGAAATTTCTGAAGAATTTAAGGCGCCTGCAATTGAAGAGATCTCCTGCGACTCCGCATAAAGATATAGCAGCTTTGATGCGTGGCTTGCTGATCCTCCGATATACCTCTGGCTTGCAAATATGCCGCTTGCCATGGCAAGCGACAGCGCTAGCACTGTAGAAAGACCTAACAGCGCGTCTGCCGATATCAAGAATGCCCTCTTGCCATTTTGCTTGGATTTGTTTGTCAATTGCGCACCCATATAGCACAGCGCGTGCATAGCGCAGATATGCTTGAAAAGCTTCTGCCTGCCGAAATTACTGAGTTGTTGATTGAGACTGACACTGACAAGGCTCTCGAGCTTGCAAACGACGCCTGGGATAGCATCAAGGCGAGAAGCATAAGGGAAATCGCCATGGTGAAAAGTATCTCAAGCGAAACTTGCAAGCGCATGCTATCGGCCTTCTTCCAGTCTTATTGCAGAGCCGCTTTCGACAAGGCTTAAGCGCTCTGTCATGCCCCCTGGGCAGATTATTTCGCGTCCTATCGAAATATTCTCGACAAGGTAAAAGGCGCCGTAGGGTGTATACAGTGTGCTGCCGTCTTGCGAAGAATTGCATATCCCGCTTGGCACGAATGCGCTGAATTGCTCGTCTATTGCCCCGGAAAGCGCAGCTCCATTTATTGACTGAACAAACTCATAAGTTTCGTACTTTGCCACTCCCGAAAGTATCGAGCTTGAGTATTTTGCATAGATTCCTACCGAAGCAGCCATCGAAATTGCCGCCAGCGCCGCGTATGCCATGAGCTCCAGCGAAAGTTGCGCCCGCATCGCCGCACCTGCCTTATGCCGCAGAGCTGGAAAGAGCAGAGAGTTCATGCGCTATCGCCTGCGCAACGCTCACGTTGGTGCCGTTGATTGCTATGCTGCTTACTACAGCACCCTTAAGGTTTACTACCATTGCCAGCGCTATGGCTATGACTATGCTCGCCGCGGCGAGCATCATTATGTACTCCAGAGATCCCTGCGCTTTCATTTTTCTGTTTTTACCCATTTGATTCACCTATATCATTTTTGCGAGAAAGTTAGATGTCAGGAAGAACAAAATAGCAGCCGTTACTATCGTGGGCATTGCCTTGTATAGCACGTCATATGCGCTACGAACGCCTTTCGAAAGGGACGAATGGATCAGCGACACTATGAGAATATAGGCAATGGATACGGCGCCCAGTCTTGCCGCTGCTGCAGGATCTGCGTGCGCCATGCTTGCTGAGCCTATTATGGCTGCGGATATCCCGCTGAACATTGGAAAGAAAAACATTGTGCCCATTCTAGAAACAGCTTCCATGCCTTCCACCTTTGATATTATGGAGTTCCTTCTCCATTCTGCATCTTCTATAGTCTTTTCGAGAAACGCCAGACGCGGAACTATGTTTTTGCCCTGACTGAGCCCTTCCGAAAGTATTGAGAGGAGACCTCCAAGCTCTGGAGTTATTCCAGTAGCCCATTTGTGCGAGAGATTTTGATCGTAAAAACTCCCTCCCATAGAATAGCTTGCCATAAGGCGGCAGACGAGACCTGAAAACGTATAATCAGAATTTGCCGCGCGCGCTATTGCGTTCCTTAGGGATCCTGAACGTGCGTAGTTCTCCCTGACGCTGCGCGAAAAGTTCACAATTTCTGAAGCTTTGCAACTTTTTTGCTTGCGCGTGCCTAGCGCGTATGCGGCAGCTGCAATCGCAATTGAAGGCAGCGCCAAAATGAGCATTCTTGCCAGTATCGACAAAGAAAGCAAAGAAGCAACTATGGCAGCTATTTTTCTGTAGTCAGCCAATTAACCGCCTCGCGAAAGCAAAAGAGCCGAATGAGTATGCCAATGGAAGAGCGACAAGGAGAACCATCGATATTGCAAGCATGCTTGCGCTGCTTCCCGCCACTATAGTGCTTCCGACGAAAATAAAGACTATGAATGACGGTGCTATCGCTGAAAGAAACATGTTCAATGTTGCGTATCTCTGCAATGCAGAGCCTCTCTTTGCCTCCTCGGCCTTGGCAGAATAGTTGTAGTCTTCTATTAGATTGCCAATTGATGCATAAATGTCGGAGTTCCATGGCAACTTGGTGCCTTTGCACCCGCACTTTGCCATTGCATACTCGAAAGCCGAAGGAGCGTCGTCTCCAAGCATTATGCGCCCGTATGCGCACCTTAGCATTGCTTTAGCCTTTCGATCTTTTTGAAGATCAATCGCTTTCCTGACGCTTTGAAGCAGCGGCATGCTGCCTTTGCTTGATAATATGTAATTGAATGAATTGATAGTTTCCTGAAACTCCGCGCTGCGCTCCTCCTCGCTCTTCAGGTAATAATATGCTGCTACAGAAAAGTAGGGCATTGGAAGGCAAAGTACTGAAAGCAAAGGTATCCAGAAGATCCCGGCGAGCCCGTTTATTTTGATTATGAAAATCTCCAAGATCGCCGATGAAATTACAACTAATGCGACGCCATGAGCATTCATTTCGATTCACCGTATTCATATATCTTTTCTATAAAACTGAGAGTGTCTGCTGAGGCTGCGCCAATGTTCTTCAGATACGAAGACCTTGATTGTATTTCCTTTATTGCTGCGCTCTTTGGCACTGAATGCAGCCGGGAATATGCCGATATTACCCTGGAGTTTTTAAGCAATTCAGTGTTGAGTTCGCCGTTTTCAACAATTTGCGTTATGTTCACTGAATCATCGCCAAAAGGCTCCGCGCCATCAATGTCCTCGCCGCGGCTTAGCCATTTGTATTCTGATATGCTTGAAATCACACGGCCGACGGCGCCCTGCTTCACGTATACCGCGAGGTCTAGGGAAGAAAGCGCCTGCATATCTACTTCCATTGGCTTTGATACCAGCCTTTTCAGCACTGCGACTCCACCCTCGTTGCTGTGCAGGGTGGTCATGAACGGCACGCCTATGTTGGCTCCAGAGAAAAGCTCCTTTGTTTCTGCGGCCCTGATTTCCCCTACTACAAGCCTGTCAGGCCTCATTCTCAAGGCATTCACAACCTGCTCGCGAGTTTGCACCATGTTGTAGTAGCGGGAACCATAAAGCGATACAACATTAGTCACGTTGGGGTAGAACTTAAGCTCGTTTATGTCCTCTTCTATGGTTATTATGCGCTTGTATCTTGGCACAAATGAGAGCAGTGATGACATCAGTGTCGTTTTTCCGCTGGCTGGGGCCCCTGCAATTATTATGTTGAGATTTGATTCCACTGCAAGCCAAAGGTATGACATTACGTATGCGTTTGCCATGCCCCTTTCGATGAGCGCGGCAGGGCTCATGTCCTTCCTGCCCCCAAGCCTTATCGTTGCGGCGGGGCCGTTTGGCGCGTAAGGCTTTGCTTGGGCGTGCACCCTGGCGTTGTCAAGCTGCGCGTCTATTATTGGCGTCCCTTCGGTAAGTTCCTTGTCTGAAGCCGCTATGAACTTGTTCAGCATTCTGTAAAATTCATCCTGGCCTGAGAAGCTTATGTTTGTTGTGCAGTGGCCGTACCTGGCGTGGTATATTTTTATTGGCATTGTTGGTTCGTTAACCTCTATTTCCTCTATTCCCTGCCTGTCTTCCAGTAGTATCCCTATTGCACCGAAGCCTACGGTATCGTAGACCAGCAGACGAGAAAGATATGATGCCCTTTCGAGTGGAATGCTTTGCGAAAGTTCCCTTTTCGCAAAATCGTAGACTTTTTGTTCTAAATAACCCAATGCGTCAATCGAATTATCTTCGGTAAATGCTGCTATTATCTTTGCCTTTATCTGCGACATCAGCTTCGATTCATATGCTGACAAAGGTTTGAGGTTGTATCCGACTACGTAAAAATAAGAACCGTTGCGCCTTGTTATTGCACGAGGAACCTGGAAGCTTGCTTCTTCTATTGGGGCACCGTAGTCGGCGCTGTCGATTTTGAAAGTTATTGGCGATTCCGCCTGTTCTTCTGGCCTGCGCCTGCCGAAAATCCCAATCATGCTATCATAGTATACTTATGTTTATTTAAGTAAACTAATTATATTATGCTATACTAATATATATACTTTGCGCATTGCAAAGCACGATAACAAGATAGGGCACCATTTGGCAAGCGCGGCGCTTATTTCGGCAAATTCGCGCAAATGATATCGCGTAGATTTGATATGAGCGTCGAAGAATAGATGCCATTTGGTAATTGCAGCAGAGCTGCATTTGCATAAGCGTTAAGTATAAAAATGTATAATGGCATATATGTGCGGGTATTTATGGCTGTCAAAGAAAAAGACAACATATGGCTTATAAGGAAGCTTCTGAGCAGGCCCAACTATGCCGTATTAAGGCTTCTTCTTGAAAAATCTCCGAGGACGACAAGAGAAATATACGCCGTGCTTGGGAAGAAATTTACTAGGAAGACGCTTATAATAACGCTTAGGGAGCTTTCAATGGACCTTAACGTGCTTCAGCCCACGCACATAAGGACTGACAGAGGGTATGGCCTTGGCTATGGAATAAACCCGAAGGTAAAGGAAGTCGTAAAAGGCGTAGAAAAATTGGAAAGCATTTTGGAAGAAACCACAAAGCTTTGAATTCTCATCTTTTTGGCAATATTGGTTCGCCGTCCTTCAGAGTTCTCGATATAAATTCTACTTCCATCTCCTCCAGCGGAAGTTTTGAAATCTCTTCGCCTATTATGTGATCGAGGTCTTCTATGCCTGATGACCTCACTTTTATAAGGTAGTTCCATCTTCCTATAGGTACATATACCGACTCGACGCTTTCTATCTCAGAAAGCTTCTTTCCTATTTCTTCCTTTTCATCCTTGCTTATGTTCCTTTGAAGCTTGAGGTATATGAAAGACTGCAATCCTTTTCCGACCAGTTTGCCATCTATTCTTGTCGTGTGCCCTATTATGACTCCTTCCTTCTTGAGCGCATCTATCCTTCTGTAGACAGTCGCATTTGTTGTGCCCAGCACTTCTGCAATCTTGGAAAGCTTGGGAGTCAGCATGTCAGAGCGCTGTATTATCTCGATTATTTTAACGTCAAGTTGGTCTAGTTTCACCGAATCGCCTCAGCCTTTTAATTATCTCAGCAAACGCTTATACGCTTTTTTCAGACAGGTAAAGCAGTATCGCCTTCTCCAGCAGCATCTTGTTCTTTGCCTGCTGCCAAACAACGCTCCTTGGCCCGTCAAGCACTTCAGCGGTTATCTCTTCCCCCCTATGCGCAGGAAGGCAGTGCATTACTATCGCATCGCTTGCGGCATATGATAGCATCTTATCGTTAACCTGGTAAGGGGCAAACATTTCGAGGCGCTCCTTTGCCTCTGCTTCCTCGCCCATGCTTACGAACGTGTCTGTGTATATCACGTCGGCGTCGCGAACGCCCTCTTTTATATCGGAATAAAATTCCACGGTTGAATATTCCCTTGCCTTTGTGAAGTATAGGCTGTTGGGTATGCATTTCTTAGGGCCCACCAGGGCTATCTCAAGCCCCATTTTTGCGCCTGCGAGCATGAGGGAGTTTGCAACGTTGTTTGCCACGTCCCCAGCAAAAACGAGCTTTAGACCGCGCAGCTTTTTCTTTATCTGCTGTATGGTGTATATGTCGCTGAGCGCCTGGCATGGGTGCTCTAAGTCTGTAAGCGCGTTTATCACAGGTATTGTGGAGTTGTTTGCAAGCTCTACGAGGTCGCTGTGCTTGTAAAGCCTAGCTGCTATGAAATCAACATAGCTGCTGAGCACCTTGGCCGTGTCTGCTATGGTCTCGCCCCTGGAAAGCTGCGATGTCCTGGCGTCTATATATATCGAGTGGCCGCCGAGCTGCGCCATCGCGGCTTCGAAAGAAACTCTAGTTCTTGTGGAAGGTTTTTCGAAAAGCAGGGCAAGTGTAGAACCTTCCTTTAGCGACATTTCTTCTGAGCCTGACTCTATGCTTTCTGCTATCTCGAATATCCTGGTTATCTGTTCTCTGGTAAAGTCATCAACACTCAGGAAATTCATTCAATTACCTATCCAAATATTGCGCCGAAGCCCTCCTCCGCCTTTGTGCGCTCGTCTTCTATAGTTTCTATGACCTTCCTCTCGCTCTCCTGATCGAGGCGCTTGATGCTCTTTATGTTTTTTTCAAGTTTCTTCTCTGCTGCATTGAGAAAATCCTCGCCTGCGCTGAGGTAAAGGAAATACTTCGAGCTGTCAAGGGAAAGGGATGCACCGTCCCTGAGCAGATAGTCTTGCCTAGCAAATATTACGTTGGCTTCTGGATCGCCCTTTATCTTCTTAAGGTCGTCTTCTGTGAGCGACTTGTCAAGATACGGGTCGTATTCCAGCATTTTCTTGAGCGCCGGCATTTCCGAAGCATCGCATTGATATACTCTGGCAGGCATTTTGATCACTTTAAGAGCTTGGCGTTTATGCTTCCTTCTCTGCCCGGCCTGTTTATCACTACCGCCTTGCCGGCCTCGGTCTCTATTACGCTGCCCTTTGTTATTATGTTGAGCCTTGCGAAGTTCCTGTTGTCCTTTGATTCTAGCACGCCTATTATCTTTACTTTCTTGTATCCTGAATCCGTCAACATGTTGGCGAAAGCGGCGTGCTTGAGCTTTGTCAGAATCGCCCCGCCCCTTGCCCTTGTGTGCTTTATGAGATTGCTGCTCCCAAGCTTCGTGGCGACAAAATAGTTGCCTGTCTCGTGCCTTCTCTTGTCCCTGCTCTTTTCTAGCTGCTTGCCGTTGCCGGTTGACTTCCTGTTTGATTTTACGTGTAGCTGTACGCCAAATTGTGCCATATTACCATCTGCATGTTGATTATTTTGCAAATAAATTATAAATATGCAAGTTTAATAGGTTAACTGTCAAGGTAGGGAGGCGCATGACAGGCAAAAGACTTTTTGATTTCAGAATGCCTGCTGCGGCGGTCTGCAGTGCAGCGCACAACATAGAGGATGCGCTTAAAATTGCAAAATCGCTATCCAATGGGGAAGACTTCGTTCAGCTCATGGCTTACAGCGTCAGAATGCCAAAAAGGCTGCTGCCTGCATACTTGAATGTCATGCTTAGATTAAGGGAAGGCTCCATAACAAGCAAGAGCACAAGCATGGAAATGCTTTTGCTCGCGTGCGGCAAGTCCGACATACGCGCTGCCATAAGCAAATGCGGCGCAAAAGAGGGCAAAATGGCGATAGTTTTCGCTTCCGCGCCATCCCTGCTTAGCAATTTCCTTGATTTGGCCGGCATGAAGGCCATAAAGCAGATAAAGCTAAAGATCGACTTCAAGGAGGCTAACGCCGTTGCGTTGGCGCAGCTCCGCTAGCTTCAGACCAGCACTGCTGCAGAGGCATAAGCAAGGATGAAGCCAAGCGCCGCTATTCCAATCCATGTGCCCACTATCGTCAACAGCGGCCTGCGGAGCATTAGCCTGTGCTCGTAGCTCATTCCCGTTCCGTATACGCCGGCTGTGAACGCCTGCGTGTTTGAGAGAGGCACACTGAAAAGAGTCGCGGCTTCTACTACCAGGAGGGAAGAAACCTGCGTGCTTACAGAGCTCATGTACCTTATAGGTATAATCTCATTGCCAATTCTCCTGAGCTCAGCTGCGCTCAGCGCGTAGCTTCCTACTAATATAGCTATTATTACCAGGAGCACGCTGTAAGCGCTCTCTGGTATTGAAGCGTACATGAAACCTATGGTATTGGCGCCTAGGGTGAAGGCGGTAAAGAAAGCAGATATTATTGAAACGAGCTTGAGGTTCCTAACAGTGTCCCATATTCGCCTTTTGTTGACAGACCTTTTGAGGAGCCTCATCAATATTATTGCAATGGCGAAAGCTGCGACTGGCGCCAGCACCCAAAATAGGAACATCTTTGCCAAGTACAAAATGCTTATGCTTGAGCCTTCGGCCACGCTTATGCCGAGCACTATGCTTGCGAAGCTCATTGAGAGCGACTGTGGCACGCGCGCCTTGTGAGCTATTATGAATATAGCAGTGGCTATGGCAAGGGCGTCGAGGACCAGCAGCTCTGGCTTGTATGGCATCAGCGCCTCTATCCCTGCTTTAAGCATGTGCCCCTGAGCCAAAAAACCCGCTATGTAGCCAAGCGCGGCTATTGTGACGCCGCTTCTCCTGCTCACGATTCTGCTGCCCACTATGCCTCCTGCGCAGGCTGAGAGATTGTTGCCGGAAACAAATGCTACCAAAACGAAAGAGACAGCGAATATCAGCAGCAGTAGCAGCAACTAATCATCACGATATTATCGAATCCATTATCGATACGAGCACGTCTGATGCGTCTTCGCAGTTGTCAAGCATGTTGTCGGCATAGTGCGCTAGCTGCGAAACGTGGTAGAACGTCTTGAAATCGTCTATGCTGCGGTAGGCAAAATCGAATATGCCGTCTTTCACTTCGTCGCCGCGCTCCTCAAGCTTCTCTATCTCCGCATGAAGCCTTTTTGCCTCGTACAAGCTGCTTTCGTGCTGCATCTTGTAAAGCGATGACATTGCAAGCGAGCCTATGTCGCTCATCTCCAGCAGCTGCGCCTTCATGTAGTGTCTTATCCTCTTGCTCTTTGGCTTGTATCTAAGGAACTCCCTTGCAAGGTTGTATATTGAATCCACTATGCTGTCCTCCTTGTCAAGGTATTCAAGGAAATCGTCTATCAGGTTAGGGGCTATTGCACCTGATGTCACCATGTCAGATATGCGCAGGACCTCCTTGTCGGATTTCCTCTCGAAGTTCCTTATCTCGCTTATCACAGTAGGTTCTTCTATGAGGGCTTTCATCCTCGAATTAGCATCCATAGCTATTCTTACTATTGCGCTGCTCTTGCTTATTATGCTCTTTTCGCCGCTGCCCAGCGCCCTGTCCAAAAATCCCATGCGCGACTTTTTTTCAAACATTGTCATTGCCCTCCGAAACCACTTTTCTCATTTGCCTTGCAAGCTCCTTGATTTTTTCTATGTCCTGCCGCTCCTCCCCGTTGAGCCCCGATTCTCCAATGCTTATCCTCTTTTCTATAGCTTCGATAAGGGATACCCACTCCTCGGACTCCACGCCCATGTAAGAGAATATTTTCTTGTAGACAAGCAGCTGCTCCAGCAGCTTTACTATTTCCTTGTTTTCGGCATCCTCCTTCGCGGCGACAGGCGCCCTTTCCTTTATGTCTGCAATTATCTTTCTAACCTCTTCTGATGGAGCTTCTAATTCCATTCTGCTTGCAACATTTTCAATATCCTTTGCAAAAGACTTTATTATGGATGAAAGCCTGGAAAAAAGGTCCTTTATGCCGAGGCCCTGTAAGTTTTCGCCAGCCATTCAATCATAATAAAATATGCGTGCATCCTATTTTATACTTTCTGCATCTTCTGTATCTCCATCGTATTCTGCTGCCAAGACTTCCTCTATGCGCGCAGCCTTCTTCTTCCCTATCTTGTCTACTGTTGTGAGGGCTTCCTGGCCTGCATTTATTACGCCCCTTACGCTCCTGAACTTGCGCAACAGCGTTCTCGCAATCTTAGGCCCTACCCCAGGTATCGATTCGAGTATGAGAAGCTGCCACTGGTATGTGGAATACGCTTTCTTCGTTCCAAGGAGCCTTGGCTCGTGCTTGCTGCCTTCCTGCTCCATCCTGGCTATCTTTTCTATAAGCTCTGCTGTCTCCTCCTGGCCGTTGGAAAAAATAACCTGAACTCCGTATTCCAAGTATACCCTTAGAACTGCTCCTGTTATGGCGTTCCTGTTCAGCCTGAAGTCATCGCCCTGTTCTATAAGCAGCATTGGTCTAGTAAAGCTTCCCTTGAGCCTCTCAAGCTGGTCGAATAGTCTGGAGTTCATTATTGAATTCTCGAAGTCTTCTGAGGACTTTCTCTCGATGCAGACCCTGTCTGAAAGGATGTAGTCCCCCGCAGGCACAGTTGCAAATTCCACGTATACGCCGCGCTCTGAAAGGCGCTCTGGTATTACCATGCTCCTTTCCCTTGTGTCTATTATTACCTTGACCTGCATAGTACTATTTTGCATCGCATGTAATAAATAAGTGTCAGTGCATAGATGCATAACGATTATAAGGTGCCTAAATGGCGCAGAGACGAAGCAAGAAGAAAAGGCCTTCAAGAGAGGAATACATGCTAAAGGAGCAGCTCAAAATAGAGAGCGAGGCTTTCGATGACAGGACTGCAATGAGGCTTAAAGACCTCTTTACTCATGGAGTCATATCAAGGATGCATTTTCTTGTTGCAAGAGGCAAGGAGGCCGACATCTATTTGGCGGATCCAGGAGAAAAGGTGGAGGGCGAGCTTGTGGTAGTCAAGATTTTCAGGATAGAGACTTCTGGGTTTGACAATAGGATAGAATACATTATAGGAGACCCGAGGTTCAGCAGGATAAAGCGCAACATTTACTCTGTTGTGAACGAATGGTGCAAGAAAGAGTTCGGCAACCTTAAAATAGCGCAGCAGGCGGGCGTCGACGCGCCGAAGCCGTACATGTTTTCAGGGAATGTACTTGCAATGGAATTTATAGGGAAAGACGGAGTGCCGGCGAGCATGCTCAAGGACGTCGTACTTGACCAACCAGAAGAAATGCTCAAAATGATATTTTCCGGAGTTAAGAAGCTTTACGAAGCAGGGCTTGTTCACGCTGATCTGAGCGAATATAACCTGCTAGTCAGCGGCGGAAAGCCCTTTTTCATAGATTTCGGCCAGGCTGTGGTACTTAGGCACCCTAATGCGATAAGTTTCCTTGAAAGGGACGTGCGAAACATCCTCTACTACTTCCAAAAAACATATGGCGTGTCATACAGCTACGACAAAGCCATAGGAGATATAATGACAAAGGATTGAGAGCCCTATAGCTTCTGGGATTCTAGCAGCGACTTTACTATTATGTTGAGATGTCCTGCTTCCCTCAGCCTTCTATATGCGTAATCGACCCACCTGCTCCCGAATGGCACGTATATTGCAACATTGTTTTCCTTTGCTAGCTCCACAGCAAGCTTGTTCCTTATGCCATTAAGCATAGCGTAAGTAACTTGGCCATTGTAATTCCTGCCGATCCGAAGAGCAGCGTCTATCATCTTGATGTCGTGCGTCGCAACCATGAATTTCCGCGAATTTGAGAACAAGTAGCGCAGAAGGGAGAGGTAATTACTGTCTATCTCTGCTTTTTTCTTGTAGGCTACAGTTTGGGGTTCGTTGTATGCGCCTTTCACCAGCCTTATTACACCTCCCCAATTTGTTATTTTGGCAACGTCATTCCTGCTTCTCTTAAGATACGCCTGTATGCACACGCCGGAGTTGCCTGAATGGAAATGCTTCTTGTAGATGCGCAGGGTAAAATCCACGTCCCTTGATGTCTCCATGTCAAGCCATACAAATATTTTTTTGGCATAGGCGCTACGTAATATCCTTGCGTAATTCGACTCAGCCAGCGAGGGGCTTATGCGCAGCCCAAGTTGCGTTGGCTTAAGAGATATAGCTGATGGCACGCCCTCTTTGGATATGCTCCTTATGAGAGAGAGGTATTTATCCACTGTTTCGTCAACATCCTTGCGGCTTTTGAACTCCTCGCCAAGGTAGTTGAGAATTGTCGAAATGCGCTTCTTGCTGAATTTTTTTGACAAAGCTATTGCATCTTCTATGCTCTCCCCTGCAATCCACCTACCGGCAACCAGCTTTTCCAAGATGCTTCCTGACATTGAAACACATATTAGCATATGATTATATATATTTGAATGCCAATTAAAATTATGCAAGACGGGGGAATCGTTTTTGCAAAGCAGCGCGCCAAAGAGGACATAGCTGCCAGAAGGCTCTCTCGAGAAACGCATGTTGTCAATGACTACGAAAGGCTTATGAAGGAAGTGCTTCTGGAGAGAGGGATTGACTCCTATTATGAATTGCATCTATTTCCTGTCAGTAACAACAATGGATACTTGCCGGATTTTGTAACGTGCATGCGCGTCGACGGGAGGTTTGTGGTTTTTGAAATGCATTCTTCTGCTGAATGGAGTTACATATTAAAACTCGAGAAATTCAGCGCCATCTACCAGTTTTACACCGTGCTTGTAAGCAAGCACGGCTATGACAGACGGTCAGAAAAAATAAGCAATGAAATAGGCGGCTACTGGTATCTTCCAAATGGAGTGAGCGACCCCGCAGAGTACTCAAAGAAGAAAAAAGAGCTTGCGGGAATGGTCGAAGAATTCATAAGAGAAAAGAATCCAGAAATCTTGACTTACGCGGAAGCGGAAAATGAGCTAAAGAGAAGGATAGATTTCATAGAAGTGCTGTTTGGGCAGCGCAGAAAGTAGGCTAAGGTATTGCATATCCCTTTTGCTTCAGAAGATCCTTGTCTATTATGCTGTAGCGCCAAATGACGTCGCCACGCTCGTTGCTCTGCACGACCCACGGTTTAACTATGACAAGGTCGCCCTCTTTTATCCAGAACTTTCTTCTGAGCCTTCCTGGTATGGAGCATACGCGCTCGTTGCTGTCAGAGCACAAGACCATGAATTTTGAGGCGCCCAGCGTTTTTGTCACCCTGCCTATGAATTCCCCCTGCATCGGAAGCTTGAGCTGATGCACAGGCGCCTGGCCGTTGTTCTTGTTACCGCCGTAACCCATATTATCATCAATAGTGCTTTATTGTATACCTTGCGCCGCAAGCCTCGCAAACTATAGTTACAAATCCCCTGCCTGCCGATTCAACATGCGTATCCGGCTTGTGGCACTCCCTGCATATAACGTAAGTAGCAAAATACTTGTTTATCTTTTCGTCAAGCGCTTCGCTTGAGAACCTTCCGCTTATGATGAGTCGCTGGTCGCTCGTCTCGACAGGCGTGGCGAGCTCCCTGGTAAGATATTTGGATAGCTCCTCCTCGCTCCTTCTTGCAGTCTTTGCTATTTCGGAAAAGTTCCTTATTATTGTCTTGGATCCCTGGATTATCGAATCGACCTTAGGCACTTTGAAGTCCACCTTTTCCTCTGAGAGGCTAGGCAAGGACTTGAAAGCCCTGTCCAAAAGTTCTGAATACTCGTCTGCCAAATAAACACGCATCGCTGGCTTATATCGTTAAGTTATATGGGGCAAAATATATTAAATAAGAGCATTCATTTATATACCGCAGCAGTAAGGCCGGGAAGCTGGGGGTTTCCCGCTTGCAAATCCCCCTCATGGCAGGCCGCAAGCCGGCGGAGTGCTGCATTGACATGCAAGGAATATGCATAAGCCGTGATGCTCAGCCTTCGGTGGTGGCCCTATGCACGAACCAGGCCAGGCCGGAAGGAGCAACCTTAAATGCACTGGGCTATGCTCTGAAGATACGGGGCGGAGTGGAAGCGTATCAAACCTTTCATGCTGGTGCAGTGCAACGCCAGTTGCTGCTGCTTTTTGGCAAAACTATAAAATATGGTTGGCGGAATAATATTGAGCTGGGGTCGCCTAGTGGTAAATTGGAAATTCACTAAAGGGCGGCAGCCTGCTAAGCTGTTTGGCTGAATAGCCTCCGTGGGTTCGATTCCCACCCCCAGCGCTTCCGCTTATGCCATGCGCAGCCTTCCAACCGTGCCGAAGTCTATTGTTTCGCCGAAGCCTACAGCTATGGCGTGCATTTTGTCTATGTCTATGCGCTTGAAAACCGGGGACAGAAGCGCGCTCTTCGGCTGCACGTTGACTTCTGTTCCTGATGCGAAATAATTCATAGCGGGAAGCACCAGAAGGTGGCTGCTTTCATATTTCCCGTAAAGAAAGCAGCGCAGCTTCTTTCGCATGCCCAGAGCGTTGGATATGCCTATAGCAGGGTGCTCGTGACCCATCACTAGCATTCTTGCGCCGTTGTGGTTGCGGGGAAGCTCCTCGCCATGAAAGAACAGATAATCGCCAACCCTTGCCTCCTGTCTGGCTATCTCTATGCCGAAGGATCCTTTGTACCTGTCGACAAAATTGTCGTGGTTGCCTTTCACCAGAAGAAGCTTGGCGCCTATGCCCTTGAAGAAGTCCATGAGCTCGTAGAGCTCGTTGAACTCCTCCACATCTACGGTAGAGAATTCGTTCTTTATATCGCCGTCTATGACAACTTTGGATGCGCCGGTAGCCTCTATAGCCTTGCCTGTGCTCTCTTTTATCTTTCTCAGATTTATTTTAGGTATGAATGTTCCGCGCTTCGACATCACGCCCTCATAACCGAGGTGGAGATCCGCAATAGTTATAGCGTTGAGGCTCTTTATGTATGCGATTGGCATTCCTTCCAATAGCGTCACGTCGCTGTCTAGCTGCGTTCAGCCACCTTTTATTTTTTCCATCACCTGTCTGTGCAGCAGTTGCAGGTATTTGAGCCTGCCCTTCATCTCTATGACATCGGCATGGCCGAATGTTATGAGTGTGTGGGCGAAGGGGCTTGGCGAACTAGTTTCTATGAACTTGTATTTCATCTCGCCGTCCCTTATCTTGCGCAGTATCAGTTCTGCCTTGGGCAAGTCCATCACGTCGTTGAGCACCTCCCTATAGGCTTCCTTTATTATCGGAAAGTTGGAATCTGTCTCTTCCGCTGCCTTGAATATGAGCTGCGAGCTTACCTGCTGCTTTCCTACAGCTATCTTCCATCCCTTGTAGTTCTTGAGTATGAGGAAACTCCTAGCGGCGACGTGCCTGAAATGCCTTTTCATCAGCTCGGTGTTTCTTATGTTGCTCTTCAGGAGCACTGGAAGGTTCTCGCTGTAAGTGGCCTCAACGAGCGAAGAAATGTAAGCCTTGCTCAGGCTTTCATTACCTTCAGGCAGAAGCATGAAACCGTTGTCGTTCACCATTATACTCACGTCTTCGCCGAGCATTTCGCCGAGCTTTACTGCAAATGCCCTAGAAAGCGCGTCATTTATTCTTCTCCCGAAAAGCGCGTGGAATATCAGATAATGGTGTCTCGAATGCACGTCGTAGCTCTGTTCTATCAGCAGCAGCGAGCTGTTTGGCACAGTCCCTGAGAAAAGAAACTGCTCCATGAAATACTTGAATATTGCGGATTTTGCATTTCCGTCTACAGGCAGCTTTCCGAGGTATTCTTCGGCCGCCTTTGGAAGCCTGCCAAGCTTGAAAGCCTTCCTGAAATCCTTTTCGTTTTTTTCTATGAGGCGAAGCATCCCCTGCCTGAAATCTCCTATCCAATTTGCGAGCTCGTAGCTCAAAGGCAACTGCTCTGAGAACCATGGAGGGATAGTTGGAGACGAACTCTGCGCGATTGTGACGAAGCACTTCATGCCCCTAGAATACTCGAACTTATAAAGCCTCCCTCCAAGTGCAAATATGTCGTTAGGCTTCATCCTAGACAGGAATTCCTCCTCTATGTTGCCTATCCACTTCTTTTCGGGAAGCAGAAGTACGTTTACTGCGACTTCATCTGGTATTGTGCCGAGGTTGAGCATGTATATCACTCTGGAATTGCCTCTCTTGCCGAATATCTGCTCCTTTTCGTCGTACCATATCTTGCCATACACATGCCTGCTTTCAAGGCCTACGTAATTTCCTGCAAGATATTCTACCAGCGACATGAAGTCCTTTTTTTGTAGGTTGTGGTATGGATACGCCCTGCGCACGGTTTCAAAAGCCTCGTCAACGCGCCATTTCTTGGTGAGCGACATTCCGACTATGTGCTGGGCAAGCACGTCGAGGGCATTTTGAGGAACCTCGAAAGAATCTAGGCTCTTCTCCAGGGCTTTCTGCGCCATGACGGAGCATTCTACCAGATCGTCCCTGTTTAGCACTATCATGATACCCTTTGCAGTCATCTTGAAGCTGTGGCCAGCTCTGCCCACTCGCTGCACCAGCCGCGTGACGCTCTTTGGAGAGCCGAGCTGCACTACGCTTTCTATGGAGCCTATGTCTATTCCGAGCTCCAGACTCGTCGAAGAGACTGCGCACTTCAGCGATCCCTTCTTCAGCGTTTCCTCTACTTCCAGCCTGGACTCCCTGGAAAGAGAGCCGTGGTGCGCGGCTATGTCCTCGCCATAATTGAAGCGCTTCTTGAGGTTAAATACAACCCTTTCTGTGCCGCTTCTCGTATTGGTGAAAACAAGGGTTGTCTTGTTGCTCTTTATTATGCTGTTTATTTCCTTGTACATGGAGTCTTCTATTTTCTTGTCAGGGGAATATATCAGGTCTTTCACTGGGCTCTTTGTAATTATGGAAAGCTTCTTTGACCATGATGCGTCCACTATTGTGCAATCTCTAGGATTGCCGTTCTCGAATCCCGCTAAGTATTTTGCCGCTTCTTCGCTTGGGTTCAGCGTGGCACCAAGGCCTATCCTGGTGAAGTCGTGGCCTATTATCTCTGCAAGCCTCTCTATCGTTAGGGCGAGATGTACGCCGCGCTTGTTGTTGGCAAGCTCGTGAATTTCATCGATGATGACGTACTCCAGATCTTTCATTTTCTCTATGAATTTCTGCGAATTGAGGATTATGGCAAGGCTCTCTGGAGTAGTGACCAGTATGTTAGGGGCGTGCGCCAGCATTCGCTGCCTATCTTTTGAAGGCGTGTCTCCAGTTCTTACACCTATCGTAACCTTGCTTATGCTTGCGCTCTGCACTAGCTGCGAGCCTAGTTGGAGGTACTTGTCCTTCTCTATCGATGAGTATATCTCTTCCAGGGGCTTTGCAAGATTCCTGTAAATGTCGTTGTTAAGGGCGCGGAGCGGGGATACGTATATGCAGTATACTTTCTCCTCAAGGCTGCCTGATATCGCCTTTTCGAAAAGCCTGCTCAGTATTGACACAAAACCGGCCATCGTCTTCCCTGATCCTGTTGGCGCGGTAATAAGGACGTTCTTCTTAGAGCTGATAAGCTTGAATGCGAACTTCTGGGGAGGCGTGAGCTCGGAGTAGTTAGAAGTGAACCACTTCCTGACATAAGGATTCAGCACCGAAAGGCTTTCTTCGTCTGTGAATGGCGATTTCAGTGTTTCTATCATTTTAACGCCTTCCTCGCGGCGCCCTCTGAAGCAATCTCGCGCAAAATGTGCTTGTAAATTCCCTTTGGGTAAACATTGTCCTTCATCCTTTCAAGTTCCTTCAGGGGCACCCAATATGCCTTAAGCTTTTTGCCATCCTCATCGCGCTCCATCACGCGCCTGGAGTAAAGGCTCTTTTTAGCTAGTTTCCCAGAATAAATAAACACTATTTCATGGCCCCTCTTCCTATTGTATGTGAATATGTTTTCGATAACATCCACGAGCTTCAGGTCAGAAATGCCGCTGTGGAGTTCTTCCATTATTTCCCTTCGTACCGCGGTTTCGCTCCTTTCGAATGGCTCGACGTGCCCCCCAACAAGCCTGTAAAACTTGCCGCTTTCAATGCTGCTTCCAATCTGCATAAGCGCCCTGCCGTTGTTTACACATAGCAGATATGCTTTGACCGATATTTTGGAGTACATGCTAACACTTTTTGCAGCGCAAATGCAATTACGCAGACTACTTCATTTTGGCTAGCATTATTATGCGCTTGTAAGTTGGTGGATGCGTCATGAACATACTTGTAACATAATAATGCCTGCCGCGCTCTCTTTTGGTAGCTTCCTTTAGCGCTTCTATGTCAATCTCAGGTACTAGCTTCTTTATCTCAGCCGCATGAGCCAATATTTCCTTTATGTCTTTTTCTACTGTTACATTGTCTGCTATGTAAAGCGCCCTTGTGCCTGCTGAGGCTGCGTTTTTGCTTGGCTGCGCATTGCTGCGCGATATGCCGTAGGTTATTTTTGCTAGGGCCCTTGCAAGGTTCTCTGGTTTTTTGGTAGCCGATGCTGAATAGGAGTCGGCGTAAATTTCCCGAATCCTTGAAAGTGAAAGCATGAGGAGTTCCGTCACGAAGTACACAGCGAATGCTGCCATGCCTATCAGCATAAGGTAAGAAAACTGGTTCCTGTTGCCAGAATAGAATCCTCCGAAGAAGAAATTCTCCGCGATTATGTATGCCAGGAGTGGTATGAAAGAAACTAATGTTATTATTACGACGTCGTTGTGCTTCAGATGGCCTATTTCGTGAGCGAGAACAGACTCAAGCTCGTCGTTGTCGAGCATGTCCAGCAATCCCTGGTGCACTACTAGCGTTGCGCTTTTTCTAGTCCTTCCAAAAACGAATGCGTTTGGCTCCTTGCTTGGGCTTATGGCAATTCTAGGCTCGGGCACATTCGCGCCATTGGCGAGCTTTTTTACCATCTCGTGAAGTTCTGGGTATTCACCATCTTTAATGTAGCGCAAATGCGAGGCAATACGGAGAAGAATTGGGGATATGTACCACTGCAACAGGAAGAATATAAGCGCAATTAAAAGTATGCCTATGAACGGCGCGCCGAAAAGGGCGAGAAGGACATATATTATGGCGAAGCCTACCGCCAGCACCAGAAGCAGCGTTAAATACATCCTTGATTTAAGGGCAAAAAGGCTTTGCATAACTTTATTTATCACATGCAAAATATTTATTTATTCTCCTTCCGCGCTGATATAATATATGCAACAGTATGGCCTTTTAGTAAAAGGGTTAATAATTTTTCTATAGTAACAATTAAGTGATTAGCATGGCCTCAAAAGCTGTAATAGCCGGTTTGATAGTTATTCTAATTGCAGCAATAATCTCGATTGTCATTTTTGTGCCAGCTAAGGCGCCCGTTACTTCACCGCCTCTTGCAACGCTGGCGGTGCAGCTCACAGATCCTGCGCAGGTGCCTTATGGTACTGAAGCACTAAACGTTAACTACTCTTCGGTGCAGGTGCACTACATATATGGCAACTCGTCAGGTTGGGTGAACGCGGGGGGTTCCGGGAGCGTGAACCTTCTTTCGCTTGTAAATCTTTCAAAAACGATAGGGAGCGCATCGCTGCCTGTCAACGCTACTATTGACATGGCGAGGTTTAACATCACTTCTTCAAGCATAATGATAAATGGCACGACCTATCCAGTGACAATTCCTTCGCAGCAGATAACAGCGCACATCACAAGCAAAGGCATGGGCAGCGGCTACACGGGACTGCTACTTGACTTGTCGCCATCGGTAGCCACAATATACACATTAAATTCTACTATTTTCGTGATGGTGCCGTCAATAAAAGCAGTAGTGGTGCCTGGGCTTAATGCAAGCTCGGCAAGTTTAGATAATGAAGCGCACATAAATGCAAAGGCAAGGGAACAGCTTGATTCTGCAGCCCCGAACATCACAATAACAAGCGCAAGTCTTTCGGCAAACGGCAATTCTACCGACTTCTCAGTTACAGTGAAGGACAATTCCAACAGCACTGTAGTCATAAACCACATAATGATTTTTGGCAACACCTCCATTGCGATGGCATTCGGAGGCGCTGTGACGCAGCGTGACATGCAGATGCCTGCCGGCTATGGCGGAGTTGGAGATCACGGTGTTGGAGCTGGGAGCTACGGCAACATAAGCGCTGCGCTTGGCACTTATTTCAACTCTTCTTCGGGCGCTGCCATTAACGAATCCACCATTCTGAAGATAATGAGGAACAAAAATATCACAGACTTGATAGAGCATTACGCCAATGTAAGCATAGGCGCAAATGCTACGCAGGAGAACGTTTCAATGATGGTCGGGGAAGTTGAAAAACATTTCGAAGGTGAATTCGGAAACATAAGCGCAATGGCAAACATATCTGCTTCGGCCGAAGCAAACCTGAGCTACGTAGAAAAGAACTGGGAGAGCATGAAAAACCTGTGGGATTCCATCAAAGACAACATGACTGCGCTAGGCCTTAATTCAAGCGCCCTAGAAAGCAGATGGCACGAGATAGAGGCAAGCCACATAGCCATAGAGCAGAGCCACTTCAAGGTAATCAACTTCGTAGTAGAAAGCAACGGCACGCTAGTACTACCTTTCGCCGAAGCGGAGTTCGAAGGCCCTGGATATACGCTTGCCGCTGGCCAGTCGGTAACATTCAGCTTTGACAATGTAGTTGGCTACGGAGCAAGGGGAAGCGTGGAGGCCGACAATTCTACGTTCGGATTTGGAGCGCATGTGGTGGCTAAACCAATAAGCGGAAACACATACAAGATTGTCATTTCTGGTGAGGAGGGCGTGCGCGCAAGCACAAATGTCACTGCCAGCTGAAGCATTGAATGCGTCCCTCCAAGAAGAGCGATAGAATGAACTATACGCTGAAGTGTCTGAAATGCGGCAGAGAGTATTCCAGTACATATCCAAGCCAGGTCTGCGAATGCGGAGGGCTTCTCGAAGTAGTTTATGAAGACAACCCGGCAAAGCATCTTAAGAGGCACAGGTCCTTCTGGGACTACGAGCCGCTGCTGCCAAAGAGCAGCTACAGCAGGTATGTGCTTGGATCTACAAGGCTTGTGAGAAGCCACGAAAGCGAATCCCTTTTCCTCAAGCTTGAGATAGACAACCCAACAAGGTCGTTCAAGGACAGGGGCTCCGTAGTAGAGATAGCCAAGGCTTTCGAATACGGCTACGACGAGATCGTGTGTGCTTCCACGGGAAACATGGCCTATTCTGTTTCCTATTATGCAAAAATAGCAGGCATAAGGGCAAGGATATTCATAAGCAACAATGCCAACGCCGACAAGCTGCGCGACATAAGGTCAACAGGAGACGCAAAGATAACCCAAGTCAAAGGAGATTTCAACATGGCGCTGAAGGTTGCTGAAAAATACGCCAAGGAGAACGGGGCATTCCTTGCAGGCGATTACTGCTACAGGAAGGAAGGGCAGAGGACAGTCGCTTACGAAATTATGGAGCAGCTCCCTGAAGCGACGCACATCATTGTACCGGTGGGAAACGCCACGCTCATAAGCGGCATGCTCAAGGCACTGAAAGAGATGAAAAGCGCAGGCATCATAAAAAGGTATCCGAAAGTGGTTGCGGTGCAATCAGAGGAATGCAAGCCATTCGCAAGCGCTTTCAAAAGCGGCAGAGGGCTGAAATACGAAAGACCAATGACGAAGGCAGACGCCATAGCTGTAGGGATGCCGACATTTGGGCCGCAGGCGATGGCTGCATTGAAGGAAATTGGGGGAGAAGCTGTCACTGTCAGCGACAAGGACATGCTGCGAGAGCAGAAGAAATTCTACGAAGAATACGGGCTCATAGCAGAGCTGGCCGGGGTGGCGAGCGTCGCTGCTTTCAGGAAGCTTGACATTGAAGAAGGCGCCAAGGCGGTCGCAATCGTGAGCGGTGGAAACGTCTAGGCGCGCTTCTGCTGCACCAATACATTTGAAATTCCGATTCCTGCAAGCGATATGCCTAATCCTATTTCTACAAAATTGTAGAAGGTGTATGGCGATACAAAGGCTGCCGCAGCCAAAGCCGCGCCGATTGTTATTTCTGTCGCTCCTTCTGCGAATTTCCTGCGACGCAAGCTCTTCAGCTCCACTGCGTTTTTTTGAAGATTTTCGGACTCCATCGATTAAGATTTATATCAGCATAGCAATAAAAATAGTGTGGTTTTTATGCAGTACCTCAAAAGGGACGATATCCTTTTCGAAAGCGCTGCGCTTAAAGGCAATCCACTGCGTGATCCGCACAAGAGAGAGATTGCAATACTAGAGCCTGCGGAGAGCGAGGGCAGACCTATAATGATTTTCCTTTCTGGCTACGGTGGATCGAGCCTCGACATGCTGAACCGCGATCCGCTCGGAGAGGATATGAAGCGCAAGGCCGAGAGGCTGATCAAGAGAAAATTGATGAAAGGGTCAGTGATGATCTTTCCAGACACATTTACCAGGGTGGGGGGAAACCAGTACTTGAATTCCACCGCAGTGGGCATGTATGAGGATTTCATAATAAAAGAGCTCGTGCCTTACTTAAAGGAGAAATACTCGTCTGAAAGCGTTGCGCTGCTGGGCAAGTCTTCCGGCGGCTATGGCGCGATCACTCTTGCAATGAAGCATCCAGGAGTCGTATCGGCCGCGGCAGACCACTCAGGCGATGCATATTTTGAATATTGTTACATTAGGGATTTCCCTGATGCCTGCAGGGAAATATCAAAATACGGCAGCGCGGAAAAATGGCTCAATGCCTACTGGAAGAAGGAGAACAAAAGGTTGCAATCAGACATGGCGCCGCTAGGCACAATAGGGATGGCGGCTTTCTACTCTCCTAATGGCACTCGCATAGAGCTGCCTTTTGAAATGGATACGTGCGAGATCAGGAATGAAGTTTGGCGAAAGTGGATAGAAAAGGATCCCGTAAGGATGGTGGGCAAATACTACGGCAATTTGAAGAAGCTGAAGATGCTGATGATAGACGTAGGCACGGAGGACGAATACGGCCTGAACTGGGGCAACAGGATACTGCACAAAAGGCTGATTCGGCATGGCGTCAAGCACGTGTATGAAGAATTCGAAGGAGGACATCGCAACACAAGCTACAGGTACGACAGGTCAATGCCGCTCGTTGAGAAAGCCCTGTACCAGCAATAATATATATTATTTTGCACAATTCTACTCTGTGCCAGGGTGGCGGAATCTGGTAACGCGCCGGTCTTGAGTCTTTGCTCAAGAGCTGATTAGTGATGCGAAAATGGCAAGTTAACCGGTGCCCTTACGGGCTTTAGGGTTCAAATCCCTACCCTGGCGCATATTATTGAGTTAAAAGCCCACGCCCCAGAACACTGCAAGGTATTTATAGTTTTTTTTAATATTATCAGTGATAGTATGCAGAAGTGGGCAAGGAAATTAAAGCATAGAAAAGCCCAATCTGCAATGGAGTACCTTATGACCTATGGCTGGGCCATTCT
>JBMFUT010000007.1:0-29859 GCA_049966395.1 Candidatus Micrarchaeia archaeon
GCATCCTTAGGCGATATTCAACAAACCATTTCTCTCCATGAGATCGTCATTGGAAATCTGCTACCTAATTGGCGAAGGAGACGTTGCCAATGCCGAAATCCATGTATGGCGGCACGCCCGTGGAATTCGGGGCATAGAACACCAGGAAATTGTAACCTTGCTGCAAATGCAGGCTCTGGCTCTCGTTCTGCTGCCCTATCAGCTGCATTTCTGCTACCCTGTTGCTTTCATTATAGCCATTCAGATATATGCTTAGGCTCGTCTGCGTAGGTGCAAAAGCCTTGAAGTGCATAGTGTAATTGAGCGATTTCGGAGAGTACGCGACGATTTCCCTGATGTTGCTTCCAAACCAGAGCGAACCTATGGTAGAATTGCAATTCAGGCCGTAAGCATAGCACATGTACCATCCCGGATACCAGCTTGGTCCAGGGTAAGCGACAAACGAGCTTCCTGCTCTGGAGAGCGCAGACTGAGTTGAAAAGATGATAGTTGTATTGCTGTCATATACCGGCGTGCCAAAAACTTCGTAGAGGTAGCCTGCAAGCTGCTCAAGTTCGTATTGATTGTATGCCTGCCTTATTACAGATACGAATCTTGTGTTGTAGTTGTAAAGCCACATTATTGTCAAATTAGTGTAGTTCTCTATTATTGGAGAAGAATAAGTGAGATTGCCTGTAGATTCCAATTCTGCTGCCGCCTGCACCAGCGGCAAGGTCTCTTGCGGGAGGAGCTCTTCAGGAGTTGTCCTTGACGTATATCCTGTTATTATCGGTTTCTTGAAAGCAGTTTGGTAGTACATCTGCATTCCTAAGTAAAGGGCAGGAGCCCTGCTGCCATTGGTGGTTGCGGGAAGTACAAGCACAGTATAGTTGCCAGTAAGATTGCCTATTTCATAATAAACTTTTGGTATGTGCGGAGTTATGAAAGCACCGCTGCCCGCGAAGAAACCGCTGTACTCAAGCAATATGAAGAATACAAAGGCAGAAGTAATATAGGCAGGATAATTTTTAGAGTGCTTTCCATTATCGAGTTTTGCCATTAATTCCTTGAATCCAAACGCTGCAAGAATAGCAAGCGCTACAGTTGTTATCATATCGAACCTGCCAGGCTCCCTTATGAGGCTGAGCACAGGGACGCTCCTGTAAAGAAGATATATCTCTGGCAAACCTCCTACCGCATTTGGCATAGGCCCGACCTGCAGGTACGGACCGAGTGAAAGCCATGCGAATATGATAAACACAATGGTCCACAGCGCGATTACTGAATAATCTTTTTTCTTGTAACCATAGTATAGACCATAGAGCATAAGGAAAATTGCCACATATCCTAAATATGATATCCTTTCAGTAGGATCTACAGAGTAAATCTGCATGTACGAGTTAGCCAATGGCCGCAAAAGTGCGTTGTCTGGGCTTGGAAGGAAGAAAGATGCAAGGGGGTCGCTCCAAAGCATGTTGTATTGCAGGCCGCTGAGTTGTGCAGCCTGGGAAAGCGCGCCATTTTGTATTCCTCTGATTATTGGCACAATGAAAGGCGAGCCCAATATGAAAACTAGGACAATCATCACAGCCAAGTTGGTAGCAAACTTTCTGTTTAGGATCTCGCTCCTCTTTTTGCTCGCGGCATAATAAACTAGCAGGAGGGCCGCGAAGACTGCAGTTATTACACCTTGCTCAGGATCGCCAAAAAACACCACGAAAACAAAGCTCAACGCCGCCGCTATCGGATAAACGACTTTCTTCTTCTCTATAGTTAGAATAAAGAGCAGGATAAAAAGAGGAACGAATTCTATGCTTGTCCAATTGAGGTGGCCAAGAGATTGCGCTATGTGCATAGGGCTGAAGGCAAAAATTATGCCGGCAATGAATGCCGCATACTTGTTCCCAACAACGTGGTAAGCGAGCATGTACATGAAGAGCCCGGAAAGCATGAAGTCTACGAAGAATATTACGTTGTACTCGAACGGAAGGCTCACCGCCTGAAAAGGCAATGCGATTATGCCCGCAAGCGGGGAGAGCGTCTGTGTCACAAGGCTTGCCCCGACCGGGAAATAAAGCATGTTGGTGAAGTATATCGAAGTGTGCAATTCTAGCAGAGCGTAGCCGACCCACCAGAGGTTCCACATTGTTTGGTAGACGTCCCCGCCGCCGTTCGGCACCGTTGATGCTATACTAGACGTCATTGGCCAGTATAGCAGCAGCGCTAAAACTAGAAACGCTAAAGACACAATAGCGTATTCCTTTTCATGAGCTTTCAAATCCAACAAATCATCTGGTACGGAATATATTTACGGCAAATCTATAATAAATCTTTTGGCGTTTTTAGCCTGCCTAAACGAAGGCAGATAGCGCTCTAGCGATAAATCCTGATATGTCGATTATTTTGCATCCATCTATTTCTTCTTCTATCGAGTTGGCCCCTAAAATGCTTTCGATTCCTGCGTCTTTCATTGCACCTAGTGCGTTGCCTGCGAGGAGCAGATGTATCGCAGCGACTCTTACTGAAGCTGCGCCTGCACCGAATGCAAACTTCGCCGCCTGGATTACCGTTCCTCCGCTGCTTATCATGTCATCGATTATGAGCACGTTCCTGCCTTTCAATGCCATGTTTGGCGCCTCTTTTATCTTGATGCTTCCGTCGCTCCTGCTTCTCTCCTTGTCTATTGTGCCCCAATCGAGCGAATGCGCTTCGGCTACTCCTTTTGCCATTTCCGCCGCGCCGTTGTCTGGTGCCAGTATGAATGGGTTTTCGATTTCTTCTATCGCCCGCGATGCAACGTAGGGCATGGCGTCAATCGAAAGTGTGCTGCCCCTGAAGTAGTCGAGCTCCTTGCTCTTGTGCGGGTTTACTACCGCGAGTTTCTCAACTCCAGCATACCTTAAATGATCAAGAACAATTTTGGCAGATATTGGTTCCCCTTCTGCAAAACTTTTGTCCTGCCGTGCATAGGCGAGATATGGAATTAGCGCATAGACGTGCGCGGCTCCAGCATTATTTGCTCCGTCTATTGCCTCTAGCATCTCGAAAAAGCGCTTGTCCTGAGGCGAGTTCATGCTTTGTACAATTAAAACGTCATCTCCTTTAACCTCCGAGGGCACCTTTAGGTAGGATTCTCCATCTGGAAATATCCTGTAATCTACGCTTGCATACCTAGAGCCCAGCTCCCTTGCAACGCCTTCAGCCAGCCCTGTGCCTGCAGTGCAACCTAATACTATCATTTAAGCAGTATGATTTGCACAAATTTAATATTTAAAAGAATTCCTTTAACGTGTTGAGAACAATACAATGTGCACTTTTAATGCGTCAGTCCTAATGGCTAAAACACCAGCACTTCGGCAAATTCCCTATGCACCGCTTTTAGGTAGTGGCGCGCACAAAAGCAATAAATAAGCATATGAAGAAATTCAGATATATGCAAAAAAACATTATTACATACAACGGAAAAGAAGTGATATTCTATTCAGAGCCATCTTCTGCTGCAAAGCCGAGCATAGTGCTGATGCATGGCTACAGTTTCAATTCGGAGATATGGGAAAAGACAGGGGTTGTAGACGCTCTCAAAGGAAATTTCAACATCATAGCATTAGACGTGCCTGGATTTCCTCGCAGTGCAAACCAGTTTGACATGCCTGAGGAAGAGTTTTTAGGTTTGGTTCACAAAATAGCAGGCACTGCTCCCGGTGGCAAAGTGGTATTGCTTGGTGCTAGCGCAAGCGGATACATTGCCGTGAGATTTGCAGAGCTGCACGAAAGCGACCTGCTGGCAATGGTGCTTGTAGGCCCAGTGAGACTCTCCAGAAAGGTGCTCTCTGGACTAAGTGTCAAAATACTAGGGATATGGGGAAGTGAAGACAAGACATCGGATCCGAAAGCGGGTTCGGCAATGCTGAAGGCAGCAAAGTCTGCAAAAGCGGAAATAATAGAAGGCGCAGGGCATGCATGCTACATTGACAAGCCAAAGGAATTTATTGGTTTACTTTTAAAATTTCTGAATAGCGTGATTTAGTGCTCTACAGCAACATTGTAAGAATAAGGAGAATAAGGAAGCTTATAGAGTACGTCGCTTACGGTTCTCTTGCGCTGGACTTTGCGATAGCGATAGTAACGCTGGTATCTGTAAATGCCTACTTGCGCAACGTGAGCATATCCGAGGTGCTCCTAGGTCTTAACATTGCGCTGACGGTAGAAGTCATCCTTACTTCGATACTATTTCTTGCGCTGCTCTTCCTGTCACATTACGAGAAGATAACAGACAAGGTGCTTGACATAAGCTTTAAGTTGCGCAACAGGATCAAAAAATGAAATGGCTGCTGGTCGATGCTGGCATTGCATCGGCGTTGCGCTTATAAATTTTTGTTTCAATATAATCAACATACTCGGCGTATGCTTATGGATGAGGAGGAGTTTGTAGAATTCGAGAATGCGGTATTCGATCAGCTTGCAGAAAAGCTCGGAAGCATGACTGAGGAGAAGGAGAGGGACGAATTCATAAAGAAAGTGTCAAAGTACATACGAGCCGATGCAAGCGAGGAAGAGATAAAGAGGCTTATAGCGGATTGCTCTCGCTTTGAGCCAATAGACAAGTACCTGAACGATCCTGACATAGAAGACATAATGATAAACAACACCTCGAACATATTCGTCTATAGCACATCTGCGGGCCAGCAGATGGCGCCAGAAAAGATTTCCAGCAGAAGGAACCTCGATACCCTAGTAAAGAAACTTACAATGTACGCGACAACAGCTGCTTCTAACAACAAGATCTACGACGTGCACCTGCCAAACGGTTCAAGGGCTAACATAGTAGATTCGCCGCTCGGAGCTGACATAACTGTAAGGAACTTCAAGGGCACGGCTTACAGCATAATAGACCTGATAAATGCGGGAGAGATGAGCTACAACATGGCCGCGAGACTCTGGCTGTATGTTGAGGGGCTCAAAGTGCGCCCTGCCAACTTGCTAATAGGGGGCATGCCTGCAAGCGGCAAGACTACGCTACTCAACGCGATGTTCAGTTTCTTCAGGCCTGAGGAAAGGATAGTGGTAATAGAGGAAACATACGAGCTCCACACCGAGACGCAGGAAAACTGCGTAAGGCTCGAGACGAGCCCTGAAATGCCAATGGAAAACCTTGTAAAGAACTCACTCAGAATGCGACCTGACATGATAATAATTGGCGAAGTGAGGGGCGCGGAGGCAAAAGACATGATGACTGCAATGAACATAGGAAAGATATCAATGGGCACAATACACGCAAGCACTACAAGGGACGTGATAACGAGGCTGCAGCACACGCCCATGAACGTCGAGATGGACATAATACCTCTTATAGATGCGATAATAATAGTTTCCCAGGTGCCAGATCGCGGCAAGAGCACAAGAAAGATAACCCAGGTTTCAGAAATTTCCGGAATAGAAACTCAGGTACTGCTATCTGATCTTTACACTTACGATTACAAAACCCATAAAGGGTCTGAAATCCTGCCAAGCGTTACATACAGGGACCTTCTCTCAAAGCTTACCGGTTTCCCGCCATCGGAGATAATAATCGAAGAACAGAGGCGCGCAAAGATACTTGAAAAACTGAACAAGATGGGAATAAGAGGAATGAGGGAAATAAACCAGTTTTGCAAGGAGTATTATGAGAACGCCGAAAATGCCCTTGCGAGGATAGGGCTGAGCAACCTCGGAACACTTGAATGAATCAAGGGAGGAATTCCTTGTTCTTTATTTTGTCCTTTATGTAATCGTCGACGAAAGTGAGGCGCGGTCCCTGCAAAGCGTCCTGCTCTAGCTTCAATTTGCTTTTAAGCATCCTTTGCAGCTCTTCGCGCCACTCTTTGTAGCCTTTTATCCATTCGTAGTTGAGCATATCTTGGGCCCTTTTTAAGTCTATCTCGGTTGCATGTATTGTCAATTTATTGAGGAATTCATACCTGTCAAGGTCAGACATAGTGACCCCTATGAACTTTGCCGCAGGAGTTGCAACATCATCTGCAATGTACGCGAGGTTTATACTGCCAGTCTTTATTGTCCAGTATATGTACCATCCCCAGGCATCTGAGTCTGTGAAAACGTAGATCGGAAGGCCCATGTCTGAGAGCTTTCTTATGAGCCTTCTGGTGCCTCTCGACGCCTGCCCCTGTGGCGTTATCAGTATGGCGTTCTCTTTCTTCCAAAACTTGTCTTCGTTGAGCCTCTGCCACAGCGCATCCTTCTCTACGACTATAGCGTATTTTGCCTTCATGTCTACAAATTCTATATCGTTGTCTACGTCGCTCGGTATTGCCCAGCCGCTCCTGCCCTGCTTGCTGCAGTCAATTTCAACCTTCTCGTCGCCGAACCTGTCCACAACTTTCATGTTGCCTGCAAGAACCCCTTTTCTGTTTGCGTTAAGGTTAAGATCTTCCCTTTTCATTTCCAGCGAAACCTCTATATCTTCTATTAGAGGGTTTGACTCTTCCTGCTCGCTGAATATGCTCTCATCGACCTCGTTGCCAAGAGAAAACTTGAGCTGGTAATAAAGGCCCCTTATCGAAGTGTGCAGATTCTCTGCAAGGAATCTGTGGCACTTAGAGGCTATGGCTATAGTTTGCATGAATCTTCTTGCCTGCGCGACATTGATAAAATTCCTCTCCTCTTGCGCGCTGCCAAGCCTGAGATACCCTTTCTTCTGGTCGTAAAGTATGTTGGAACGCGTCCTTGCAAGTGTCACGAATTTCGGGTTTCTGCCATTTTCTATGTCTTCAAAGAGGTTGCGCCCAAGAATCTCCAGCCTCTCCTTTGGCTTTTTGCCTTCGTACTGCATCAAATCACTGCTTTTCTTCCTTGCTCCCTATAACAAGAGGAGGCTTCTCCTTGTAGTTTGTAGTGATGTAGCTCCTGAAAGTTCTGACAATCTCATCCCTTCTGCTGCTCTTTTTCAGCGCATACTCTAGCACATCTGCTATGTTAGAAGCTGCTATCACCTTTATTTTCTTAAGCTTATCCTTAGGTATGTATATATCGTGCAAGTTGCTCCTAGGTATTATTACGCTTTTCATTCCTGCGTCTATTGCCGCCTCGACCTTGCTGCTTATGCCTCCAACAGGCAGAACGTCGCCCCTCACCGAAAGCGAGCCAGTCATAGCAATAGACTGGTCTACCGGAAGCCCCTCCATCGCCGATATGACGCTCACCGCAACAGATATGCTTGCACTGTCTCCTTCAACACCCTCGTAAGTCTGGAGGAACTGGACGTGTATGTCATAACTAGCTATGTCGCGATTCATGTGCCTTTTTATTACGGCACTTATGTTCTTTACCGCTTCCTGGGCTATTTTGCCGAGCTTGCCGGTCGCTATAAGCTTGCCTTCGGCCCTAGAGCTAGCTTGCGTGACCTCCGCCATTATCGGCACTATTATGCCTGCCGAGAGGGTCGAAGAGCCGAGTATGGCAAGGCCGTTGACCTTCCCTATTGAGAAGCCCTTTGTATTGAACACCTTGTACTCCTTCCTGTAATCAAGCACCTGGTCAACAAACTGCGCCTCTATGGGCTTTGCAAGGCCCTTTGCAGCTATGACATCCTCTTTAGTGACTATCTTCCTCCCATGCTCCAGAGCGTAATCCCCTGCCGCCCTCACTAGCCCACCCAGATCTCTCAATATCAGCGTTAGCCTTCCGCTCCTGTCGCTTCTCCTTCTGGCATCTTCTATTACTTCCATGCAGGCGCCATAGTCAAAAGGAGGTATCTTGCCGTCCTTCTTTATTTCTTGGGCTATAAACTGCACGAGTTTTTCTCTGTTTTTTTCGGTGTCAGGCATAGAAGATTCCATGTAAACTTCGTAGCCGTACCCTCTTATCCTGGACCTAAGCGCCGGGTGCATTTTTGCTATATCCTGAAGGTTTCCTGCAGCAACGAGTATGAAGTCGCAAGGTACGGGTTCTGTCCTTACTATAGCCCCTGAGCTTAGCTCGCTCTGCCCTGTTATGGAATACTTCTTTTCCTGCATCGCTGTAAGGAGCTCTTGCTGCCACTTTGGATCGAGGCTTGCAATTTCATCTATGAACAGCACGCCGTGATTTGCCCTGTGTATGGCTCCCGCCTCAACCCTAAGGTGAGGAGGCGTGCCAAGCCCGCCGCTCTGAAGAGGGTCGTGTTTCACGTCACCGAAAATAGCGCCAGCCCTTGAACCGGTAGCATCTACAAATGGAGCATGGGTCATGCCAGTATTGTCGACTATGAGCTTTGGTTCATTTGAATCAAACATCCCTGGAAGTATGCCCCCTCTCCTCGTGAGGCTGCTTACAAAGACGATAGCCGAACCGAAGACAAGTATGCCTAGTATAAGCGCCGCGAAAACTATTATCACATAACCTTTGAATATGTTGAGCAGAGATATTGCGAAGAGGACTATAACTATTCCTATTATTATAGGCATCACGTTAGACCTGCCCTGGGTCGAATCCATCCTGTTCTTCAGCTTTTCCCTTTGCACTATCTGCCTGCCCTGGCCGTCTCCTAGCGGCTTTCCTGGCTCCGGCGGCACAGGATATGTCTTCACCGCCTTTACTATCGGATTGTTTTCATCGATGCTGTTTCGGTAGCAGAGCACGTCCTCCAGCTCTGTAGATGGCAGAAGGTCTGCCATTGCCTGCGCAAGCATCGTCTTTCCTGTACCTGGTTCGCCTATGAGAAGCACGTTTCTGTGCTGCTTGGCCGCCTTCTTTACTATTTCCACAGCATTTTCCTGGCCTATTACCTGGTCTACGACCTTCTCTGGTATTTTTATCTCGTTTGTATTCTTGAATTTTTTCATAACCATCATTAGCAATTAGCATGTACAAATTATATTTCCCACATGCAACTTAATAAATTTATTTGTGCACTGTCATGCCTTGCTATATTTCGCGCCATCTGGATTTCTTTATTGCTATGGCAAGTACTACTATGAGTATTGCTGCAAGCACAACCCAGTCCATTGCAAGGTTGGCCGGAGAGAGCTTTATGAAGCCAACTGCATTCTGCGCTATCTCGGCAGCATATGTTGTTGGAGACAGGTATGCGAGATAGCGGTAAGGCAGTGGTATATAAGTTATCGGATAGAAAACAGGAGGCAGAGTAGAGAATAGGGTGTTTATGATACCAGTGAAACCCCATGTTTGCACGACGTCAGAGCTGAAAGTCGAAAACATGTATCCCAAAGCCGTGGCGACAACAAATACGAATATTATAGCTGTCGCAGCCACAAGTATCCCAGTAAAGCTTGCATGCACTAAGAAGAATGCGAGTATGAGAAGTATTACAATTGTGGGCAGCGAATACACTAACTCTGACAGCGCCATGCCTAAAACATACACAAATTGTGGCGTAGGAGAGCTCACTATCATGTCCTGAACCTTGAAATCGTTTTTGAGGTGCGACAGGTCAGTTTGGAAGAAAACGCCGTTAGATACGAGCACTGATATGAAAGCGCCTAGAATAGAAACCCCTATCAGTGTACCTTTGCTAGCTATGGTTATTACAATAAGCATTGAAAAAGGCATTATTATTGTGTTGACTACCATTATAGGGTAGTTCTTAAGCGAATATATCGCGTTAACCAGTAACGAAGCGTAAATCTCACTCAGTATGCTCCTCTTCATTCTCTTCACCTTCTATTTCGGTCTTGGCGAAATAATAAAATACGTCGTTCAGTGATACGGGGCTCATTGAGAAGACTATGTTGTATTTTACAAGCAGCTTCGCCAAGTCATATGCCACGCTCTTACTTGCAAGTATCTGGCTCTTTTCCTCCCCGCTTACTATCTTGCACTTTTTCAGCATGTGCCTTATTTTTGCAATATCCCCATTTCCGACCATAATGCTATACTGGTAAGATATCTTGCGCCTGAGCTCCTCAAGGGTGCCTATAGCGACAAGCCTTCCGCTTTCGAGTATGGCAATGCGGTCCGCAAGCGCCTCAGCTTCCTCAAGGTAGTGCGTAGTGAGTATTATCAAATGGTCCTTTTTCAGCTTTTTTATTGCCTTCCATATCTCGCTTCTAGATATGGGGTCAAGTCCTGTTGTAGGCTCGTCAAGAAAAACAATGCTCGCCTCTGACGAAAGAACTGTTGCGAGAAGCACCTTGCGTTTCATGCCTCCTGAAAGCTTTCCATTTTCCTTCTCTGCAATACCTTTCAAGTGCAGCCCTTCAAGCGCTTTGTCGGCCCTGCTGAGCGCCTCTTTTACAGGGAAGCCTCGCCAAAGCAAGTAGCTGTACACGTTCTCCCTAGGCGTCATCCACATTACTGGTTTTGCCTCCTGCGGCATCACGGCTATCTGGCTGCGTATGGCGCAGCGTCTTTTATTATGTCGAAGCCATTTATTTTCGCAGTGCCTGAGCTTGGCAGCAGCTGCGTAGCCAGGATCCTGATCAGTGTGGTCTTTCCTGCACCGTTCCTGCCTATTACAGCAAAAACCCCGTTGCGCTTGATAGAAAACGAGACGCCTTGGAGTGCTTCCTTCTTGTCTTTTCTTTTTTTGTATGTCTTAAATAGCTTGACACACTCTATGGTATTCATAAAGTAATCATTTCACAAACAAAATTATAAATAGCCACTACAGTCACAGCCACGCCTAATGGCGTAGTTCGAAGAGCGCATGCCGTCTAACCCTGGCACAACGCTTATAAATGAGAGAAAACAAGCTTTCAATGGTGAACCGATGTCTGGAAATCAGGAATATTCGGCAAGCAGCGGAGTTAACATAGACACAATTTTGGGAGAGGTTTTTGGGCAAGACGCTGGAAGGCAAGGCGTTTATGCCACTGTAGAAGAAATAGCCGCAACGTTGCGAAGCCGAGGATACGATGTCAAGAAGGAGGAAGTTGCGAGAATCCTTGATGCAGCAGTGGAAGCTGGAAAGATGGATCGTTTTATTGGCAGAAGCGGAAACTCTTTAGATATAGTCTATGGCTGGAAGACAAAGATTGACATTCCCCGCATAAGCAATTTCTAGCATTGGAGCCACGCTTTGCCGGCTTTTTACGCAGTTAAACCATATTTTGCGTCATGTTTTAATTCTTTTCTGCCTATTTATAACTCAGTTATAAGGTGAGCTGTTGGGATCTGCCTACGAGGAAGCTGCGCACGGCACTGTTCCTGCAATAAGGGCTTCGCTGTCTGTGGCGCTTGCGAAAAAGTACAAGATGAGCGAGTGTGAGATAGCCGAAGCGCTTGGCATAACCCAGGCCGCAGTGAGCAAGTACCTCTCTGGCAAGTACTCATCCAAAATAAAGCGCTTGCAGGCGCGAATAAGCAAAAGCATGCTTGATGAAGGCGCAGAGTCAATAGCCGCACACAGGGCAAGCGCCGCAGCATGCCTGTGCGACATATGCGAGAGCATTAGAACATCAAAGTGCTATTTGAGAGGGGCGCATTGAAATGGCCGACATTCTGAAGGACATAAATGAAGGATACGCTGACAAATACGGATTCAAGACAGATGCGAGATACGAGGCCATGATCAAAGGCATAAGCGAAGAGAATGTTATTGCCATATCAAAGCTCAAGAAAGAGCCGGAGTGGATGCTTGAAAAGAGACTTGCTGGTTTTAAGGCTTTCGTAAGCAAGCCAACGCCGCGGTGGGGCACAAGAAGCCTCGATGATATAGACTACAGCAGCATATATACCTACCTGAAGCCAAAGGCCAGGGAAGCCACCAACTGGGATGACGTGCCAAAGGAAATAAAAGACACCTTCGAAAAGCTCGGCGTTCCAGAAAGCGAGAGAAAATTCTTCGCCGGCGCAGAGGCGCAGTTCGATTCTGAAGCTGTTTACAGCAGCGTCAAAAAAGAACTGGAGAAACTCGGCGTTATTTTCACTGATACAGACACCGCGGTAAAGAAGTATCCTGACATAGTGAAGAAGTACTTCGGCACCATAGTGCCTCCTCTGGACAACAAATTTGCCGCGCTGAACACCGCAGTATGGTCTGGAGGGAGCTTCATATACGTTCCTAAAGGCGTGAAGGTGACTTTGCCTTTGCAAGCATACTTCAGGATAAACGCCGAAAGCGCAGGGCAGTTCGAACGGACGCTGATAATAGCAGACGAGGGTAGCGAGGTTACTTATTTGGAAGGCTGCACTGCGCCAATATACTCTTCAACATCGCTTCATTCTGCAGTGGTGGAAATATACGTGGCAAAAGACGCCCACGTGAGGTACATAACCATACAAAACTGGTCAAAGAATGTGTACAACCTTGTTACGCAGAGAGCGCACGTGAAGGAGAACGGCCATATGGAATGGGTAGATTTCAACATAGGCAGCAAGCTTAACATGAAGTACCCGAGCGTCTTCCTTATGGAGCCTAGGGCAAAGGGCGACATTCTCTCTGTTGCCGTGGCAAGTGCAAACCAGGTGCAGGATTCAGGCGGCAAGGCTTACCATCTTGCGCCAGAAACGGTTTCCAAAATAGTTTCAAAAAGCATATCTATAGGAAATGGAGAAACAACCTACCGCGGCCTTGTGCATATAGCAAAGAATGCCGAAAACTCTATTTCCTCTACTCAATGCGACGCAATGATGGTTGACGACGCATCCAAAACGAACACATTTCCTTATACAGATATAAAGAACGAAACTTCTACCCTTTCTCACGAGGCAAGCGTGGGGAGAATAGGGCAAGAACAGCTTGTCTACCTGGAATCGCGCGGCATAAAGGAAGAGGATGCAAAGGCGCTCATACTGCTTGGTTTTATACAACCTCTGACTGAAGTGATACCATTGGAGTATTCCATAGAGCTCAGCAGACTGATAAGACTCGAACTGCAGAACGCTGTCGGCTAGAAGCGGTGAAGCGATGAAAGAGCAAAAAGAAATTTCTAATTACAGAAGCGTGCCAGAAGAAGGCGAGCTCTACAAGAGGAACTTTATACACATTCCATTAGAGGATTTTGAATTGACAACTAATGCAACCGGTTCTGGTGATGTCGAGACGAAGGCGTATTCTTCCAAGGCAATGTCAAGCTACGGTATCAGATTTAGTGCAGAGGCATGGCCGGGCGGCTTTGTCACGCACAGCAAGAACATAACTACCATCAACAGGTCTGCGCCTTTCGAGGGAGTAGGAGCCGACATAGGCGGCAGAGCTGTTGCTTTCCTAGAAAGCTTCGCAGACAGGACAATAGAGGTAAATGCAGCCGAGTCTGACGGCGAACAGGATCTTGGACTGCTTTTAGTAAGTTCGTCCGCCAGGGAAGTACTGCGGCTGTTGGTGAATGCTGGGCAAAATTCCAACCTCAAGCTTACAGTAGTCAGCCTTTCTTCAAGCGCAAAGTCTTTTTCTGGGATACTGTGCAGCGTGAATGCGATGGATCAGTCAAAAGTTGAGATAAACTACATATACAACCAAGGCAAAAACACTGTAGGCGTTTTCGCGACTCGCGCAGTCGCAGGAAGTGATGCCAGCATCCAGATAAACAACATTTATACGGGCGCTTCAATAATCAAATCGATAACAGCGATTTCATTAGATGGCTACAGAGCCCGCGGGAAAATAAACGAGGCTGCGTATCTTGATAGCAGTCAGGCGCTCGATGCGACTACGAGCATAATCAACATTGGCAAAGAGACCGTCGGGTCGGCAGACTCGCGGGTGGTGGCAAACAGTGGTTCCTCTGCAATAATAAAAAGCTATGCAAAGGTTTACAAAGGGGCAGAAGGCGCTTCATCGCTCATAAGGGAAAAGGGAATAACGCTTGACAAAAATTCAAAAATAGAGGCAATACCAATGATGGCGATAGACGAAAGGAACGTCAAGGAGGCAAAGCATTCAGCAGGCGTATCTCCACTTAGCGACGAGGCCGTTTTCTACCTTTGCGCAAGGGGCATAAAGCCTGAATCAGCTAGAAATCTTGTAGTAAAAAGCATGCTTGCATCAAGCATGGCAGCAACGAGCAGCACTATTTCGAAAGTGCTTTCGCCGAGCATACTGTTCTCTAAGCTTGACGGCGCAGAGTATGAAGGCATGCCCTCCAGCAATGTTAGCGGGATATGGTTCTAGCCATGGTGAAAAAATGAAGCTTGAAATAAAAAATCTTCATGCATCTATAGGAGAAAAGGAGATACTTAAAGGGGTAAATCTCTCTATCTCTACAGGTGAGATGCACGTGCTAATGGGTCCAAACGGCTCCGGAAAAACGGTGCTTACCAAAGCGGTGCTTGGCCATCCTGGGGTCAAGATAACCGAGGGTGACATACTTGCCGATGGCAAGAGCATCCTCGGAATGACTACAGACGAGCGCGCCCGCCTTGGCATATTTCTCCAATTCCAGGAGCCAGTAGAGATAGAAGGTGTGGGATTTATAAATTTCCTGAGATCTGCCAAGGCTGCGTATGAAAACCTGCCAATAAACGTCTCAAAACTTGTCAGCGAGGTGAACGACGCAGCAGCAAAGCTGCATATAGAAAAAGGCATGATAGGCAGGTCATTGAACTTCGGAATGTCTGGAGGAGAGAAGAAGAAGGCAGAAATACTGCAGATGGCAATACTGAAGCCGAAGATAGCCATACTGGACGAGCCCGATTCCGGGCTAGATGTCGATGCGGTCAAGATAGTCGCGAGCAACATAACAAGCATATTCGAGGGCGGCAAGGTAGGCATGCTGCTCATAACCCATTACAGTAGGATACTTGAGTACATGAAACCGCAGTTCGTTCACGTTATGCTAAATGGCAGGATAATAGCAAATGGAGGCCTGGAGATAGTGTCAGACATAGAGAAAAATGGATATGATATTTTCAACAGGGTGTAAATGATGAAATTCGATGTGAACAAGATAAGGGAGGACTTCCCGATACTGAAGATCAGGATGGGCGACAGCGAAATAGCCTATCTTGACAGCGCTGCCACTTCTCAGAAGCCGAGGCAGGTTATAAGTGCCATATCTAGATATTACAAGACCTACAATGCTAACATACACCGCGGGATATATGACATCGCTGAGCGCGCGACAGAGGAATACAAAGAGTCTAAAGATCTTCTTGCCGAGTTTATTGGTGCGCATAGCTACAGAGAAATAGTTTACGTGAGAAACACCACAGAGGCGATAAATCTTGTGGCGCTGACATGGGGCGAGGCAAACATAAAGAGAGGAGACCACATACTCATAACAAAGATGGAGCACCATAGCAACCTTGTCCCGTGGATTATGCTTGCAAGGCGCAAGGGCGCTGTGCTTGACTACGTGGAGCTGAAGGACGAGTCTTTTGTAGACATCGACGATTATAAGCAGAAGCTCGGATTTTCGCCAAAACTGGTCGCTTTTACTCACGTTTCGAATGTCTTGGGCACTGTAAACGACGTTGAAAAAATGACTAAACTCGCGCACGATGCAGGGGCATTAGTGCTAGTCGACGGCGCCCAGTCCGCGCCGCATATGAAAGTGGATGTAAGCAAGATTGGCTGCGATTTTTTTGCCCTATCTGGCCACAAAATGCTGGCGCCGCTCGGGATAGGGGCGCTTTATGCCAGGGAAGAAATACTTGAGAAAACCGAACCTCTTCTTGGTGGTGGCGACATGATAAACAGCGTGGAGCTGCAGTCTTGCACGTGGAATGAGCTGCCGTGGAAGTTCGAGGCCGGAACGCAGAATATAGAAGGGGCGATAGGCCTTACAGCAGCTATAAAATACCTTAACAAGGTAGGAATGGAAAACATAAGGGAGCACGAAAAGTCCCTGACTGCATATGCGCTAAAGCGTCTAAACGAGACTGAGGGTGTGACTGTCTATGGACCTTCAGGGAAAGATATCAATTCCAAGGCAGGAGTAATTTCTTTCAACGTGGAAAACATCCATCCGCACGACCTTTCAGAAGTATTCAACAGCAAGGGCATCGCGATAAGAAGCGGCCACCATTGTGCCATGCCACTTGTGACAAGTGTGCTTGGCGCCGGCGCAGTGGCTAGAGCAAGCTTCTACCTTTACAACAAGGAGGAAGAAGTCGACAGGATGGTAGATGCAATAGAAACAGCAAAGCGTTTCTTCAAGAAGTAAAAGCGAAAAATGTTTATAGCTTTATTATAAAAAGCTATTGTATTGTGGCTGCATTTTAGCAGGGCGGCCTTGGTGTTCTGATGTTGCTTGGCATAAAGAGGATATACGACAAGGCTGAAATAATAGATGGAAAGCGTATCCTGATAGACAGGCTTTGGCCAAGAGGAGTCAAGAAGAACAGCGCTAATTTTGACATGTGGCTTAAGGATGTCGCGCCCAGCAACGAGCTGAGGAAATGGTTTATGCACGACCCGTCAAAGTGGGAGGAATTCAAGAGACGCTATGAAAAGGAGCTCAAGGGCAATCCAGCGTTTAATCAGCTGCTGTCGATTGTGAAGAGCTCAGACGTCACATTGCTGTATGCGGCAAGGGACGAGAAACACAATGATGCTGTAGTCATTGCAGAGATGATAAAGAAGGAACTTGGCGGCAAATAGACAGCCTCCAATTATATATTTTGACATGCAATATTCCTATCATGGAAGTCTCCTCTCTCAAAGGCATGCTGCCAAACGAAGTTCTGGAATCTCTCGTTTCGCGTGGCATAAGCAGGCTTACGCCGCCTCAAGAGGCAGCAATATCAAGAGGGCTGCTTTCAGGGAGAAGCATGGTTGTCGCTTCTCCGACAGCCAGCGGCAAAACCCTCATAGCTGAGATGGCGATGCTAAGGGCGGTATTCGCAAGACGCAAAGCCATCTATATAGCCCCGATGAGGGCTCTCGTAAGCGAGAAGTACGAGGAGTTCAAAAGCGCATATCCTTACCTGAAAATAGCAATGTCTATAGGGGATTTGGATTCTATGGACGCCTGGCTCGCGGGCTACGACATCATAATGGCTTCTACAGAGAAGTTCGACAGCCTGATAAGGCACGGCGTCAACTGGTTCAGCGAAGTGGGCTGCGTAGTATTCGACGAGGTTCACATGCTCGGCGATCGCGAGCGCGGCGCCTTGATGGAAGTGCTTATGACAAAGCTGAGGAGGCTTTGCAAGGACTCCCAGGTAATAGCTCTTAGCGCAACTGTAGGCAATGCCGATGAGATAGCCGAGTGGCTTGGCGCAGAGATTGTCGAGAGCGATTACAGGCCAGTAGATCTCAAAAAGGGAATTGTCGCAGGCAGCAGAGCTTTCTACATAGATGGCGATGAGGAGCTCTCAGGAAGCAGCAAAGTTCCAGAGGCGCGAATCGCCGAAGATGTGCTTATACGCGGCAAGCAGCTGCTTATATTCTATTCAACAAAACGCAATGCAGAAGCTGGCGCAGAAAGGCTTTCCCACGTGGTTGAGGAATATGTGAGCGATAAAAGGGCAGAGCTCGAGGCTTTGGCTGCTGAAATAGAAGGCGTGCTCTCGCATCCTACTGAGCAATGCAGAAGGCTTGCAAGATGCGTGAGAAGCGGAGTGGCATTTCACCATAGCGGCTTGATGAACGAGCAGCGCCGCATTGTTGAAGATGCATTCAAGGGCAACAGCATAAAAGTAATATGCTCAACCACGACCCTAGGGCTTGGCGTTAACCTTCCAGCGCATACAGTTCTAGTTAGGGATACCAGCAGATACAGCGAAGGATTCGGCTCCGTGAAAATGAGCGTCAACGAGGTGACACAGCTTTTTGGAAGGGCGGGAAGGCCAAAATACGACAAAGAAGGAAGGGCGCTGCTTCTTGCAAAATCCAAGGATGAGATTGTTGATTTATACGAGAGGTACATGAACTCGCCGCTTGAACCAATAGAATCCAGCCTTGGCATAATGCCGGCGCTAAGAAGCCACATACTCGCACTTATAGCGACAAGGTTCCTCAGGACAAAGGAAGGCATAACTTCGTTTTTTGGCGAGACTTTCTACGGCTACCAGTATTCGAGCATGAGCGACATAGAACGCATGATAGAAAGTTCGCTAAACGAGTTCCAGGCGTGGGGTTTTGTAGAAAAGGCGGGCAGCATCTATTCGGCAACTAGAGTAGGCGAGCGCGTGAGTGAACTGTACATAGACCCCCTCTCCGCCAAATGGATCATTGACAAGATGGCCGAAAAGCGCGATAGCATTGCAAACCTTTTCATGATTACCAATACGAAGGAGATGCAGCCTTATGTGAAAGTAACTGAAGAAGCCGAGGAAAACTTTTTCGCATACGAGCATATGATAGAGGGCGCATCAGCATCTGACATGGCAGAAGACAACGGTTTCGGGTATTATGATCCTCTGAAGCCTTTCAGCACTGCAATGATGCTTAACGACTGGATAAACGAAAAAGGGGAGAGCGAAACGGTAAAGAAGTACAATACAACTCCAGGCGCGCTTTTTTCAAAGATAACCAACGCAGACTGGCTTCTCTACTCGGCGGCAGAGCTAGGCAGAATAATGCACGTTCCTACAAGGGACATAATAGAAATGAGGGTGAGGATGCGCTATGGCATCAAGGAAGAACTGCTAGACCTGATAAGGCTCGAGCAGGTGGGCAGAGTTAGGGCCAGGATGCTCTTCAACGCCGGAATAAAGAGCGTCGCCGACATCCGCAACAAGGAGTCTCATGAAAAGATAAGGAAGCTGTTCACCAAAGAACTTGCAGAAAAGATAATATCGCAAGCTACAGGAGGCATAATGGAATGAAGGTCCAGCGCCTCCTCGGCAGCTTTGCCTTAAGTGGCAAAAAAGGGCAGAAAGATTTATAAGCTTTTCTTGACAATATGTTCTATAGCGTTTAGAGCATATTCTGATAAATCTTCCCCACCCTCTAAACGCTCTTACGCTTTTTTCCTTTCAAAATTCCCCTATTCCGCTAATCTTCAATTTTCTCAGTCACAGTGCCTTTAGCGAATATGCGCGGAACGCTTTCGCGCAAAAGCAGGAAATCGTCGCCTATTTCAAGCGGCACCGGCTTTGCAATTGAAATATCCCCATTCTCTCCCACCACGGCGTTTGCGTAAGTGAAATTAGATACAAAACCGTAGCTTTTGCCTTTTTCGACTTCTGCATCTGCAATGTTTGCGACGTTTATCTTGGCTCTTATTTTTCTCGCTTTCGAGACGAGCGTGCTTGAAATCACGTCCCCTTTTTCTATCTCATCTGCATCTATGCCTTTTAGCGCCAGCCCAACCCTCGTGCCGTAGCCGGCTTCCTGAATGTCCTTGTCCTGGCTTTGTATAGATTTGACTACTACCTTTTTGCCAGAGCTATGGAAAAGCTCATCGTGGACTTTCACGCTGCCCCTTGTAACAACGCCAAGCACAACGGTGCCTACGCCTCTTACGACAAAGGCCTTGTCTATGTCTATGCGCGTTCCTCCAGCCTGCGGCTTAGGCGCGCCTGATATTATCCTGTCAAGGACAGACTCCCTACTGACTATCTCGAAATCATTCAGCGACCCTGCAAGCAGTTTCGTGACGTCGTTGTCGTTTGTGAGCATAACCTTCTTCCCAAGCAGAGAAGCCGCGACCACCATTTCTCCGAAAAGCCTGTCTATTGTAGAAGTGCTCAACAGTATCTTGTGCGAAATGCACATAGCTTCAGCCGCGCCGTAAAACTTTTCCTCTATCGAGGACGGCGCAAGTGCAACAATGGTGCTGCCAGAGTACTGCCTGTTGTAGAAAGTTATGCTGTTCTCGGATCCTTTTTTGCCTACAAATGAAGCCAGTGTGCTGTCCAGCGGTATTGCCACAATATGATTCATCTTTTCACCAACAAATTCATGCTGTTGATTTTGTCCTCGCAAGTATAAGATGTCGCAGATAAATATAAATATCAGAAATGCGCAAAGTAAATCAGTGGGGAATGAGAGGGTGGAGAAAGGAATATCTGCGCCAGCCGCGAAAAGGCTGAGAGCCAGACTTATAATAGAAAGGAAGGATGGTGGTGCGCTTTCAGCCTTGCTCGAGAAGGAATTTTTAGGAACACTCAAGGTGTTGGGAGAGGAAGGTGCAACCGACAGGGATAAGCGGGCATTCATAATAGAATCTCTCTCATCATTTGCCGAATCACACCAAAGTACAAGAGAAGCAGAGGTAGCTGAAAAGACAGTAAAGACTCTTGAAGTAATAGACATGCTGGATTTGCTGAAGGGCGGTTAATCATCAGCACCATGCTGTAGCAATTTCATCGTTTTTTGTCTAACTTTCGTTTTTTGTCTAAATATCCTGTTACTAAACATACTTTGGCAATAGCTTTAAAAATATATCTTTGTTTTGTTATATCGTGATGAACATGGCAAAAAGCGAAAACAATTGGGCAGTATTCG
Organism: Candidatus Micrarchaeia archaeon; assembly: GCA_049966395.1. GTDB lineage: Archaea > Micrarchaeota > Micrarchaeia > Micrarchaeales > CABMGC01 > JBMFUT01. The sequence continues at coordinate 20,252 of JBMFUT010000007.1, forward strand.
GTCTGTTGTTCATAGGAAGCCTCTTCTATCTCTATGTAGCATTCACATCGTCCGGTAGCTATGCCAACGGCGCATGGGGCGCAGCTGCACTATGGCAGCCATTCTTCTATGCGGCTGCAGTGATTAGCGCAATTGCTCTCTTCTTTGTGAGCTTTGGGTTCATATCCAAGTCTTCAAAGGAGCTGGCATACTGTGCAAAACTTGCGACAGTGGGTGGAGGTTTTGCGCTGATCGCGCTGACAATGGGTAGCATTGGCTATTTCCTAGCAAGCATAATAGGATTCATAATAGCCTTCATAGGAGTAATAATGACATACAAGTAGGCGCGGCAGCATGTCTTTGGGTGCGGCTGTCGCTGCACCCTATTATTTATGTAAACTCTTTCTTTGTTTTACTGCGAGCTGTTGTATATTATCCTGAATATCTTGGTGTCGGTGTTAATGTATACAAGCTGCATTTTTGCCACGCTGCTATTCCAGAGGCACTGCTGGTTGTTGCAGAAGTATAGGAACTTAAGCATGTTGCTTAATTCAAGGCCTGTGTTAAACACATAACCGCCGGTTATGTTTATGGCCATGTTTGGGTTCCTTATGGTAGAATATGCTATTACCAGGAGCTCTCCGTTTGTCTTGTTGTATGCGTTCTGCCTCACAATGCTGAACGTGCCATTTACAACGTTGTAGAATGCGACGTAAGTCACTGGGGATATGCCGTTGCTGTAAATGAGGTAGCTGCTCACCGCCTGTGTGTTATTTACAACCTTGAGGATTGTCCTTTCAGAAATGCCATTGGGGCTTGAAAAGGTTATTATCTGCGTGCTGGCGTTTACATATTCGGACATTCGCGAGAAGGGCAGGTAGCCGAATAAGCTGGCGTTTTCCTTGGTGCCGGACTCAGTATATATGCCAGAAGTTTCAAGGAGCCAAGAATACCTGACAAGCAGGTAATTTGGCTTTCCGTTTATGCTGCTAGTCAAAAACTGTCCGTCCGGGCTTGAATTGAGGAGCCATGCCGCAAATGCATCTGCCTTTGTGACATTCTGCGAGCCGACGCTGTCAGTTACGCTTGTCCTGTTGGCTACCCCCTCTACAACGCTGCCGTCTGGCCACAATGTAAGCACCACCGCATTCGCGCTCGAATTGTTCTTCAGCCACTCCAGCGCGCTTATGAACTGTGGATTAATGTTGTCTGCTTGCACAAGCACAGAAGTATATACAACTGCAAGGAAGAACATGTATATGCATAGCGCAGCCAGTACTCCATAGCCGATCATTTTGTATCTCTTGAATCTGAGCACCAGCCAGTAGACTGTATAAGCAGAGAATATTGCCAATGGCACTGCGAGAAGCGAATTGAACCTTACTGCGTGCATTTGGAGGTAAGCAGTGGTAGCGTAGTATGCAATAAGCACAAGCAAGGCTTCGTCAATGCCGAACCTCCATACGGCGTGATTCTCCCCATTCCTGTTTTCAATTTTCATGAATGCGTAAGGCGCGAAAAATATAAGCATCAGAAACCACATTACGTACTTGGGGTGCAGGATGTAAGATGAAAGGTATACCACTATTGCCATTGGCGTAGTAAAAAGGCTAGCTCCGAAGCTTGCGAAAAGGAACTGGGGCGTTGGTGGCTGCAATTCCTCTATCGTCACTGCAAAATTGCTCCCGGTGGTTATGAAACCATTTGCAACGAATATGGAGTAGACAAAAGCCGGCGCCGCAACGTCTATTGCTATCAGTGCTGCAGCAACAAAGATCGTCGCGGTAACGAATCTCCCCCTCGGCGTCTGCACGAACAAAAGTCTTTCCTTGTTCTTCAGCAGATAGTCAGCAAGGAAATATCCTATGAACATTAGGGCAAGGAGCATGATGAAGTACTTTCCTGTGAAGGTCTGCTCAAGTATGAACTCAAGGAATTTGTAGAGGTTGACGAGCAGGTACCACAAAAGCATTGCAATGAGCATGTAGCCGCTGTTCCTAAGCATCTTCCTGTCGGCAATCACAAAGGCATAAGCTGCTATGAAGAAAAATGCAACGACGTAAGTTGCTGTGGCAAACGGCGCACCGTTCCAAACGAAATTGCACACGCTCAGGAAAAAGCCTGAGAGCAGGGCGTATTTCAACTTTGCATTTTTGTCGTTGGTCTTTGCTATCTTTATGGCGAAGAAGAGCGCAATTATAAGGAAAATGGTCACGAAGCCGTCTCCCCTGTAGATGAGCGTGCTTGTCCTTGCTGCGTCACCCATGCTCAGCGCAACGAAGAGCATTGCAAGGAGACCGAGCAACCTGCTCTTGCCAAGGTACCTTACCAGGTAATAAGCGCCTATGACGTCGAATACGCCGAAAAGCACTGGTATGAGCCTCATTATGGTGTAATAGCTCACGCCAAAGAAACGCAAGAAGAAATACGGAGCCAGCGTTACCCAGTAGAGGCCATGAGGCTCCCCAGTATAAGTATGCGCGGGCCATCCTGAAAGAACGAGGTATTTCGGTATTATGAAACCGTCATTGACCGCAGCTCTTATAACAGAGAAATGGTAGAAGCCGTCAGGTTCATAAAAGCCGAAATACTTGAGCATCGGTATTCTGAAATATATTGTCACTACAATTATAGCTATGATCGCGGCAATGAATAGCCAGTCTGCCCCTGTGAGATTTTTGATGCTGTTTGAAAGTATCTTCTTCTCTATTTTTTTCTCTGCTGTTCTGTCTGCCTCCAGTTTTTCTTCGTCTTTTATTTCCTTCTTTAGTATCCTCTCTTCTTTGTCAATGAGCTTTTCGCTGCTTTCGACGAGGCGCTTCTCACCCTCCAGTCTGCGCAGTTTGTCATTCAATTCGGACTCTGATTCTGGCAAAAAACCCCCGCGCTATTGCAAGCCTATCACGGCATGCAAATATTAAAGATGCAATATCTTTTGCTTTGAAAATTCAAGTTTTTAACTCTTTCGCAGCATGCTGATTTCAATTTGCCATACTGCAGCTGAGCCAATGCAAATATTGCGTTGCAGATTTTATAGTTGTATAAGACAGGATGCACAAACTTTAAATATATTAAGCTAATCCTAAATTTACACATATCGCGGAAAACAATTACCAATGCGAGGCTTTCTGCTTTGGCGCGCCTCACGCTGCTGAAAAAAATTCGCCGCAGATTAAATTTGGATGGTTAGATGGCAAAATACGTTTTAATTGCCGATTCTAGTCTGTCAGCAGATTTTAGGAATTTCCCGCTGCTGAGCTTCCTTCCAAGCGCACCTACCAATCTCGTGCCTGGCCCTATATACTACTTTCTCAAAGGCCCGCTTTTCAGGCCTGACAAGGAGGGTAGATCGGCTATTACAACTTACGCACTCAGGAAAATAGAAGCCGCGCTTTTGCAGAGATACAGCAGCTCAGAGGTCGTTGTCGCGCATGAAAATTTCCTTGAAAATTTCATAAAGGAAGACACCGAGATAATAGCTGTAAACACAATGGATCCTCTTGGCTTGGGTCCTCTTACCATGTCATATTTTGCGCTTCTCGGAGGAGAATCTGGGGCATGGGTGCGAAGTGAATTCTACAAGCTTATCAAAAGAATAAACGCGGCGCGTCGCGGGAAAAAGGCCAAGCTGGTGGTCGGAGGCCCAGGGGTGTGGGAGCTTACGCTTAGGCCTGAGGAGCTTGACGAGCTCGGCATAGACTACGCTTTCCAAGGCGAGGCAGAGGACATTATACTGGAGCTTTTCGAGCAGCTTAGCAGCGGAACCATAGACAGCAATATGTTCTTCCAAGGCTACATGACTATAGACGACAATTTTCACAGGAGCTACGTGAAAAATCCAAAATTTCTCACAAGAAGCCTGAAGATAGGGTCAGGCACTCCGTTGGAGAAAATCCCTGCAATCAAGCATCCTGCGCATGCCGGGATGGTCGAAATAATGCGCGGTTGCGGTGTCGGTTGCGATTTTTGCGAGGTGACTCTCAGGCCGCTTAGATACTATTCAGACGAGATGATATTAAAAGAAATAAGTGTTAACCTTAATGAAGGAGGCTTCGACAACGCATGGCTGCACACTGACGAGTTTTTCAATTTCAGACACACGAAGGCGAATCTGGAGCCGAACGAGGAGGCACTTGTAGACCTTGTCACAAAAGTGATGTCAATACCTGGTATAAAGCGTACAAATCCAACGCATGCAAGGATATCCCCGGCTGCAGCATATCCGGAAATGATGGAAAAGCTTTCTAAAATAATGAAGGCAGGGCCTAAGAATTGGATAGGGGTCCAGGTGGGAGTTGAAACAGGCAGCGACTCTCTTGCAAAGAAGCACATGCCGAACAAGACCCTTCCGCTTCACATAGGCCCAGACGGAAGCTGGGGCGAGATAGTATGGGAAGGCACGAAAAACATGAACAAAAACTTTTGGAGGCCGGCGTTCACTTTGCAAGTAGGTCAAGCTGAAGAAACGGACGACGACAATTGGGACAGCGTGGCTTTGATAAACAAGCTAAGCAACTCGTACGTTGACGGAAGGCCTTTTGAATTCACCATAACTCCAATGCAAAACGTGCCCCTTGGATTGATAAAAAGCAAAGGCTTCTCAATGGCAAAGCTAACTCCCGCCCAGTTTGCTGTTTATTATGCTAGCTACAGGCACCTTTACAAGATGGCCATAAGGGACGCAAAGGCAGAAAGCAAAGGAAATTTTGTTGTCAAGAATGGTACCGCATCACTTATAGCTCTTGGAGGATGGGGAATGCTTAGGTTTGTGGAGGGTCTTGCCAGGAAGGCAGGCACAGACATAGAAAAGGCAAAGTATTACGGTGTCGAAAGCGCGTCAGAGAAGCGTATAGAAACAATGACAGATTTCAACAGATGACATTCTACGCCAACTTTTTCTTGGACAGGCTTCCTTCCCTTTTTGCTTTTCTCGCATACATGAAAAGCCCTGCAGAGGCTATTATGTTTGTAAAAAGTATTATAAGAAATATGGTATCTACAAAACCTGGGATTACAATTCCAAGTGCCAAAGGCATAGTCGCAACTATAGTAGGCGAAAGACCTCTTGCCACATCGAAAGATGCAAGCACTCTCTCGCTCCCTCTTCCTTCCTTGCTGAAGAAGCCGCCAATGATTGGTATGAACAAAGGCCTGAGGAAGAATATTATTGCCGAGACTGTTGCTGCGACTGCCACGATGCCAAGCGTGGCGTCGCTTATCTGGAAAAGTATTCCTATGTAGACGAAGAAGAAAGTGCTTACGAAGAAAGTTATCTCCTTTTGATAGTCTTTTATATGCGCGAATTCCTTTTTTATGTCGTAAACATATCCCTTGAAGACGCTTATGTAAGGCATGTTCGCTATGGCTATTCCGAAAACAAAAATGGCTACTGCTCCGTTCAGTCCTATTGCGGATGCAGCGCCATATGTCGCGACTACCATAGTCATAGTGAGCATCCAGCTATAGCTCTCGCTGTACTTCTTGAAGTTCTTTAGTATAAATATCCAAAATAGGGCTGACAGCACGCCGAAGAAAGTGGAGCTCACGAAAAAATTGAAAAGCATGTAAAGTGCAGAAGAGATGTTTGCGTTTCCGCTCTGCAATATGGCAAAAAGTATTATAGGTATTATCAGCTGCACTGAGTCAGTAACCACGCTCTCGAAGACTAGCGCGGACTTAAGCTTTTCATTGGCACTGGTAATTTTCATTATCGTGGGCAGTATGACGCTGCTAGGTCCTGCTATCGCGAAGCCGCATATGAACGCGATTAGTATGTTCCAGTGCGTCAGAAGGAATATTGCCGTGCCAGAAACTATACCTGTTGCTATCGCAAGCATGAATGTGAATTCCGTCGTCTTCACAATCACCTTTTCAAGCTTTGAAAGCCTTATGCTCATTCCCACGTCGAACAAGACGAATGCGATGGCTACAGCTGTTATATAGGGAGCGAACTGCACTATGCTGCTGTTGCTTCCTGTGCCGACGAGCTTCAGCAATGGACCCATGATGAACCCTATTAGCATTAGTGGCAGCACCACCGCAATCTTGAGTCTATCGAAAAGCGCATACAGGACATAGCCAAAGAACACTATTGCTGAAAATAGGATAAATACTTCAGTAACGCCAAGCATCTAAACACCGGTAAGCCCCTGCTGCCCAGCCGCCGCTTTTAGCTTTTCTTCAAGCTTGGCGTTTATGGAGCTTATTATCGCGAGCATCTTTCTTTCTCTCTGCCTCGATACATATAAATATATTTGGTCTTTTGTGTCTTTGGCAACGAGTATTACAATTTCGCCAGCCCTAAACCTTCCAGTCCTGCCCCTTCTTTGTATGTTCCTTATCTCGTTCGGTATGGGCTCGTAGAAGACTACCAGGTCAACGCTTGGTATGTCCAACCCCTCCTCCCCTATTGAGCTTGCGACAAGCACGTCAAACTTGCCTTCCCTGAAGTCGGCTATTGTCTGCTTTTGCTGCTCTTGCGTCACGCCCTCTTTCTTGCCCACGAACGCCCTTGCGTTGAAACCCGCCGCATTTAGCTTGTCTACAAGCATCTTTATGGTCGATCTGTACTGTGCAAAAACTATAATGCCTTTTTTCTGCCCCTGCCTGTCTCGCACTTCCTTAAGCAAAGCATCTACTTTAGGGTGCTCAACCCCATTTCTTATATACTCCTCAGCTAGCTGCATGGCAGATATTACATTCTTGCTGTCAAGGAGGGAGCTCACTGCTCTACCTTTGTTTTCCCTTGCTGCAAGGCCCTTGAAATAGTAAAGGAATGGGGCAAGCCCCTCTGTCTCAAGCAAGTCGTAGGCGTGCATCAGGTTTAGCAGCTTGATGTAGTTAGCGAGCGCTCCAAACTTGAAGTTTCTCGCACTTATCTTGTTTATCAAGTTTCCAAGCTCTATGAGCCTGCCTTTAGGTATGCGCTCGAACTTCCTTATGTTTATGAGTCCCATCTTGTTCAGCCCTTCGAGGCTGCTCTCTATTTCTGGCTTCAGCAGTGCCCCTATTTTGTTTACTATCTCCGATTTCTCTACCTCAACAACGCTTACGTATTTTGGCATGACATATTTTATCACGTCCTCGTCAGTGCTTATCCTAGCTTCTATCGCTTGTATGTTGAGCGCGTCGATGAGCGTCGACACCTTCTCTCTTTTGCCACCTGGCGAAGCAGTGAGTCCTATCACTTGTATACCTTTCATGCTGCACTCGTTCGCTATGTAAGTGTAGGCATACTTACCGACAGCCTTGTGGCACTCGTCAAATATCACAACGTCAAATCCTTCTAGAGAAAGGTTGCCGCTCTTAAGATCGTTCGCCACCGTCTGTGGCGTAGCTACTATTACAGATGCCATTTCTTCCATCTCCGCCCTTTTTCTTTTGACCATTGCACCTGTAAGGAGCAGTACTTTGCTTTCGTCTATTTTGAGCAGCTGCCTTAACGTCGCATAATGCTGTTCGCTAAGCGGCTTCGTAGGTGCAAGCATCATCGCCTTCTTGCCTATCGAAAGCGCCCTCGCTATCGCGAAAGCTCCTATGAGCGTCTTGCCGAGTCCAGTGGGGAGAACTACCAGCGTGTTCCTTCCCTTGAGAATATTCTTTGTGATGTTGAACTGGTATTCCCGGAACTCTATACCATCGAGATTTAAAAACTTGGTCGCATCGCCAAGATCTTGCCATCTCTTATCCTCCGCCATGATACCATTTGCAATATTTCGCCTTATAACCTTTTCTGCTTGCTGCATTTCTGCAATTATACTTAAACTTGGCTGGAAGTTAGGAGGATAAAATTGGTAATAGCATATCCAGCGTCGCCATCAAGTGGCGCAGCCACTGTACTACGAATCTTGTTTGATGAAACAGCTAAAATTAGAAACGTTTACATTATGTTTCATCTTATTTTTGGTAATAGTTCAATAAATAGTCATCAATCTTAGATTTTATTTCTTCAATTATTCCGAACCGCATAAGCCTGAACTTGTTTTTTATGAATTCATCGCGCTTTTCAATAAGCATCTCGCTGTTTTTGGCGGTGAACAGAACTTTGTCCTTGTTGTCTAATAGATATTCGAAGAAATTGAAGTCCGGATCCTCAGAAACTTCACTTTTCAAAAATTGCGACAGTTTTCTATACTTAGAAAGGTACAGCATTTCAATTAAGTAATTGCGCAGATCGTAATATGTATATTTCTTCAAACAACCACCGTTCACAGCTCCCTATCCAATAGCTGCTCACTTCCATATTTTGATTCTTTGTTGATAACCTCCTTGATCATCTTTAAGAAATTTGCCCCACCTGATTCTATGTCAAATTTTTCTACGCTTTCCAAGGCCTTATTCTTCATCGAACTCAGGTCCATGCTTGCCATTTGCATCATTTTTTCGGCTAGATCCTTGTAATCCAATCTTTTATAGATCATACCATTGACGTTATCTTTCACTATGGCATTTATATCCGAAGTAAAGAATCTGTCCAATCTGGCACCAGAAAACGGGTCTATTTTCTCGTTGAATTCATCATCTATCAGCACAGGAACCCCAGACGCCAAAGAAATAATTATCTGCTTAAGGTCCAAATGCTTCATAGGCGCCATAAAGGAAAATCTATGCTCCCTTAAATATGATATATACAATTCCCTTGGAAGTATAGGAATAAATCTAAAGTACTCCAAGAGTTTCTTCTTCCTAAGCACCTCTTGAAAACTTTCTTTGTCCCCTCCACTTGCAGTAATTTCTATCAGCAAGTCGTTTGTTTCTAGGAAATCCGTATCTTTTACTATGTAATCTACAGCCTTTACAATCAAGTCAAGATTCGTTTGGCGTGAGCTCAACCTGGAGAAGAAAAGTATTGGTTTTTTAGGGTCGTCTTTCAATTGCTCGTTTGAGCGTACGAAGTATGCATGGTCTATGAATGGTAGCATCCTCTTTATTGCTTCGTTTTCCCCGAATAGCTTCTTTGCCAGCAGCTCATCTTCGTGCGAAAACACCACATACATGTCGATGTTGCCTACCAATTTGGTGAAATTCCGCTTTATTCTTTGGAATGGGAAATCGAATATTGAAACCTTAGCCGCCAAATCTTTGATAAACTCAAATTTGTCCACAAATATTATTATGGGATTTACCCTTGTCCTCTTGATGTACTCGTTTATGAACGGAAAGTCCATAGGGCTGAAAGTTATTATCATGTTATATATTTTTTTCAGAACAGCTTCGCGTGTCTGTACTGAAATCTCTTTCGGCTTGTCATAATACAGATTTTTGTATAAGCTTACGTCAAAGCCTGCCCTGGCTAATACCTTGTAATAGTTGAATGATTCGTAATAGTTCTCCCCTCCGGGCAAATACACTCCGGTGTCAACCATTAGAACTTTCATGATTTAATGTTCTCAGTTAAACTTATAAAAGCTTGCGCAGTATCAGTCCTGTAACTGAAAAATCAGCAATACGAAAAAGTTCAGATTCGTGCAAAATAAATAGCATTTTATAAGTTTTTCGCACAAAATGATTAGCGTGTGCCGCAGTAGCTCAGTCCGGGAGAGCGTCCGGCTGAAGTAAGGCTTCTTAAAAAGGAGTTTTGTCAAGAAGCAGAAACCGGAATGTCGTCGGTTCAAATCCGACCTGCGGCA